>JBJEIZ010000001.1:0-58629 GCA_051877535.1 Brotaphodocola sp.
ATATAGCACAAATCCTGATTTTTATCAATCCTGAATCATGAATGACGAAACACACGAAAGGTAACATAATAATCATCCTCATTGATGCAGGATACCATGACAGTATATAAAGACGTAAATCATTCTTGCAGAAATGCCATATTTCGGGGCATCGAGACGCAAAACTAATGAATGTACGCGTGCAAATGATATGGAGGGGCGCGCAATATGATGAATGAGCAATCTGAAAACATGAAATTTGCCTTAATTGAAGACTATAAGGATCCTGATTGTCCAAGACAGTCCCTCATTGACATTTATTTAAATAAAAGAGGGCATTACAACCATCTTGTAAACAATGGAAAAATTGATGAGGATATTCGTAATTTTTTGAATTCTAATGAATCGAACCTGAGAAAAGCGGAGAAGATTCCAATCACGGCATTCCGTAAGTTCATGGAAGTCTTCAAGGGTGAACGCCTGCTCAATGAAATTGCATCAGAAAATAACGTTCATCCTAATATGCTTACCCGCTGGAAGACAGAAGCTTCCAATAATTTACAGCTGCTTTTTGAAAATGAAAATGCTAAAATGCGGAAGCAGGCTAAGTATGAAGTATAAATTGAAGAACTATATACACAAATCGGTAAACTTACTGC
Source organism: Brotaphodocola sp. (assembly GCA_051877535.1). Taxonomy (GTDB): domain Bacteria; phylum Bacillota; class Clostridia; order Lachnospirales; family Lachnospiraceae; genus Brotaphodocola. The sequence continues at coordinate 639 of JBJEIZ010000001.1, forward strand.
TCAGTACGAGTGGATGAAAAAAATCTGGAATCTAATTTCCATCGGAATGAAAGAATTTCGATGATTGATTAACCTACACAAAGCATCCTGAATTTGGATATCGCCGTATCATAGCATGGCTGAACAGCTATTATGGTTTTCATGTGGATAAAAAAACAGTGCTTTCCAGAATGCAGGCAATGGGGATACAAGCCGTTTATCCCAGGCAAAATACCAGTAAAGCGAACCCTGTCAATCAGGTATATCCCTATCTTCTCAATGGGATACAGGCTGTCTTTCCGGATCATATTTGGAGCATTGATATTACTTACATTCTCATACAAAAGAGCTGGCTTTATCTCACTGCTATTATAGACTGGTATTCCCGGTATGTTCTGGCCTGGGAGATAGATGATACTTTGGAAATCACCTTTGTTCTGGAGACCTGTAAAAAGGCACTTGGAAGTTCTGTGCCTGAAATAATGAACAGTGATCAGGGAAGTCATTTTACCAGCCCAAGATATACGGAACTCTTTCTGGAGGCAGGTTCAAAAATCAGCATGGATCATCGGGGACGCGCGTATGATAACATTTCATAGAACGGTTCTGGCGAAGTCTGAAATATGAAGATATTTACCTGAAAGATTACCGTTATCCCCGGGAAGCACGAAAAGGGATCCGGGAATATATGGAGTTTTATAACAATAAACGCCCACACCAAAGCCTGGGTTATAAAACACCCGACTAGCTTTATCATGAAGGGAAAGACCATTCTTTCTTCTCATGATTTTACTTGAGAATAAACCTGAATTTTATTCGGACGATTTATATGGTTTGGAAGAGAGATACCTATTTATCTCCGGCTGTTAATAAATTCCGGGAGGCAGCCCTTTTTTATAAAAGTCACCACAGAGGCGTTTTTTGATTAAATGGCTAATTTTTAGTATTGAGTATTTATAGCAGCGCATACCAAGAATCAAGGGAATATGATGCGGTATAATTGTATGCCCCTCTGCATAAGATAAGGATGCGGGCTGGCGACAAAGGAGAAATATCAGCATCGTTTGGCAATCTGCAGCAGGGAGAGCAAACCGGGGAGCTGAATGATAGCTCCCCGCCATTGCCCATCGAAGTTATTCCTTATTTCCCCAGAAATTTTTCCAATACTTTTACGATTACTGCATGATCTTCCCAACCGGCAAGCCCGGAAATACATACGGACCCGATCAGATCGCTGTCTTCCAGCACAATTGGAAATCCGCCGCCAAAAATTGACATTTCAAACGGATCCATACACATGTTGGCCATATCTCTGCCGTCATGCTCCCGGTCCAGCCGTGCCAATTCAGAACTGGTACCTCTTGCCATGACCATGTTGTGTTTTCGTTCCATCCAACGAACATGATTTTTGGTTGAGCCCTGTGGCATAAATTGGAATACAACCAGATCGTTGACTGTGATGCGAATGCCAAATGGACGGTTCATCGCTTTGCATTCTTCGTACAACATGGAGCCGAGGCGAAATGCGTCATCGCGATTAAAACTTTTAAATTTCAGATGTTTCTCTTGTTCAATGCAAATTTCTCTTTCTGTCATGTTATTTTCCCCTTTGTATTATGATGCCCGAGACAAATGATTCTCTGTCCCCGCTGTGATGCAGTTAAAGGTATTTTAACATAGAAAGAAATATTTTACATTTCTTTTCTATCCTCTTTACAAATTTTCAAAAATGAGTATAATTAAAATGATTGCAGTTACAGTTTAAAGCGTTAAACTGCGAAAAATTAAATCGTAAAAGAGGATAGTTATTATGAAAAAACAAAGATTGATCAGCCTGGCTATGGCAACTGTAATGATGGCTATGACCATGACTGGATGCGGCGGCAGCAAGAGCACTGAGACAACTGAGGCAGCAAAAGCAGAAACTGAGGCAGCAGCAGAAAGTGCAGCAGACACCAGCGCAGCGGAGACAACCGAGGCAGCGGCAGAGCTTGATTTCCCGAAGAAAGATCTTCAGGGTGCGATCATGTGGGCAGCAGGCGGTGCGTGTGACAACGTAACTCGTGGTATTACGCCATATCTGCAGGAAGACATGGGAACCACCATTGTTTTGACTAACCGCGCAGGTGCGGCAGGCGGTATTTCCATGCAGTATGTATATGATCAGCCGGCTGATGGCTACAATATCCTGTTTGGCGCTGAGAATCCACAGGTTGCAAAGGTTATGGGTACATCAGAACTGGATTATTCTAACTTTATCCCGATCAATATTTTCTGCACCAGTGCAGGTGTTGTTGTTGTTAATAAAGATTCTGAGTACAATACCATCAATGATCTGGTAGATGCACTTCTTGCAAATCCTGGCAAGATAAATGCAGCAACCACCGGTCCTGGAGGACTTCCGCAGGTTCTTGTCTCCATGATGGAAAATGTAAATGGAACCAAGGCAAACACCGTTGTATTTGACGGCGAGGGTCCGTGTATCACTGCACTGATGGGCGGTCATGTAGATTATACCATCGTTACCGTATCTGCATGTGCAGAGCAGATTCGTGCAGGAGAGGTAAAACCGCTGGCTGTTATGTATGATTCACCTCTGACTGCAGAAGGTTTGACCGATATTCCGGTGATCACCGATGCATATCCGGAATATGACAAGTATATGCCGTGGGGACCGTTCTATGGCGCATTCGTTCGAGAAGATACTCCTCAGGAAATTGTCGATTATCTGACTGAGCATTTTGACACCGTTATGCAGAAGGAAGAGATTACCTCTATGCTTGAGAATCTTGGTACCATCCCGGTTAATTTATCTGCACAGGATGCCAGAGAGTTTGTAGATAATTACAGAAGCACAACTTCCTGGCTGCTTTATGAGGCTGGTGCAGCGCAGAAATCTCCGGAAGAATTTGGCATTAAGAAACCGGAATAAAAGAAACTGCTCCAGGCAAAAAGAAGAGCAGTTGTGAATAATTTAGAAGTAAGGATGTTTGAGTGATGAAACCAAGACAAATGATTAAAGGGGAAATGGCATGTGCATACACGCTCCTGGTAGTCAGTCTGCTGGCATTTGCCGCAGCGCTGCTGCTCTTTTTGGAAAATCCCGGCGTGGCAACACAAGGTACTTTTCCGCTTGCGGCTTCGTCCGTTATGGTGCTGTCATCGCTGGTTATGGTGGGAGAGATGAAATGTCTCTCCCCTTCTTTTGCGGAAGAAGAAAAAGAAAATCGTTTCATGAAAACGCTGCGATTCCTTTTTCCGGATAAGATGGCACCGGTAATGCTGCTGATCGTAGTTTATGCAGTAATGCTTCCGTATGTTGGATTTATGATTGCAACGGCAGCATTTTTATTCCTGATCATGATGCTGCTAAAAGCAGGAAAATGGAGCCATTGTGTGCTGATATCGGCGGGAATTGTGGCAGGGATTATGATTATTTTCCAGTTTATTTTTCATGTGGTATTGCCATAAAAGGAGGATCGTATGGACGTTTTATCGAATCTTTTACTACCATTTACCCAGCCGATCCTGCTGTTCTTTCTTGGAATCGGCACATTTGCCGGTATTTATATCGGCGCGATTCCGGGTCTGTCCGTTACGATGGCAGTGTCCCTGTTGATTTCTTTTACTTTTTCCTGGGATATGCTTCCGGCAATCGCATTGATGATCGGTATCAACATAGGTGGTGTTTACGGAGGATCCCGTTCCGCTATTTTGCTGAATATTCCGGGTGCCCCTGCAGCAGTTGCAACTACTTTTGACGGCTATCCGCTGGCACAAAAAGGTGAGGCAGGAAGAGCGATCGGAACCACCGTTATCCAGTCCTTTTTGGGCGGTGTGATCGGAACTCTGGTACTCGGTCTTGGTGCCCCTGCGGTATCTTCCTTCGCTCTTGCATTTGCTCCAAGAGACTATCTGCTTCTGGCGATCATGGGTCTGATGCTGGTGGGAAGCCTTGGCTGCGAATCGGCGGCGAGAGGAATCTTTTCCGCAGCGATTGGCGTATTTATTGGAATGATCGGCATTGATATGGTAACTGGTCAGCCGCGGTTTACATTTGGAAATGTATACTTGATGAATGGTGTCAGCTATATTGTTGCCATGATCGGACTTTTTGGTATGTCAGAGGCATTATATCAGCTTCGAGATCTGTCCGTCTATCCGGTCAAACAGAAGGTGGATAAGATCATCCCGGAGTGGAAGGATGTGTTCAAATATCTTCCTCTTTCTTTCCGGACTTCTCTGATGGGCGTGCTTGTAGGTGCACTTCCGGGCACCGGAGGAGATCTGGCAGCGCTGCTTGCGTATGATCACGCAAAACGCACGGTTAAGAATCCAGAAGTACCGTTTGGTCAGGGAGCGCTGGAAGGTCTGGTGGCTCCGGAAAGTGCTAATAATGCAGCAATTGGCGGTGCTTATATTCCGATGCTGACTCTGGGAATTCCTGGGGATGCGGTGACGGCAATCATTATCGGAGCTCTTTATATACATGGTCTGAAACCGGGACCAATGTTTATGAGAGAACGCCCGGATATTTTCTGGCTGATGGTCAGCGGCATGCTGATTGCAAATATTTTCCTGCTGATTTTTGGATTTATGGGTATTAAATTATTTGCCAAAATCGTAGAAATTCCGAAGCAGATTTTGATGCCTGCAATCATTATCTTATCGGTTGTTGGTGCATATTCCATCAATAATAATATCATGGATGTGTACTGGATGCTGGGATTTGGCGTTGTCGGATATCTGTTTAAGGTCTACAAAATGCCGTTGGGACCTGTGGTGCTTGGTGTTATTTTAAGTTCACTTCTGGAGCAGAATTATCGACGTGCAGTGTCGATGGCAGGAAATAGTATTCCGGCATTTTTACTGGATATTGTGAAGCACCCGATTTCACTGGTGCTGCTTCTGGTTATTGCAACGATGATTGTGGGTCAGATCAGTTCTGTGAAGAAACTGGCAAAAAGAGCAAAGAATAGTGAAATATCTGACTGAACCGTTATATAAGATCAACGATAAAAGCGTGGAAAGATAAAAAGTCTTTTCACGCTTTTTATAAAATAGTAATGATTCCTGATTTTGGTTTACGAATCATAAAAACTGTGTTATACTGTCGATAAGAAGAAACAGGAGGATTTTACCATGAGTTTATTTGATTTTATAAAGAAAGAACAGGGAGAGGAAGAATCGTTGGATGCAGCAGTGGAACGTTTCCGGGCAACACCGGGAGCCGTACTTCTGGATGTGCGTACCCCGGATGAGTACAGGGAAGGGCATATTCCGGGAAGCAAAAATGTGGCGCTGCAGGCGATTGAGTGTGTGACAGAGGTAGTGCCGGAGAAACAGGTGCCATTGTTTGTATATTGCAGAAGTGGTTCCAGAAGCGGACGGGCTGTGGCAGCTATGAAACAGATGGGATATACGAAAGTGGAAAATATTGGCGGAATTCTGGATTATCATGGGCAATTAGAGCGCTGATGCTGCGATTACACAGGAAAAAATCTGTAAAGAATAAGGGGGAAAGCGACGCATGCAGATGGTATGTTTGACGGCTCTTGGTGTTGGTGGTGCAACGATCATCGGAGCGGTTTTGGGTTTTGTTTTTAAGAATATTTCTCATAAGTTCAGTGATCTCGTATTGGCATTTGCAGCAGGTGTCATGCTGGCAGCAGCAGTGTTGGGGCTGATTTTGCCGTCACTGGAGTATGGTCATGGGGGATTGGCGGTTCCGACGACCGTGATTGGAATTTTCGCCGGAGCATATTGCCTGAATCTGATGGACAAGCTGGTGCCGCATCTTCATCGTCTGGCGGGAGTGGAGCAGGAAGGACATCCGGGCAGCACGGACAAGCTAAACAAGGTTTTATTGTTTGTTATGGCAATTGCCATTCATAATCTGCCGGAAGGTATTGCTGCCGGTGTCGGATTTGGCACCGGAAATGTGGCGGAGGCAATGACGATCGCAGCAGGTATTGCTCTTCAGAATATTCCGGAAGGCATGGTGATCATTGCCCCGATGCTGGCGGCAGGAATCAGTCATAAACGCACGTTTGCTGCGGCGATGGCAACCGGAATTGTGGAAGTGATTGGAACGCTTTTAGGTTATTTTGCAGTCAGCGTTTCTAATACGATCCTTCCGTTTGCATTGGCATTTGCAGGCGGAACCATGCTGTATGTGATCAGTGATGAGATGATTCCTGAAACGCATCACGGTGAAGCTGATGGTGTGACTTATGCACTGCTGGCTGGCTTTTGTCTGATGGTTGCAATGACTTATTATCTGGAATAAAGAGAGGGAATATCATGCCTAGACCAAGAAAATGCAGGAAGGTTTGCTGTCTTCCGAAAACGATGGAATTTATGCCGGTTGGAGGAAGAAAAGAGTATTCTGCAATTGTGATGACCGTGGATGAATATGAAACGATCCGTCTGATTGACCGGGAAGGTTTTTCTCAGGAGGCTTGCGGTGAATATATGAAGGTTGCCCGCACGACGGTGCAGCAGATTTATACCAGTGCCCGCAAAAAAGTTGCAGATGCGTTGGTGGAAGGGCGGAGTTTGAGAATTCAAGGCGGAGATTACCAGCTTTGTGATGGAAAAGAAAGCTACTGCGGATGCGGCGGATGTCAGCGGCACAAGCGGGAACGGGAAATGAAAACGGAATAAAAGAGCATGCATACTGCCTTTCCTGAATGCATAGACTGGTAATAATCTAGAATTCAGGGGAGGCTGTTATTAGTTATGAGACACTTATGGAATAAAAAGAGAATCGTAGTTTTTTGCTTATTTTCGTGGGTTTTGCTGGTTCGGATTCTCACGGGATGCAGTGTGGAGCGGGAAGATCATGAAAAGGTGCGGGATCTGAATTTTACGATTGTTGGTGAGGCGGATATTCCGGAAGAATTGAGAAATTTGATCGCTGAAAAAAAGAATGCACCGTTTAAAATGACCTACAGCAATGATAAAGGACTTTACATAGTGGTTGGTTATGGAGAACAGCCTACGGGCGGTTACAGTATTGAGGTGGATGACCTTTATCTGACGGAAAATGCGATAGTTGTGGATACGGAATTGGAAGGACCGGAAAAAGGGGAACCCACCGGTGTGGAAAAATCTTATCCGTATATTGTGATTTTGACAGAGTCTCTGGAGAATCCTGTAATTTTTCAATAAAAAGTAACACTTGTATTCCCTCTGCTTCATATGGTATGATAGGTGAAAATTATAATACAATCAAAATATGAAAAAGAGGGCAGGAAAATGATTTTGAAAGATATATGGCTTGATGTAAAAGCGGTGCAGGAGCGCGACCCGGCAGCACGAAGTGCGCTGGAAGTGCTGCTGCTGTATCAGGGTGTACATGCTTTGATCTTCCATCGCTTTGCACACTGGTTTTACAAACATAATATGTTTTTTATAGCACGTTGGATTTCTCAGGTATCACGTTTCTTTACACTGATTGAAATTCATCCGGGTGCTGAGATGGGACATGGGATCCTGATCGATCATGGCTGCGGCGTGGTCATTGGTGAAACTACCGTGGTTGGCGACAACTGCACCATTTATCAGGGGGTTACCCTGGGTGGTGTAGGTTTGAACAAGGGCAAACGTCATCCAACGCTGGGCAATAATGTGACTGTAGGTTCCGGTGCCAAGATTTTGGGCGCGTTTGAAGTTGGTGATAACTGTATGATTGCGGCAAACGCAGTTCTTCTGAAACCGTTGGAAAATGATACAACAGCAGTTGGTATACCGGCGCGCCCGGTTAAAGTTGCCGGTGTACCGGTCAAGAAAGAAACAAAAGTAATCGACCCGTCACTGATTGCCAGGATGGAAGAGCGCATGAGTCAGATGGAAGATGAGATGGAACGCCTGCGGGCAGAATTGAAGGCAGTACGTGGTGCACAGGGCGGAACGGAGCATGGTGTGCAGGATAAGCGGGAAGATGGCATGCAGGAGGCGGAGCATGAGCAGTGAGAAGGTTGATTGCTGCAAGGAAATCGAGCGCAGCATCATCAAGCGTTTCCGAAAGGAAATCTGGCGTCCGTTTGTCAAAGCACTCAATGAGTATGACATGATTCAGGAAGGTGACAACATTGCAGTCTGCATTTCCGGAGGCAAAGATTCCATGCTTCTTGCCAAGTGCATGCAGGAAATCCTGCGTCACGGAAAGATGGAATTCGGTTTGAAATTCATTGTGATGGATCCGGGATATCATGCGGCAAACCGCCGGCTGATTGAAGAAAATGCGAAGCTGATGAACATTCCGGTCCATATTTTCGAATCCAATATTTTTGAAACGGTAGTAGATGCAGGCGGTTCTCCGTGTTATCTTTGTGCTCGCATGCGCAGAGGAAATCTGTATGCAAATGCGCGGGAATTAGGCTGCAATAAGATCGCTCTGGGACATCATTATGATGATGTGATTGAGACTATTTTAATGAGTATGCTTTATGGCGCTCAGGTCAATACCATGATGCCAAAACTGCACAGCACAAACTTTGAGGGAATGGAACTGATCCGGCCGCTGTATCTGGTGAAAGAGGAACATATTCTGGCATGGAAAGAGTATAATAATCTTCGATTTTTGCAGTGTGCCTGCCGTTTTACGGAAAAAATCGCACAGGAAAAAGCGTTGGAGGAGGAAGTTCACTCTTCGAAACGTCAGGAAATGAAAGAACTGATCAACCGTTTTCGTCAGATCAACCCTCATATTGAAACGAATATTTTCAAAAGCGTGGAGAATATCAATCTGGATGCCTGTATTGGTTATGTAAAGAATGGAGAACGTCATCATTTCCTGGATGAGTACTAAAAGAACAAACACCCACATAAACTTTCTTGAGAGGATGGTTCTGTCAGGGACCGAAAGGAAAGTAAGGTGGGTGTTTTTTATGCTGGAATTAATCAAACGGAATATACATATGAATCGGTGGAAAAATCAGATCAGCACACAGGTTACGCTGGATGATGATTTTATCGTACCCGACACCATGAGTGATATTGTTCAGATTATTTTGGATGCCGGCAATATTTCATTGGAGCCGGTAAAAGTTCAAAGTGAGCGTGTGCAGATACGTGGAAAAATGGATTTTCATGTATTGTATCGAAAGGAAGAAGGAGGACTTCAGACTCTGGGCGGCATGATTCCTTTTGAGGAAACCGTTAATGTACCGGGGCTGGAAGAAAAAGATTATGTGAGTGTTTCCTGGCAGATGGAAGATCTGGACGTAGGCATCATCAATTCCAGAAAACTGAGTATCAAAGCCATCGTGACTCTGGAAATAAAAGTGGAAACTTTATTTGATACGGAAGCTGCCGTGGAAGTCGGAACGGTGCAGGATGACGGAGCAGATGAGCCGCTGATTGAGAAGAAGAAATCAACAGTAAGCGTGGCAGCGATTGCGCTTCGGAGAAAGGATACTTATCGGATGAAAGAGGAAATCACATTGTCCGGAAGTAAGCCTGCTATTGACCGTATCTTGTGGACGGAAATGCGGCTATCCGGCGTGACGACGCGGCCGATGGATGGCCGGATTCATGTGGAGGGTATGCTGCTGGTGTTTGTCGTGTACGAAGGAGAAGGAGAAAATTCCATGATTCAATGGCTGGAAGAGTCGATTCCATTTTCGGGGGAAGTGGAAATGTCCGGAGCGATAGAAGAAATGATTCCGGCGATTTCGGTGCGTCTGGTTCACCGCAGTATAGAAGAAAAGCCGGACTATGATGGGGAAATGAGGGAGTTGGATGTAGACGCTGTGATGGAACTGGACATCCGCCTTTATGAGGAACAGGATCTGGAATTTTTGAGTGACCTTTATGCGATGAATCGGGAACTGGAAGTGACAGCGGAAGATGCATATTTTGATCAGATTTTGATGCGGAATACCGGAAGATGTAAAGTGGCAGAAAAAATAAATCTGGATGACCAGAAGCGGGTTTTACAGATTTGTCATAGTACCGGCTGTGTAAAGCTGGATGAGGCAACTGCGGTGGATGGAGTGTTGGTTTTAGACGGAGTGCTGGAGATAAGGATTTTGTATATGACAGATGATGACAGCCAGCCGGTCCAGTCTGTCGGAGAAGTGATCCCATTTCATTACGAAGCAGAAGTTCCAGGTATCACACCGGATAGCATCTGGTATCTGGAACACGGTGTGGAGCAGCTGACGGCGGTGATGGTCGGCGGGGAAATGGCAGAGGTCAAGGCTGTGATTGTCTTTGATATTCTGGTTTTACAGCCGATGCGTCAGAGTGTGATACGCAGCGCACAGATCGCTCCGCTGGATACCGGCAAACTGCAGAAAATGCCTGGTATTGTGGGATATCTGGTACAAAAAGAAGATGATTTGTGGAAGATCGCAAAGCGTTTTCATACGACGGTGGATAACATTATGACAACCAATAATCTGACGTCTGAGACCGTAAAGCCAGGAGATTGCCTGATTTTAGTAAAGGAAGTTTCCAGAGGATGACCGTAAAGAGGCACAAATTCGGTCCATGAGGTATAAACTAAAGTATAGCATCCCGCATTCAGCTGATGCTTTTTATAAATCAGGGAAACCTGGGCGGCAGACGTGAACTGGCAGGCGCGTTTGCCGCCTACATATATGTCTGGAAGAGCGGTCAGAAGCGTTTGGTTTCTCTTGAAGGTTTCTCATATTTCGTGTAAACTACTGATATGAAAAATGTTGCGGCAGCGACTATGGGAGTGGATGAGTATGTGAAATCGATTTTCCGATATGGTTGTGGTTCCCGCGACGGAGCGTACGAATGTTTAGAAAGAAGGAAATCATATGGAACAGGAACGGAATTACACCTATCTGGTACAGTGTGCAGATGGAAGCCTTTACTGCGGATGGACAAACCATCTGGAAGCGCGGGTACAGGCACATAATGCCGGGAATGGTGCGAAATATACCAAGAGCCGACGTCCGGTTTGTCTGGTTTATTATGAAGTGTTTGAAACCAGACAGGAAGCAATGCGGAGAGAGTGGGCGATAAAACAATTGACGAGGAAAGAAAAAATGGCGCTGATTGCGGATTGGAAATGTCCGTGACCAGCGCCGGTTTTTAAATTTTATAAAAGGGCTTTTGCCCGTCTTGCCGCGTACAGCTTATCTCCTGCACTGGCAGCCTCTTTCAGACTGTTTTGAGCCAGATGAGTGTCTTTTAATACCAGATAAACTCTGCCCAGAAGATACTGAAGCTCTGCTTTCTGGAATGGTGTAATCTGTGCTTTCAGACGTTCTCTCAGATCATAAGCATCCTGTTTGCTGCAGGTACCTTTCAGCATCTTGATGCGGATGGTCAGGACAGTCTTGGACTCAATATAGGAGATGCGGCTCTGTTTTCTTGTGATGGATTCACCGTAGGAGATAAATTCGTCATAGTATTTCTCTGCCTGCTCCAAATCGTCCTGCATGCAGTAGATGAGACAGCGGTTGCCTGCGATCAGAGAGTTGCCGTAGGCCTGATTTACGGAAGCGAGCGGCGGCATATGATCCAGACTCTCCAGCGCCCGGTCAAAAGAGCCGGAAGCGATATACGCGTTGACCAGATGAGACTGCATGGTGAAACGAACATTGTCGACCAGCTTTTTGTCGGCAATAAGAGATTCATAAACGGATGCAAATGTTTCCGGGTCCTTGCCGTAATAAAGAATAGAGAGAATCTTTTGATGCTGTTTCAGTGCCATAAATTCTGCAAAAAAACGTGAAGCAAAGAGACCAAAAATCAGTACCAGGCAGGCAGCAAGAGAAAAATCTTTCATTACAAGAAAAGAAAAAAGAGCAACGGCAACTGCAGCACCCAGGAACATATAGGAGCGGCATTTGGGAAATAGTAAAAGCATGTGATGGATTCCTCCTTCGTAATATAAAAACTATTACAAGTTTACTATCGATGGGGGAATATGTCAATCATAGTAAGCTTGATCCCTGAGGAATCCGGCTTTACGCCACGACATACATCACAATATAGTGGCAGATACTTCCTCCCATTACAAACAGGTGAAAAATCTCATGGGATCCGAAATTTTTATGTTTTGAATTAAAAATTGGAAGTTTCAGTGCATAAATGATGCCGCCTGCTGTGTAAATGATACCGCCGGCAAGCAGCCACTTGAACGCATTCTCCGGCAGCGCTTCTACGATACGGCCGAATGCCAGCACACACAGCCACCCCATAGCAATGTAAATGAGGGATGAGAACCATTTTGGACAGTTGATCCAGACTGCGTTGATGATGATTCCGACGATCGCAACGGTCCAGACCAGAGCCAGCAGTGTCCAGCCGATCTGATCGCCCAGGACAATGGCACATACGGGGGTATAGCTTCCGGCAATCAAAATGAATATCATCATATGATCGATTTTCCGAAGTAATTTATTTACTTTTGGTGAAATATCCAAGGTATGGTAAATAGTGCTTGCCGCGTAGAGCAAAACCATGCTGATAATAAAAACAGTCAGCGCTACAACATGGGTACGTCCGGTGCGGGCGGCTTTGGCAAGCAGCGGTGTTGCTGCAAACAGAGCCAGGATCATAGCAATGAAGTGAGTGCATGCGCTTCCGGGATCTTTGATTTTAAATTTCATAACATGACCTCCTTTTAAGTTTATGTAGTATAATGACATCATGTGATAGCAGAGTTAGAAATTTTCCTAACATCATGAAAAGAAATACAAAGCCACAACATGTAGTTTCGCAAACCATGTTATCTTGTGAAATATACTATACAACAATGCTATAAAATATGCAAGGAGAAAATTTTGATGTTAAAAGTTTTATATGAAGATGAGCATATCGTAGTCGTCTGGAAGCCGGTAGGAATGGAATCACAGTCCAGTCGCGGTTTTGGTGCGGATATGGTCAGTGAGTTGAAGCGACATATTCACAAATTATCCCCAAAAGCAGGAGAACCTTATGTGGGAGTTATCCACAGGCTAGATAAGCCGGTCAGCGGTGTTATGGTCTATGCGAAAGATAAAAAGTCCGCAGCGGCGTTGTCTAAGCAGGTTTCGGAAGGAAAAATGCAGAAGAAATATCTGGCAGTTTTATGTGGAAGAATTGTGCATAATGTGGATAACTTTGTGGATTATTTGTTGAAAGATGAAAAGAATAATGTGTCGAAAATTGTGGATAAGGGGATAACCGGTGCAAAGAGAGCACAATTGCGTGTATGCCCGTGGGAGACGATCGAGGATGAAACCTATGGTCCGCTGACGCTTGCAGAGGTGGAGCTGATGACCGGACGTCATCATCAGATTCGTGTACAGATGTCCGGACATGGTTTGCCGCTTTGGGGAGACAATAAATATAATCCGATGTTTGGCGAAATGCATTCCCGCGTGCGCGTTGATGTGGCGCTTGCATCATGGCATTTGACATTTTCTCATCCGGTGACAGGAAAGAATATGACTTTTGAACATATTCCGGATGCTGTGATTTTCCGCCGTTTTGAAACAATACGAGAAAAAAATCCGTATACCATCTAGTGCGGCTAGTGCGGCAGCACTGGCAATATCTGTCAATTGACCTACATTGGTTGACGTACCCCATCTGTATCGATATAATCAGGACTTGAATTGCAAAAAAACAGATGGAGGTAAGAAATGAACGATAAAAGAGCAAAACAGGAAAAAATGACATGGTTTGCCAGAGTTTTGAATGTGATAGAAAAAACAGGCAATCGTCTCCCCCATCCGGTCACGATGTTTGCACTTCTGACCGCCGCGGTGGTGCTGATCTCAGGCGTTTGTGCGATGCTTGGAGTTTCTGCTTCCGGGGAAATGATTGATTCTGCAACGATGGAAATGAAAGAACAGACCGTTCAGGTCGTCAGCCTTTTGAATCGGGATGGTCTTGTTTATATGCTTACCAGCGCAGTCAGCAATTTTACCGGATTTGCGCCTTTGGGCGTAGTACTGGTAACGATGTTGGGCGTGGGATGTGCAGAAGGCAGCGGTTATCTTTCTGCATTGATGAGAAAGGCTGTGTCGGTTACTCCGGCGAAAATCGTGACTCCCATGCTGGTGTTTCTGGGAGTCATGTCCAATGTGGCATCCGATATTGGTTATGTGGTGTTAGTTCCTATGGGTGCCATGATTTTCATGGCATATGGGAGGCATCCGATGGCAGGACTTGCAGCAGCGTTTGCCGGAGTATCCGGAGGATTTTCCGCCAATCTTCTTATTGGAACGCTGGATCCGATGCTGGCTGGTATCAGTACGGAAACCGCGCATTTGGTTGATCCGTCCTATGTCGTGCAGCCGACGGCGAACTGGTATTTTATGATCGTATCTACATTTGTGATTGTGGCGATTGGTACTTTTGTGACGGACAAGATCGTAGAGCCGCGCTTGATGAGAATGAAGGAGATGGAATGCCCGGATTCAGGAGAGGCAGTTTGTCAATCGGAGATAGAAGCAGACCTTACATCCGGTGAGAAAAAAGCACTTCGTCTGGCGAATCTGACTTTGTTCGGTTTCGTTTTTCTTGTTGCGGCTGCAGCATTTCCGCAGAATTCTTTTCTGCGTAATCCGGAAACGGGATCTTTAATGACAGATTCTCCGTTTATGTCCGGTCTGATCTTGCTGATTGCATTGCTGTTTTTTCTTCCGTCTGTGGTTTACGGCAGAGTGTCTGGTGTCTATAGAAATGAAAAAGATGTCTGCGTGCAGTTAGGAGAGAATATGTCCTCTATGGGCAGTTATATTGCACTGGCATTTGTAGCGTCTCAGTTCATTGGTTATTTTAATTATACCAGACTGGGGACTGTTCTCGCTTTAAAAGGTGCGGAGATTCTCGGAAATTCCGGTGTAAGCGGCTGGGCTTTGATGGTTTGTCTGATTCTGTTTTCTGCCGTTATCAATCTGCTGATGGGGTCGGCGTCTGCAAAATGGACCATTCTGGCACCGGTGTTTGTACCCATGTTTATGCTTTTGGGATATTCTCCGGAACTGACTCAGGTAGCATACCGCATCGGCGATTCCTGTACCAATCTGATCACGCCGCTGATGTCTTATTTTGCGATGATTGTTGTATATGTACGCCGATACGATAAAAATTCAGGTATTGGAACCTTGATTGCAACTATGCTGCCATATAGCCTTTGCTTCCTGCTTGGATGGTCTGTGCTTCTGATCATTTGGATGGTGTCAGGGCTTCCGCTTGGACCCGGGGTCGCGATGTATCTGTAATGGATGCATGTTAGAAAAATGTTAAAAAAAGAAAAATATCTGGAAATTAATCCGGGTTTTTGCTATATTAAAATTATAGAAAAGGGAGTAGTTGGCATCTGCGGAGCAGATGTTTACGAGATCGTCAGTACGGTGAATCTTATATTCCGACAGGGGTGACCGGTCGGATGGAAAGAGACATCCGGTTCGTAACGAAGCAGCGAGACTTTTGTTGTGATGGGAACATTGCAGCAGAAGTCTCGCTTTTTTTGTTAAGCATACCAAAAGAAAGTGAGGGAAAGTTATGACAATGATCATGGAATGTTTACTGCTTGTTCTTGGCTTTTTTATGTTGGTGAAAGGAGCAGACTGGTTTGTGGACGGAGCCAGCGGGATTGCAGACCGCCTTGGTATCCCTCAGCTTGTTATTGGTCTTACGATTGTTGCGATGGGTACCAGTGCACCAGAGGCGGCTGTCAGTATTACAGCGGCATTAAAGGGGAGTGCGGATATTACGATCGGAAATATCGTAGGCAGCAATATTTTAAACATTTTGGTTATTTTGGGACTTACAGCTTCTATGGTATCAGTGGCAGTTGCGGATTCTACCGTGCGTTACGAAATACCGTTTATGCTTATGGTTACAGCGGTGCTTCTTATATTGGGAAGAAGCGGCAGTGAGGTATCCTTTTCAGAGGGTCTGATTTTGTGGTTCCTGTTCCTCTTGTATCTTTTCTATCTGTTTTTGATGACAAAGCGTGACAAACAGAACATAGTGGAAGAAGCACAGGTCAAACCTGTCTGGAAACTTTTGGCGGCTGCGGCAGTTGGATTGATTTTGATCGTGACGGGAAGCGATGTAACGGTAGATGCGGCGACGGCGATTGCAAGGATGGTCGGTCTTAGCGAACGGTTTATCGGTTTGACGATAGTGGCGCTTGGAACATCGCTGCCGGAACTGTTTACTTCCGTATCTGCAGCGAGGAAGGGGAAAGCGGATATTGCAATTGGAAATATTGTGGGCAGCAATATTTTTAATATTTTGTTTGTTGTCGGGACTGCGTCTCTGATTACGCCGATTGCGTTTCAGTCCGGTTTTGTGGCAGATACTCTGATGGCGCTCGGCGCAGGCGCACTGCTGCTGGTATGCGTGGCAAAAAAGCGGTGCCTGACTCACCTGACCGGTATTCTGATGCTGCTTTGCTATGCGTCGTATTTTGTTTATCTGCTGTGACAGTCCTGCCGTACAAACGTGAATGCTTCATGCGGACATGAATGGTCCATGCCCGCATGAGCGAATTCGACATTTTTGCCTTTTATGATTCTCTTACCGCATCTTTCATGGATTTTACATATGCACCTACATATTCCGGTGCATCTTTACCATATTGTTCCAACAGCTTAATGATTGCGGAACCGACAATGGCGCCGTCGGAAATTCCTGCCATCTTTTTTGCCTGTTCCGGTTTGGAAATGCCAAATCCGATGGCACATGGAATCTGGGTATTCTGACGGACAACGGAAATGATAGATTCCAGATCCGTCTTGATTTCGCTGCGGGTTCCGGTCACGCCCAGGCTGGAAACAATGTAGAGAAATCCCTCAGCATCTTTTGCAATCATGGCAATGCGGTTTTCAGAAGTCGGTGCAATCATGGAAATGAGGTCTACATCATACTGATGGCAGAGATTCAGGAATTCCTCCTTTTCTTCATATGGAAGATCCGGAAGAATCAGACCGTCAATGCCGATTTCCTGACAGGTGGAAATGAATTGCTCTGCTCCGTAAGAGAAAACAACATTTACATAGGTCATGAATACCATCGGAATGGTTACATCGCGGCGCAGTTCGCGGACCAGATCGAAAATCCGGTCGGTGGTGACGCCTCCGTTTAAGGCCCGGATATTGGCACCCTGAATGACCGGACCTTCCGCGGTCGGGTCAGAGAATGGAATGCCCAACTCGATCAGATCGGCACCGTTTGCGGCTGCGGCACGAACAACGGCAGCAGTGGTGTCAAGGTCCGGATCACCACAGGTGACAAATGGGATAAAAGCCTTACCGTTTATGAATGCAGATGAAATTTTACTCATGGATATCCTCCCCTCTGTAACGTGCAATGGCTGCACAATCCTTGTCACCGCGGCCGGAAATGGTGATGACGATAATCTGATCTTTGCTCATGGAAGGAGCAAGTTTCATGGCGTGAGCCACGGCGTGTGCGGATTCGATCGCCGGAATAATGCCTTCGGTTTTTGCCATATATTCAAATGCGCAGACTGCTTCATCATCGGTAATCGGTACATATTCCGCACGTCCGATGTCATGGAGAAAGGCGTGTTCTGGTCCGATTCCCGGATAATCCAGACCGGCGGAAATGGAGTAAACCGGGGCAATTTGACCGTACTTATCCTGGCAGAAGTAAGATTTCATGCCGTGGAAAACACCAAGTCTTCCGGTAGCAATGGTAGCTGCTGTTTCAAAGGTGTCTACACCACGGCCGGCAGCCTCGCAGCCGATCAGACGGACATTTTCATCTCCGATAAAGTGATAGAATGTGCCGATGGCATTGGAACCGCCGCCTACGCAGGCAAGTACAGCATCCGGAAGTTTTCCTTCTTTTTCCAGAATCTGTTCTTTGATTTCTTTGGAAATAACTGCCTGAAAATCACGGACAATAGTTGGAAACGGATGCGGTCCCATAACAGAGCCGAGGCAATAATGGGTGTCGGAAATACGGCTGGTCCACTCACGCATTGCCTCAGAAACTGCGTCTTTTAACGTTGCGGTTCCGGTTTTAACCGGGATCACTTCCGCGCCGAGAAGACGCATACGGTAGACATTCAAAGCCTGGCGGATGGTGTCTTCTTCTCCCATAAATACGACACATTCCATTCCCATCAGGGCAGCAGCAGTGGCAGTTGCAACGCCGTGCTGACCGGCTCCCGTTTCAGCGATCAGGCGGGTTTTCCCCATTTTTTTTGCAAGAAGAGCCTGACCTAATACGTTATTAATCTTGTGTGCACCTGTGTGATTTAAGTCTTCCCGTTTCAGATAAATTTTGGCTCCCCCCAGGTCTTTTGTCATTTTCTCTGCATAGTAAAGACGAGATGGGCGACCGGCATATTCATTGAGCAGGGTGGTTAATTCCTGATTGAATTCAGGATCGTTCTTGTAGTGTTCATATGCGGCTTCCAGTTCGATGACAGCGTTCATCAGTGTTTCTGGAATATATTGTCCGCCGTGGATTCCGAATCTTCCTCTTGGGTTGGTCATAATCAATCTTCCTTTCCTGTTGGGTGCAGGTGTGTCGTGCTAAATTTGTCTTACAGCACGAACAAAAGCACACATTTTATCTCTATCTTTGATACCGTTTGTTTCAATCCCTGAACTGACGTCAACAGCAAATGGTTTTAATTTTTTTACGGCTTCTGCAGCATTTTTGACGTTTAAGCCGCCTGCCAGAAAGTAAGGACGCTTCATAAGCTGTGCCAGCTCCCAGTCAAAGGTGGTTCCGGTTCCGCCATTTCCGCAATCCAGAAGAACATAGTCGGCGGAACTTGTTTCAGCTTTTTGAATGTCTTGTACATGATCAATCCGAAATGCCTTCACGATGGGGCGGTCCGTGAGAGCGCGGAGCCTGCAGATGTAGGTTTCATCCTCGCCGCCGTGCAGTTGAGCCACATCGATGATGCCTTGATTTAAAAGATTTGCCACCCGTTCCGGTGTCTCCCGGACGAAAACACCTGCAGCCTGAATGCTTGGGTGAAGCAGTTTTCGAAGGCTGGCGGCCTGCTCCGGCGATGTGTACCGGCGGCTTTTGGGGGCGAATACGAAACCGATGTAGTCTGGTATCAGTTCATTTGCTGTCTCGATATCGCAGGGACGGGTCAGTCCACAAAGCTTGATTTTTGTCATAAGAGCCCTCTTAACTCATTCAATTTTAATTTTTTATCAGAAGCCCGCATCAAAGTTTCTCCGATCAGCACAGCGTCTGCGCCGATTTCTTTTAATTGTCGGACATCTTCTGCATCTTTTATGCCGCTTTCCGATACAAATAGAATATCTGGCGGAATCTGTTCCCTGAGCCGTCGGCTGTTGTGTGTATCTACAGTAAAATCCTTCAGATTCCGGTTATTTACCCCGATGATTCGTGCTCCGGCACGGAGTGCCATGTGAACTTCTTCTTCATTGTGAGTTTCCACCAGAGCAGATAATCCAAGCTCCTCACAGATGCCCAGATACTCATAAAGCTGTGCATCTGAAAGGATGGAACAGATCAGGAGTACAGCGGAAGCGCCCAGAAGCTTTGCCTCGTAAATCATGTAGGGATCCACGGTAAAGTCTTTTCGCAGGCAGGGAATCTGCACAGTTGAAGCAATCTCTTTTAAATATATATCACTTCCCAGGAACCACTTTGGCTCTGTGAGAACAGAAAGGCAATCAGCACCGGCATTTTCGTATTCTCTGGCGATTTTTAGATAAGGAAAATCCGGGGCGATCAACCCTTTGGAAGGGGATGCTTTTTTGCATTCGCAAATGAAGGAAATATCTGGTTTTTTTAGTGCTTCTTCAAAAGAAAACATTCCCTTTGGCTGTGCCGCAGCACGTGCCCTGATTTCTTCCGCAGATATCTGTTTTTTTGCATTTTCTGTACGAATTCTTGCATATTCAGCAAGCTGATCGAGAATGGTCATATACTTATTTCTCCGTTTGATTACTGATTTCGATAAATTTCTCCAATGTCTGCAATGCTTTGCCGGAATCAATCAGTTCTGCTGCCATATGGATGCCGTCCTGCATGGTTTCTGCCTTGCCGCTGATGTAAAGTGCAGCACCGGCGTTAAGAAGCACTGCGTCTCGTTTTGGCCCTTTTTCTCCTTTCAAAACAGCCAATGTAATTGCGGCATTTTCTGCAGGAGTGCCGCCGGTCAGATCGGATTTTTCACAGCGTTTTAACCCAAAATCTTCCGGTGCGATGGTGTAGGTTTTATACCATCCGTCTTTGAATTCGCAGACCGTAGTCGGTGCACTCAGAGAGATTTCGTCCAGTTTGTCCTGACCGTAAACGACCATGCCGCGTTTGAGTCCGAGGTTTACCAGAACCTGTGCGAGCGGCTCTACCAGATACTCGTCATATACACCCAAAAGCTGCAGCTTCGGACTTGCCGGATTGGTCAGAGGTCCGAGAATATTGAATACGGTGCGGAATCCCAATTCTTTTCGAATGGCTCCTACATATTTCATGGATGTGTGGTATTTCTGTGCGAAAAAGAAGCACATGCCCACTTCTTTCAGCAAACGGATACACATTTCCGGATCCTGCTGGATATTAACACCCAAAGCTTCCAGACAATCCGCAGTACCGCACTGGGAAGATGCGGCGCGGTTGCCGTGTTTGGCAACTTTCACACCGCCGGCTGCAGCGACCAGAGCTGTAGTGGTGGAAATATTAAAACTATGGGCATTGTCACCGCCCGTACCGACGATTTCCAGAATGTCCATGTCAGTTTCAACTTTGGTTGCATGGTCGCGCATCGCTGCGGCGCAGCCGGCGATTTCTACGATCGTTTCTGCCTTGGTGCTCTTGGTGGAGAGTGCAGCGAGGAAAGCAGCGTTTTGAGTCGGGGTGGTATCACCACTCATGATCTCGTTCATCACGCAGTATGCTTCGTCATAAGTTAAGTCCTGTTTATTCACAATTTTTTCGATAGCTTGTTTAATCATAATAGTCCTCCTGATTTTTATTTTCAATCTCAATGAAATTTTTTAACATTTGTTTTCCGTCCGGTGTCATAATGGACTCCGGGTGAAATTGTACGCCATAGATTGGAAATTCTGTATGCTGTACGGCCATGACCTCGCCGTCTGTGGTTTTTGCGATTACTTTCAGGCAGTCTGGAATGGTCGCCGGGTCCGCTGCAAGGGAGTGATAACGGGCCACCGGTGCACTTTTAGGGCACTCGCGAAACAGCGGGGAATCCAGATCGAACAGGACTTCTGACTGTTTGCCGTGCATCAATTGTCTGGCATAAGTAACAGTGGCTCCAAATGCTGCGCAGATGGCCTGATGTCCCAGACAAACGCCTAAGATCGGGATTTCTTTCCCCAGTATTTTAGCGGCATCCACAATGATGCCAGCGTCCTCCGGTCTGCCTGGTCCAGGGGAGAGAATGATGCAGTCCGGATGGAGACTGCGGATTTCTTCAATTGTCATTTCATCATTTCGAATGACCCGGATCGGCGGCTCAGAATCATGGGAGGTTCGAACGGCTGTTTCGGTATCGCTGCCGTGTGTATTCATCACAATTTCCCCCACCAATTGATACAGGTTATAAGAAAAACTGTCATAATTATCGATCAATAAAATCATAAATCAGCCTCCTCTGCAAGTTTTAATGCCTGAATCACAGCCTTTGCCTTGTTGAGACATTCCTCAAATTCTTTTTCCGGGACAGAATCTGCGACGATTCCTGCTCCGCTCCGGACAAATACTTTTCCGTTCTTTTTATAGGCGATCCGGATGGCAATGCAGGTGTCCATATTGCCGGTAAAATCAATGTATCCGATGGCGCCTCCGTAAATGCCCCGTTTATTATTTTCCAGTTCCCCGATCAACTGGCATGCCCGGATCTTCGGTGCGCCGGAAAGCGTTCCGGCAGGCAATACTGCGGCAATGGCATCCAGTGCATCGTTTGATTCACGAATTTCGCCGCGCACGGTTGAACCGATATGCATGACGTGAGAATATCGTTCAATGGAATGGAATTTTTCCACTTGTACGGTGCCGAATCTGCTGATTTTTCCCAGATCATTTCGTCCCAGATCCACCAGCATGTTATGCTCTGCAAGCTCTTTTTCATCTGCCAGGAGTTCTGTTTCCAGAGCCAGATCTTCGGTTTCTGTTTTGCCGCGTGGTCGGGTTCCTGCTAATGGAAAGGTGTGGAGAACGCCATTTTCCAGCTTGACCAATGTTTCGGGGGAAGCACCTGCAACCTCTACATCCGTACCGGAAAAATAGAACATGTACGGGGATGGGTTTACGGTGCGCAGGATACGGTATGTGTTCAGCAGGCTGCCCTCAAATGGTGCGCTCAAGCGGTTGGAAAGGACAATCTGGAAAATGTCGCCTTCCCGGATGTGCTGTTTGGCTTTTTCCACCATGCTGCAGTAGGTTTCTTTATCAAATAACGGAGTAACGTCTCCCAGCAGATGTCCGCCCGGTTCCTGCTTTTTTTCGCCGGTCCTGAGCAGTTCGCACAGTTGATTCAGTTCAAATACGGCCTTTTTATAACCGGTTTCCGGATCATCCAGAGACATGTTGACGATTAAAATGATCTTCTGGCGGAAATTGTCAAATGCGATGACCTTGTCAAACAGCATCAGGTCTACGTCCTTAAAATTTTCTGAGTCCTGAACCCGTGTACGGACCGACGGTTCGCTGTAACCCAGATAATCGTAGGAGAAATAACCGACCAGACCACCGGTGAAAGAAGGAAGATAATCAAATCTCGGACTTTTGTAATCCGCAAGAATCTGCCGCAGAAAATCGGATGGATCATTGGTTTTGAGGCGAATGTTTCCTGCTTTCAGTTCACCGTCCAAACAGGTGATGTCCAACTTCGGGTCATAGCCCAGAAATGTGTAGCGACCCCATTTTTCATGTTCGGAAACGGATTCCAGAAGATAGCAGTGGGTCGAAATATTTTTTAATATTTTCAAGGCCTCGATTGGGGTGCAGATATCGGAAAGAATCTCGCAGCTGACCGGAAGCACGTTGTATTTTTTCGTTTCTGCAATGGTTAGAACGTCCTGATAGGTCGGTAATATCTTCATAACGCTTGTCCTCCTATGATGTTGAAAAATAAAAACTCCTCTGACCGTTCTGTCAAAGGAGTTTATAAAAACAAAAACGTCCTCAACAGAATCCAATTCTGTCAAGGACGAATAAATACATTATCCGCGATGCCACCTTGATTCACAATCCATTACAGACTGTGCACTCTGCAGGATACCAACATATCCCCGGCAACTAACGTATGCCTTCACGTTGCAGAATACTCTGTATGATGGTAAAAATCATACATTTGACTGCACCCTCAGCGGTCCATTTGATGATCTGTTTTTCACCCGACTCTCAGCATCGCGGGCTCTCTGTGGAATCATAATCACCGTTATCTCCGCGTCAACGGTTTGATGTGATAAAGCATAACAGAGAAAAACGAAATTGTCAATAAATTTAGCAAAAAAAGTTTTATTCTTTCATAGTTATGAAAATTTTAAGGAGGATTATGAACTTGGTGTGTATATTAAAAAAAGAATGGGACACAATAGAGAATGTACAAAGGAAGTACGAATCAAGAAGCAGGTGAGTCCATGGGTAAGCCGGAAAAGAAACTGAAGAGAATGTTACTCATATTGGGAATCACAGCTGCGGTTTATGGCGTGTTTCGTTATTTGCTGCCGCTTGTGATTCCTTTTTTGCTGTCCTGGGGATTGGCAGCGGTACTGAGACCGTCGGCACAGTGGATATCAAACAAAAGCCGAATTATAGTACGCGGCAGAGAAAGAGGGATTCCCATTGGTGTGGTGGGAATGATGGAACTGCTGCTGTTGTGTGTAATACTGAGTGTGAGCATTTATGCATCCGGTCGAAAATTTTTTGAGGAATTACGGCTCTTGACGGATCATATTCCATTTTGGATCGAACAATTGGATATTTGGCTGACAGGAATCTGCCATCAATTGGAGTTTGGAATGTGCCTTCGAAAGGATGAACTGGTACACTTGACACAAGAAATGCTTCGCGCTGTGCTGCATACGGTCAAAAGTGCCGCAATGCCGTATTTGATGACAAATTCTGTGTCTGTGGTCCGGCGGGGCATCCGTGCCGCAGTCCTGGTGGTTTTGGTATTTATTGCTACCGGACTTGTTCTGCAGGAAATGCCGGTGTGGAAAAAACGCTGCCTTCGTTCGTATTTTGCAGAAGAGTTTGAACAGATCGGGCGGCGCCTTTTCCTGGTGCTTCGGGCTTATTTAAAAACGCAGGTCGTGATCATGATTCTGACGGCGTGCATCTGTATGGCAGGATTTCGGATCATGAAAAATCCATATTATATTTTGGCAGGACTGGCGGTTGGGATTTTGGATGCGCTGCCGATCCTGGGAACGGGAACTGTGCTGATCCCATGGGCGGTTTTGCTTTTTTTTCGAAAACAATGGGTGCAGGGAGCAGTACTTCTTGCCATTTATCTGACCTGTTATTGTTTGCGTGAATATCTGGAAGCAAAATGGATGGGAGAGCAGGTCGGATTGTCGCCGCTGGAAAACCTGATTGCAATCTATGTGGGAATTCAGTTGTTTGGAATCTCCGGGGTCGTGCTGGGACCGGTTGGGGTCTTGATCATCGGAGATTTGGTGGAAGCTTTCCCTTCTTTGAAGTAGCAGATCATGTCTTGTGTCAGACTGAATCGGCTTTCATCTTCAATCGGGATATTTTCCCGCTCGAACCACTTGGCCATGGATAATTCCTCCCGATCCAGGCGGATATCATCCGGTTCTTCCAAATCGCAGAAAAATCCGGCAAGAACACTGTCGGAATAAGACCAGGGTTGGCTCTTGTAATAGCGGATATTGGTGACTTTTAAGCCGACTTCCTCCATCACTTCTCGCTGTACCGTTTCTTCAAAGGTCTCACCGATTTCCATGAATCCGGCAAGAAGGGCATATTTTTTGTAAGTGCGTCCGTTGTATTTGGAGAGGAGCAGACGGTTCCCGTCGGTGACGCCAATGATGACGGCAGGACAGATTTTGGGATATTCCATCTGTTTGCAGGTGTCGCAGTACATCATGCGCTCCTTTTCATGTTGGCGGAGCGGCGCACCGCAGTGACCGCAGAAACGGTGACTTTGATACCAGCGAACCAATTGATTTCCGGTGATGGCGGCAAATGCCAGGTGCCGCGGTTCGGCACTTCGGAAAAATTGGGTATTGTCCAGTGTGAAATCAGAATTTTCCGGAATGTGCAGATGAGTCGGAAGAAAAAATTCCTGTCCATCAATCGAAAAAAGATAAGTAAAATTCTGATAAAGGTCTGGATTGGAAGCTGATAAATCGCGGAAACGCGGGAAATCAAATTGGTGTTCTGAGCGTTTACGAATCAAAACAGAACGGTCTTTTGCAAAAAGAATATAACTGTCCGGCTGCGGTGTGCGTTCCGGGTGATAAGCGTTATCATAATGGTGCGGTGCAATGTCCTGAATCATACGAAAATCCTCCTTAGAATTAAGGCGATTATAATACGGGAAAATAGAAAATGCAATGTGAAAAGTCGAGCTTTCGGCGGCAGACCATCTTGTGTTTTACACATAAAATTTAGGAGCAGATATCAATTTTATTAATTAATACCTGCTCCCTTAGGATATCTCGTCCATTGGATTATACCTCGTATTCTTTTGTTTCTTTTTTGTAGTGCTTTCAACTACTTCTGATAATATCCTCGATTATCATGTTTTTTATCATTCTTATACTTTCTCGTCATATAAAAATGATTTCCTGAGGATAACTACTTATTTCTTTGGACCGTACCTCCAATTCTTTAATTTTCGTTTTCTTTTTGATTTGTGTTTCTCTGTTTTTGTTGTCTTTATAATATCACAGGAAAAAGGAAAAGTCAACTATAATTTTGAAATATTTTTTGATTTTACTTATTAATTTGTATGAATTTCAATAATAATTCTGAAAATTATAACGAAAGTGAAAATAACAGCAAAGTTCGTCACGGGATGATTTGGTCCAACTCCCCTCTGTTTGACATTCAGCCGCCTTCTGCTTATAATTAATTCAGATGATAATTTTAAAGAATGGAGACGATGACGATGACTTTTACTTACCCGGCGGTTTTTACCCCGCATAAAGATGACAGCGGTTACCATGCCGAATTCCCAGATCTGGAGTGCTGTGAGGCAGACGGATGTGATCTGGAAGATGCAATTGATGAGGCAAAGCAGGCAGCTTATGACTGGCTGATGCTGGAATTGGAAGAAGGCGGAGAATTTCCGGAACAGACACATGTTGAAGATATTGTTCTTGAAGAGGGAAGTATCGCAAAGCAGTTAATGATTCGTATCAAGCTGATGCCGGATAATGATTAAAGCGCAGGCAGAAGGAGCGCGTAGAATCATGAATATCAAAAAAACCTACATTCGAAAAACCATTTGCCCTTACGATTGTCCAACCTCCTGCGGTTTTCTGGTCACGACGGACGGCGAGCAGCTGCTCAGTGTACAGGGAGATCCGGAACACCCGGTGACGAAAGGAATCATTTGCCATAAAATGAAGCATTATGAGCGGTCTGTGCATAATCCGAAACGAATTTTGACACCACTCAGACGAACCGGGGAAAAGGGGGAAGGAAAATTTGAACCGATTTCCTGGGATGAAGCAGTCAGGGAAATTACAGATAAATGGAAGGAAATTTTGTCGCAGGATGGCGGTGACGCGATCCTTCCGATGTATTATTCCGGTGTGATGAGTGAAATTCAGCGAAAATGCGGAGATGCGTTTTGGAACCGTATGGGTGCCTGCGAAGTGGAGCGGACACTTTGTTCGTCGGCAAAAGGTGCCGGATATGCTTCTGTGATGGGAAAGACCGGCTGCCTGGATCCGCGGGAGCTGGAAAACAGCGATCTGATTCTGATTTGGGGATGTGATGTGAAGGCAACACGGATCCACACCCTGAAAACGCTGACGGAAGCGAGAAGGGCAGGGAAAAAAGTGATTCTGATCGAGGTCTGCGCTTATGATATGGCGGACTATTGCGATGAGGTCATTTATCTGCGTCCCGGCACAGATGGTGCGTTGGCATTGGGGATGATGCATGTGCTGATTCGGGATGGTCTGGCAGATGAAGAATTTTTAAGAGAAAAAGCAGATGGATACGAAGAACTGAAAGAAGTAGTGAAGCTTTATACGCCGGAAATGGTAGAAGAGCTGACGGATGTTCCTGCATGCAAGATAGAGGAATTGGCACATACCTTCGGCAGTGTAAAAGCTCCGGCAATCTTGCTCGGAAGCGGTCCCTCCCGTTATGGCAACGGCGGGATGACGACGCGTCTGATCACGATTCTGTCGGCAATTACAGGTGCATGGGGACGGCCGGGCGGCGGCTTTTGCGGCTGCAATCCGGGAATTGGATCCTATATAGACAGTACGCTTGTGACACGTCCGGATTTTCGGAAGCGGTCCAGCCGATGTATCAATATCAATCAGCTTGGTGCAGCATTGACGGATACAGAAGCTGGAAAAATGATCAAAAGCTTATATGTTTATGGCTCGAATCCGGCAGCATCGGTCAGTGACCAGGCTGCGATTTTGCGGGGACTGAAGCGAGACGATCTATTTACTGTAGTACATGAGCGTTTTATGACAGAAACAGCACGCTATGCGGACATTATTTTGCCGGCGACATTTTCGGTCGAACAGTCTGATTGTTATGGTGCATACGGCTATTGTACTTATGGGACTGCTTATAAGGTTCTGGAACCGGCAGGAGAAAGTAAAAGTAATTGGAATACATTTCAGCTGCTTGCCAATGCAATGGGATATGAGGAAGCGTATTTTCAGCGCACAGAGGAAGAAATGGTAGAGGAATTGCTTTCTCATCCGGGTCCCGGACTGGCATATGCATCCGAAGATGAGTGGGAGATTCTGCGAAGAGGCGGTGTGATCTCTACCCCGTTTTCAGATCATGGGGAGTTTAAAACGGCGACAGGAAAAGTGATGATCATGAATCCCGGGGAAGATATTTTGTTTCCCTGTTATCAGGTGAATCATGTGGAGAATCTGAAGGATATGGGAACGCTGCATCTGGTTTCTGTTCCGGCATTGGATACCTTAAATTCTATTTTTGAAGAACGAGATGATTTGAAAGGCAAACGCGGACCGGCGAAGCTTCTTTTGCATCCGCAGGATGCAGCACAGCGCGGAATCCGAAACGGAGATCGGATTCTTGCCTGGAATGAACTGGCGGAAGTAGAATTTACGGCGGTATTGACGGAACTGGTAAAACCGGGAACAGCAGCGGCACCGGGAATTTATAATGCACAGGATTCCGGGCAGAAGTATTCGGTAAATGCTTTGCACCACGGAAGGATTTCTGACATGGGCGCGGCAACGACGATGAATGACAATCGGATAGAAGTGCGGCGTGTTGCAAATGTTGGATAAAGGGATCGCAAGTTTCGTCTGTTGGATGGAAATGCGGTGTGTTTCAACCTTGACAAAGACGGTAAAATGTCTTAGAATCAAGAAGATTATAAGATAAAGGACTGTGAAGAGGATTAGTAAGCTGACATTACATCTCAGAGAGGAAGTCAACGGTGTGAGATTTCCATGTCCCTGTGAGCTGAACCGGCCTTGGAGTTTCACATGAAAATGCGACGTAGTTTCCGGCGTTAACGGAAGAAAAGAGTGAGTGCTGTTTTTTGGCACTAATCAGGGTGGTACCGCCGAAATGATCCGGTCATTCGGTCCCTTGTCAGATCTGACAGAGGACCGGATGATTTTTTTTAAAGCCTGGACGGCGTTCCTGGGTCAGTCGTGCCTGCACGAACTGCAACAGGAACATCGGACGGGCAAGCCAATATGAGCAAGTAGGGCGATAGCCCGGATTGCGAATTTTTGCAGTGGTCTGTGGAGTGCAGTGCACGGAGCAGCCGCGTAAAAAGAGAACACCAAAATTAAAGGAGATCGATCATGGCAAAGGATAAGAAATTAGTAGAAGCCATTACATCCATGGACGTGGATTTTGCCCAGTGGTATACGGATGTAGTTAAGAAAGCAGAATTGTGTGACTATGCAAGTGTAAAAGGCTGCATGGTGATTAAACCGGCTGGTTATGCAATCTGGGAAAATATTCAGCACGAGCTGGACCGTCGTTTTAAAGAGACGGGGGTACAGAACGTTTATATGCCGATGTTTATTCCGGAGAGTCTGCTCCAGAAAGAAAAAGATCATGTAGAGGGTTTTGCACCGGAGGTTGCCTGGGTGACTCACGGTGGATTGGAGCCGCTGCAGGAACGTATGTGTGTACGTCCGACATCTGAGACGCTGTTCTGTGATTTTTATGCAAGAGATATTCATTCCTATCGTGATCTGCCGAAACTGTATAATCAGTGGTGTTCGGTTGTACGCTGGGAGAAGACGACTCGTCCGTTCTTACGTTCCAGAGAGTTTTTGTGGCAGGAGGGTCATACGGCTCATGCAACTGCTGAGGAAGCAGAGGAGAGAACCATTCAGATGCTGAATCTGTACGCAGATTTCTGTGAAGAGGTTCTTGCAATGCCGGTTATCCGCGGCAGAAAAACGGATAAAGAGAAATTTGCAGGTGCGGAGGCAACTTACACCATTGAGGCGCTGATGCATGATGGTAAGGCTTTGCAGTCCGGTACCAGCCATAATTTCGGAGATGGATTTGCGAAAGCATTTGATATCCAGTACGCAGCAAAAGATAATTCCCTGCAGTATGTTCATCAGACCTCCTGGGGCATGACAACTCGTCTGATCGGTGCAGTTATCATGGTTCATGGCGATGATAATGGTCTGGTGCTGCCGCCTAGAATTGCTCCGACACAGGTTGTGATCGTTCCGATCCAGCAGAAGAAGGAAGGAGTTCTGGACAAGGCACTGGAACTGAAAGCAGCGCTGAAAGAGTATAGAGTACAGGTTGATGATTCGGACAAGAGTCCGGGCTGGAAATTCAGTGAGTCTGAGATGCGCGGCATTCCGGTGCGTGTGGAGATCGGACCGAGAGATATCGAGAACAATGAAGCAGTGCTCGTTCGTCGTGATACCCACGAGAAGATGACGGTTTGTCTGGATGAAATCGCTGAGAAAGTCGGCGAACTGTTAGACACGATTCAGAAAGATATGCTGGAGCGTGCAAGGGCACATCGCGATGCACATACCTACACTGCAACCGAGTATGATGATTTTGTAAAAACCATCAATGAGAAACCGGGTTTTGTAAAAGCTATGTGGTGCGGCTGCCGTGAGTGTGAGGATAAGATCAAAGAAGATACCGGAGCAACTTCCCGCTGCATGCCGTTTGCACAGGAGCAGCTGTCTGACAAGTGTGTATGCTGCGGCAAGCCGGCAACCAAGATGGTATACTGGGGCAGAGCATATTAAGATGGTGTGCGTCAGGGCAGATGCTCGCAAAAGTGTTCGGATTGAGAAAGAAACAATATAAAAACTGGTCAGGGCAGGTTTTCATCGACCTGTCCTGAATTTTATTGCCAAGCATATCAATAAATGGTCCAGTGGACCATTGTTGATAACAGGAAAGGAGACGAACAAATTATGAAAACTGTACGGATGGAAATTCCGGCACATGTGGAAATGATCATCCGGATCCTGCAGAAAAACGGGTATGAGGCATATGCGGTGGGCGGCTGTGTCCGTGACACGCTTCTCAACCGCACACCGGGGGATTGGGATATTACAACCTCTGCTCTTCCGGAACAGGTAAAAGCATTATTTCACCGCACCATTGATACAGGAATCGAGCATGGTACTGTGACGATCATGATGGATCATGTTGGTTATGAAGTGACCACCTACCGGATCGACGGTGAGTATGAGGACGGCCGTCATCCAAAGCAGGTGGAGTTTACTTCCAATCTTCTGGAAGATTTAAAAAGGCGGGATTTTACGATCAACGCTATGGCATACAGCTGCAGTACCGGAATTGTAGATGCATTTGATGGAATGGGTGATTTGGAAAAGAAAGTGATTCGCTGTGTGGGCGATCCGATGGAACGGTTTACGGAAGATGCGCTGCGCATCCTGCGGGCGATTCGGTTTTCCGCGCAGTTGGATTTTACAATAGAAGAAAAAACCTGGAATGCTATTTTTAAAATTGCTCCGAATATCGCGAAAGTCAGTAAGGAACGGATTCAGGTGGAATTGACGAAGACGTTGCTGTCTGACCATCCGGAGCGCATAAAGCAGGTGTTTGAAACGGGGATCAGCGATTATGTTTCGACGGATTTCAGCCAGATTCCGTGGGCGGATCTGAATATTCCAGCTTCACTGCCGAAGAAAAAATATGTGCGCTGGGCAGGATTTTTGCGCGTACTTTCACCGGAAAAAGCGGTTCGGGTTCTGAAAGATCTGAAGTTGGATAATGACACGATTGGAAAAGTCCGCACACTGGTGACATGGTCGGGAGCAGAAATTCCAAAAGAAGCATCAGCAGTACGTCGGGTCATGAGTCAGATGGAGCCTGAGGCGTGGGACGCGCTGATGGAACTCAATGAGTATGACGAGGAAATCCGGAATCTGAGTACGCAGATTCGGACAAATGGAGATTGCCTTTCTCTCAAGGATCTGGCGGTAAAAGGTGCAGATTTGATGACAGCAGGGGTGAAACCAGGCAAGGAAATGGGAAACATTCTCAACCAGATGCTGAATCTGGTACTGGAGCAGCCCGGGATGAACGAGAAAGATCAATTGCTGGAGTGGATGAAGAACATTTTATGATAAAACGGGAAAATGCCGGTGCATAATTCCCCCTTTCTATTCATACGTTGGAAGTAGCTGTTAAGGTGATGATTCATCAGGAGACTGTTACCGGTCAGGCAAAAGAGTGGAGGGGAGAGCGTGAACGATCATTATCAGGATGTTCTGCAGCAGTATGAAGGTGAGATTCTGGAGGTGCGCAGAGGCCGCGGTGCGTGGATCTGTGAGCGCACAGACGGGATAAAACTTCTGAAAGAATATCGAGGAACCCTAAGGCGGCTGGAATTTGAAGAAGCAGTGCTGGCTGCACTCAAGGAACAGGGGAATTTCCATGTGGACCAATATATGCGCAACAGGGAAGGAGAACTTTTGACTGCAGCAGAAGATGGAACAAAATACATTTTGAAAGACTGGTTTTCAGATCGGGAATGCAATTTAAAAGAACGTCGGGAAATCTTGACGGCTGTCAGCTGGATCGCACGGCTTCATTTGGCATTTCGTCAGATTCCGTGGCAGGAGGAATGGAGTCTGGGGTCTATGATTCCGCCTGGTTTGGTGGAAGAAATGCAGCGCCACACGCGCGAGATGAAACGAGTGCGTCAATTTATCAGTAAAAAAAGGAAAAAAAGCGAATTCGAACTTTGTGTCATGCGGAATTTTTCGGGATTTTATGAGCAGGCATTGGAGGCGCAGAAAGGGCTGGAACTACTCAGAGAAAAGAAAGAGCAAGTCCGGCTTTTTTTATGTCATGGTGATTTGGACCAGCATCATGTGCTGATGCATGGCTGTGAAGCTGCATTTATCGAATTCAGTCAGATGCATCTGGGAGAACAGATGGAGGATTTGTATCATTTCATGAGAAAAGTGATGGAAAAACACAACTGGAATGAGTATCTGGGGCTTTCCATGATAGACACTTACGATGCGGTATCTCCTTTGAATGCGCATGCACGCAAATGTCTTTACTATTTGTTTCTGTATCCGGAAAAATACTGGAAGCAGCTGAATTATTATAACAATGCCAACAAAGCGTGGATTCCAGAAAAGAATGTGGAAAAAATTAAGAATCTGGAAGCACAGCAAGAACTGAAATTGAAATTTATGACAAAAATAGACTAGCCGTTATGTCAGGTTAGTCAATTGACATCAACCCCGGAAAGAGGTATTATTGTAGATAGGAATCTACGAGATTACTACTATAATAATTCGGGGGTGTTCACGATGTATCTGGATGACTATAAGCGTTGGCTTGCGGCAGATCTGGAAGATGCAGATTTAAAACCGGAGCTCGCTAAAATTGAGGGTAATGACGAAGAGATCAAGGATCGTTTTGCAGTTGCATTAAAATTTGGTACCGCAGGTTTGCGCGGTGTATTAGGAGCAGGTACCAACCGCATGAACATTTATGTTGTTCGTCAGGCTACACAGGGTCTTGCTAACTGGGTAAAAACGCAGGGAGGCAATCAGACCGTTGCGATCAGTTATGACAGCCGTCTGAAGAGTGATGTATTTGCTAAGACCGCTGCAGGCGTTTTGGCTGCAAATGGAATCAAAGTCAGAATTTATGACGCACTGATGCCGGTTCCGGCACTGTCTTTTGCTACCCGTTACTATGAGTGTAATGCAGGTATTATGGTTACTGCATCTCATAACCCGGCTAAGTACAATGGTTACAAGGCATATGGTCCGGACGGCTGCCAGATGACCGATGATGCTGCAGCTATTGTATATGCAGAGATCCTGAAGACCGACATTCTGGATGGTGCAAAATACGTTTCCTTTGCAGAAGGCGTTGAAAGCGGCATGATCCGTTTTGTTGGCGATGATTGTAAGAAAGCTTTCTACGACGCAATCGAGGCTCGTCAGGTTCGTCCGGGTCTGTGCAAGACAGCTGGTCTGAAACTGGTTTACAGCCCGTTAAATGGTTCCGGTCTGGTTCCGGTTACCCATGTCCTGAACGATATGGGAATCTCTGACATCACCATCGTTCCGGAGCAGGAGTATCCGAATGGTTACTTTACCACCTGCAGCTATCCGAATCCGGAAATCTTTGCTGCACTGGAGCTTGGACTGAAACTGGCTGAGGAGACAGGTGCAGATCTGATGCTGGCTACTGACCCGGATGCGGATCGTGTAGGTATTGCTATGAAGTGTCC
The DNA here is from genome assembly GCA_051877535.1 of Brotaphodocola sp. Classification (GTDB taxonomy): domain Bacteria; phylum Bacillota; class Clostridia; order Lachnospirales; family Lachnospiraceae; genus Brotaphodocola. The sequence continues at coordinate 34,477 of JBJEIZ010000001.1, forward strand.
GGATGGCACTTACGAATTGGTTAGCGGTAATGAGATGGGCGTTCTGTTGCTGGACTATATCTGTGCAGGCCGTATCGAGAAAGGCACTATGCCGGAGAAACCAGTGGCTGTGAAATCTATCGTTTCCACACCTCTGGCAGATGCAGTTGCTGCTCATTACGGTGTTGAGATGCGCAACGTACTGACCGGTTTCAAGTGGATCGGTGATCAGATTGCAGGTCTGGAAGCAGCAGGCGAAGTTGACCGTTTCATTTTCGGTTTTGAGGAGAGTTACGGTTATCTGGCTGGTCCGTATGTACGTGATAAAGATGCAGTTATCGGTTCCATGCTGATCTGTGAGATGGCTGCTTACTACAGAAGCATCGGCAGCTCCATCAAACAGCGCTTGGAGGAGATCTATACAGAGTACGGTCGTTATCTGAACAAGGTTGACAGCTTTGAATTCCCGGGTCTGACCGGTATGGACAAGATGGCTGGTATTATGCAGAGCCTGCGTGATAACCCACCGACCGAGTTTGCCGGCTACAAAGTAGTGAAGACCGTTGATTATACGAAACCAGAAGAGACAGGTCTTCCGGCAGCGAATGTTCTGATCTACTCTCTGGAAGGCGGCGCTACGGTTGTTGTTCGTCCGTCCGGTACTGAGCCGAAGATCAAGACTTACTTCACAACTCTGGGTAAAGATCTTGCAGAGGCACAGGCGCAGAAAGATGTATTGGCAGAGGCTTTAAAGCCAATCCTGGCTTAATGAAATATGTGTTAGGAAAGTGGGGCGCATCTTCGGATGCGCCTCTTCTCGTTTGCCAGATGCATCGAAAAGCTGCCGGTACAGGTTTTCCGGTTGATCAGACTCTTTGAAAGACAAGGCTTGCACCGGATTCTAAAGTGTGCTACAATCTACAAAAATATGACAGAAATGCAGAATTTTATAGAAGTCAGAAAGGGACTATATCAATGAATTTATCTTATCAGAGCACCAGAGGCGGGGAGAGCGGGCTGACTGCATCTCAGGCAATCTTAAAAGGTTTGGCTGATGACGGCGGATTATTTATGCCGACTTATATTCCGAAACTGGAAACTTCGATCGAAGAACTGGCAGGTATGACTTATCAGGAGACTGCCTACGAGGTTATGAAATTATTTTTAACTGATTTTACCGAAGAAGAACTGAAATACTGTATCGAACATGCATATGACAGCAAATTTGATACAGAAGAGATTGCACCTCTGGCAAAAGCGGACGGCGCTTACTATTTGGAATTATTCCACGGCAGCACTATCGCATTTAAGGATATGGCACTGTCCATTCTTCCTTATTTTATGACAACCGCAGCGAAAAAGAATAACGTAGAAAATGAGATTGTAATCCTGACGGCAACTTCTGGAGATACCGGAAAGGCAGCTATGGCAGGGTTTGCAGATGTACCAGGCACCCGCATTATCGTATTTTATCCGAAGGGCGGTGTGAGCAAGGTGCAGGAGCTGCAGATGGTGACTCAGAAAGGGGACAATACCGCAGTAGTTTCCATTCATGGCAACTTTGATGATGCTCAGACTGGTGTTAAGAAGATTTTTGGTGATAAGGAATTCGCTGAGAAGCTGGCGGCGAAAGGATTCCAGCTGTCTTCTGCCAATTCCATCAACATCGGCCGTCTGGTTCCGCAGGTTGTTTATTATGTTTATGCGTATGCCAAACTGGTTCATCACGGCGAAATCGAGAACGGACAGGAAATCAATATCACGGTTCCGACTGGTAATTTCGGCAACATTCTTGCAGCTTATTTTGCAAAGCAGCTGGGAATTCCGGTGAAGACATTGATCTGTGCGTCCAATGACAATAAGGTTTTATATGATTTCTTCCAGACCGGCACCTATGATAAGAAACGTGAATTTGTGCTGACGACTTCTCCGTCCATGGATATTTTGATTTCCAGCAATCTGGAACGTCTGATTTATTTAAGTACCGGATGTGATGCGGAGGCAAATAAAGCACTGATGGCAGACTTGAGCAGCAAGGGTGCCTATACTGTAACAGATGCAATGAAAGAGATGATGAAAGATTTTGTCGGCGGCTACGCAACGGAAGCGGAAAATGCGGCAGAGATTAAAAAAGTATATGAGGATACCGGATATATGATTGATACGCATACAGGAGTTGCTTCTGCTGTATATCGTAAGTATGGGGAGCAGACAGGTGATACCACGCCAACTGTGATTGCATCTACAGCAAGTCCGTATAAATTCTCTCACAGCGTAATGGAAGCAGTGTTTGGAGACCAGGGTGACAAGGATGAATTTTCCATCATTGATGATCTGTGTAAAGCATCCGGTGTAGCCATTCCGAACGCAGTAGAAGAGATTCGCAACGCAGAGATTCGTCACAGACGTGAGTGTGATGTTCCGGATATGGAAGCGACGGTAGCAGAAATTCTGGGATTATAGATAAATAATGTACAAAATTTAGTGCAGTAAAGTGTGTATTGTGTGTATTATGTATATCTTTCGAAAATCGGAAGTTTATACTACCCAAATTTTCTGAAATGTATTATAATAAATGCAAAGGCGTGACCGTGTATCGTAGAGGGAAGATATCTTTGACCCAAACATCATTTATAGCACAGTCGGCTTAGGCTATTAGACGAATAATTGAAAATGGAGGCTTAGTATTATGTTAGTATCTGCAACAGAAATGCTGAAAAAAGCAAGAGCAGGCCACTATGCAGTAGGTCAGTTCAACATCAATAACCTGGAGTGGACCAAATCTATTCTGGCTACCGCTCAGGAATTGAAATCCCCGGTTATCCTTGGTGTATCTGAGGGTGCTGGTAAATACATGACCGGTTTTAAGACCGTAGCAGCTATGGTTTCCGCTATGATCGATGAGATGGGCATCACAGTTCCGGTTGCTCTGCATCTGGATCACGGTTCCTACGAAGGATGCTATAAGTGCATTAAAGCTGGTTTCTCTTCCATTATGTTTGATGGTTCTCACTATCCGATCGAAGAGAACATCGAGAAGACCAAAGAACTGGTAAAAGTTGCTCACGCTATGGGTCTTTCTATCGAAGCAGAAGTTGGTTCTATCGGCGGCGAGGAAGATGGCGTTGTTGGTATGGGCGAGTGTGCAGATCCGAATGAGTGTAAGATGATCGCTGATCTGGGCGTTGATTTCCTGGCAGCAGGTATTGGTAATATTCATGGTAAATATCCGGCTAACTGGAAAGGCTTAAGCTTTGAGACTCTGGCAGCTATTCAGGAGCAGATCGGTGATCTTCCACTGGTTCTGCACGGTGGTACCGGTATCCCGGCTGACATGATCAAGAAAGCAATCGATCTGGGTGTTGCTAAGATCAATGTTAACACGGAGTGTCAGCTGTCTTTCGCAGCAGCTACTCGTGAGTACATCGAAGCTGGCAAGGATCAGCAGGGCAAGGGCTTTGACCCGCGTAAGCTGCTTGCACCGGGTGCAGAAGCAATCAAAGCAACGGTTAAAGAGAAAATGGAACTGTTCGGTTCTGTTGGAAAAGCTGAATAATAAACAAAACGAGAAGGGCGCTGCCGCACGAAGCAATTTGTGCGGCAGCGCTTTTTTCGTGTGCCATGCATCCGGAGAAAGCTGCCAGTGACAGAAAAAGCCACCTAAAAACTTTATAAAATTAAGTAAACTTTGAAGAAAAACAATTGACTAACTTAAAAAAACCTTTCATAATAATGTGGTGTGAAATTTGTTTAGGGAAAACAACGTTTTAGTTGAGAGGAAATGTTATGAGCGAAATGATAAAAGTTAGTGAAATTTTCGGTAAGAACGTGTTTAATGAGACTGTTATGAGAGAACGTCTGCCAAAGAATGTATTTAAAAAGATGAAAAAAACCATCGAGGATGGCGCGGAGCTGGATTCTTCTCTGGCAGATGCAGTTGCCCATGCGATGAAAGAGTGGGCGATCGAGCATGGTGCGACCCACTATTCTCACTGGTTTCAGCCGCTGACCGGTGTTACCGCGGAAAAACATGACTCCTTCATTTCTGTTCCGGATTCTGAGGGCAAGGTTATTATGGAATTTTCCGGAAAAGAGCTGATCAAAGGTGAGCCGGATGCATCTTCTTTTCCGTCGGGCGGACTGCGTGCAACCTTCGAGGCGCGTGGCTATACCGCATGGGATTGTACATCACCGGCATTTCTGCGTGAAGATGCTATTGGCGTAACATTGTGCATTCCAACCGCATTCTGTTCTTACACCGGCGAGGCACTGGATCAGAAGACTCCGCTGCTGCGTTCCATGCAGGCAATTGATAAACAGGCGATGCGGATTTTACGGCTGTTTGGCGATACCACAGCGAAAAGGGTGACGCCTTCTGTAGGTCCGGAGCAGGAATATTTCCTGGTAGATCGTGCAAAATATTTGCAGAGAAAAGATTTGATCTATGCGGGACGCACCTTGTTCGGCGCGATGCCGCCGAAGGGTCAGGAGCTGGATGATCATTATTTTGGTGCGATCCGTGAGCGTATCGGTGCATATATGAATGAGGTTAATGTAGAACTGTGGAAGTTGGGAGTTACGTCTAAGACCCAGCACAACGAGGCAGCTCCGGCACAGCACGAATTGGCTCCGATCTACGACCCGGCGAATCTGGCAGTTGATCACAACCAGATTATTATGGAGACCTTAAAAAAGGTTGCCGGCCGTCATGGGTTGACTTGTCTGCTCCATGAGAAACCATTTGCCGGAGTGAATGGTTCCGGTAAGCATAACAACTGGTCGCTGGTTACCGACACTGGCAAAAATATGTTGAGCCCCGGCTCAAATCCTCATGAGAATATTCAGTTTTTGCTGGTTCTGGCTTGTATTTTAAAAGCAGTGGATCGCCACGCAGATCTGCTTCGTGAGTCTGCAGCGGATGTGGGCAATGATCAGCGACTGGGTTCTAGCGAGGCACCGCCAGCGATTATTTCTGTATTTCTGGGTGAGCAGTTGGAGGATGTGATTGATCAGCTGTGCAGCACCGGTGAGGCGACCCATTCCAAGAGCGGTGGTATTTTGAAGACCGGTGTATCCACTCTGCCGGATCTGTATAAAGATCCGACTGACCGAAATCGAACGTCTCCATTTGCATTTACCGGTAATAAATTTGAGTTTCGTATGGTTGGTTCCAACGATTCTGTGGCAGCTTCGAATGTGGTCTTGAATACCATCGTGGCGGAGGCGTTTAAAGAAGCTGCAGATGAACTGGAATCCGCGGAAGATTTTGCTGCCGCTGTTCATGATCTGATCAAGAGCCTGTTCCATGAGCACAGACGCATCATTTTCAATGGCAATGGTTATTCTCAGGCATGGGTGGAAGAGGCTGAGCGTCGCGGTCTGCCGAATTACAGGACGATGGTCGATGCGATTCCGGCATTAACGACGGAAAAAGCGGTAAAATTGTATGAGGAATTCCATGTATTTACCCGTGCCGAACTGGAATCTCGTGCTGAGGTTGAGTATGAGGCGTATGCAAAGATGATCAACATCGAGGCGCGTACTATGATTGATATGGCAAGTAAGCAGATCATTCCGGCAGTCATCAAGTATACCACACAGTTGGGCAATTCCCTTAGTACTGTGAAATCTGCCTGTCCGGAAGCAGATGTCAGTGTTCAGACAGAGCTTCTGGTGGAGACCTCTGCGCTGCTGTCTGATATGAAGGCGGCACTGGCAGCTCTGGTTGACAAGACCGAGCAGTGCGCAAAGATGAAGGGAAATAAAGAACGTGCACATGCATATCGGGATGAAGTGGTGCCGGCGATGGAAGCGCTGAGAGAACCGGCGGATCGTCTGGAGATGATCGTGGATAAGGAACTGTGGCCGTTCCCGAGTTATGGTGATCTGATTTTTGAGGTGTAAGTGAGTTTGTTCGAGTTGATGAAATAGAAATGAGAAAATCCTGGACTGTTCGGGTGTGTGAGAGCGCCTGAGCGGACCAGGATTTTTGCGATTGGGGCGAAGGAAGCCCGAAAAGAGGTCATATCGCCCCACAATTTTGAAACAGAAACAGAATCTTTCCTCTCCGTTTACTTTTCTCTTCAATTGGTGTATAGTATATCATAGATGAGTTCGCGCTTTTATGCGAAAATTTGGAGAGAACGGAGACCGACATGCCGAAATTTTACGATCCGGAGACGCTTCACAAGCTGCAGCGTGTGGAACTGGACATTTTACGAGATTTTATGGAGCTGTGCGACCGGCACAACCTGACTTATTTTGGAATTGCCGGCACAGGAATCGGCGCAAAACGCCATGGCGGATTTATTCCGTGGGATGATGATATTGATGTTGCGATGCCGCGTAAGGATTTTGAGCGGTTTTTAAAATATGCGAAGAAAGAGCTGGCAGATCGTTATATTCCTCTGAATGCAGAATATGACAGTCGGTTTCCGATGATGACTACCCGACTGATGAAGAAGGGCACGGTCTTTGTGGAGGAAGCATTGAAAGATGCCAAATGCCCGTGCGGTATTTTCCTGGATCTTTATGTGATGGACAATGTAGCGGATCATAAGATCGCTTATGAACTGCAGTCCTGGGAGGCGTGGTTCTGGAGCAAACTTCTGGTGCTGCGTTGTATGCCGAAACCGTTCTTGTTCCAGACCGGCTGGAAAGCAAAAGTCATCTGGGCCATTTGTGGAATCGTGCATCATACCATGAAGCTTCTGCACATTTCTCCGGCGTGGCTGCGCAGACGATGCGAAAAAGTATGCCGCCGTTATGAGAAAAAGGATACCAGAAGAATGGCATTTCTTCCGGATACCAGCCCATACTGGAACGTCATCGATAAGACCAGGCTGTTTCCGCTTCGGAAACTTCCATTTGAAGATCTGAAGTTGAACTTTGCAAACAATATGGAAGAACTTCTGACGAATCAGTACGGTGCCTACATGGAGATGCCGCCGGTGGAGAAGCGGAAGACTCATTATCCGTACCGGCTGGAATTTGGTGATGAGGGATAAAAAGAGTGGAGCTGCCAAAATGCAGAAAAAGCATGGAAATGGCAGCAGAAATGGAGACAAAACATGTATGTAAAACCATGTATAAAAGATATCCTGCGAATCGGTGGTCAGCAGGGACGATATGGTTTCCTGCGTCTGGATATGAATGAGAATCCGGGCGGACTGCCATTAGAATTTGTAGAAGAAGTAAAAAAGGAACTGACGCCGGAATATCTGGCAATGTATCCGGAAGAGAGCCGGATAAAAAAGCTGCTGGCGGATTATCTGACCGGCACGGCAAAGGAGTCTGTATTCACAGAAGAAAATCTGTGCCTGACCAACGGTTCTGATATGTGCATTCGCTATCTGTATGAAGTATTTGCGGAGCCGGGCAGTACGGTGGTGACGGTGGCGCCCAGTTTTGAGATGTATCGCATTTATGCAGAGGTGTTCGGGCTGAAACATCGTCCGGTGCAGATTTCTCCGAATTTTGAAATTCCGGTAGAAGAAATTTTAAATGCGATTCAGGAGGATACGGACATTGTAGTTTTGTTAAATCCGAATAATCCAATCGGTCGTCCATATACCGAAGAGGAATTTGCCCGTATTGCGGACCGAGCGGCGCAAATGGGAGCACTTCTGATCGTGGACGAGGCGTACCATTATTTCTATAAAAACACCTTTTTGGATCAGGTGTTAAAATACGATCATGTGGTGGTCCTGCGAACCTTTTCCAAGCTTTTGTCCCTGGCAGGATGCCGTATGGGATATATGGTTTCCAATCCAAAGATCATAGAATATGTGCGTCATGTAAGACCAAGTTTTGAAGTGAATTCTGTTGCGTTAAAATTTGGCGAACGACTGCTGGAGCGACCAGAGATCATTGATGAACTGCAGCAGAAAATGCAGGAAGGCAAAGACTGGCTGGTGGAAGAACTGCGAACCAGAGGATATGAGGTGGATCCACAGGAGGGCAATTTCATTTTCGTGAAGCCGAGGCACAAGACAGCGAAGAAATTGGGACAGATTCTGGAGCAGGAAAAACAGGTTCTGGTTAAAACATACGGAAATGCAATGCTGAGAGATTATCTGCGGGTTTCCATCGGAGAAAAGAAATATATGAAACAGTTTGTGGATGCCCTGCTGACATCAGATCGGTAAGAAGACGCCGAACCGATGGACATACAGAGGAATCCGATGAGAAACCGTGATCTGCATTTGCACGGAAGGCAGAGAGAAGGCGTATAAAAGGAGCATAATTATGAAAGCATTTTTACTTGCTGCCGGCAAGGGCAGCAGAATCAGCAAAAATATTCCCAATATCCCGAAGTGTACCCTGGATGTGGGCGGCAGACCGCTGATCCGCAAAACCGTGGAGATGCTTTTGGAAAATAAGATTGAGGTAACGGTGATCGTTGGTTACCGTTATAAAGAAATCGTCCGGGTGCTGGAAGGATGTCCGGTGCACATTGTTTATAATCCGTTTTATGATGTGACGAACAGTATCGGTTCTTTATGGATGGCAGAGAACCGGGGACTATTTTCGGAAGAAGACACCATCATTGCCAACGGCGATGTGTTCTGGTCTCAGGATATCCTGGAGGTGATGAAGAAAAGTGCTTCAAAGCATGAGATATACCTCCTTGGAGATTCTAATCGTGTACTGGACGGTGATTATTTCTTCGGCACAGAGCGTGGAATTTTGAAACGCTACGGCAAGGAACTGACGGTGGATGAGCGAGATTGTGAATACGTAGGAATCGCTTATATCAGTGCTTCTTTTATTCCCAAATTTCTTGAACGCCTGAATGAAATGATTGATGCACAGTGTCACGGAAAATGGTGGGAGGATGCCATTTACAGTCTGAGCGACCAGTACCCGATTCCGGTCAAAGACATTGCCGGAATGTTCTGGGCAGAAGTGGATTTTATTGAAGATTACAGAAGGATTCTGGATTATATTAAGGAACAGACAGGAATAGAAACCAATGGAAGTATTACGACATTTGATCATAAATGATGACCCCAGAACGCTGGAAAAGCGGAATATGGTCTGGAATATGTTCGGAAGCTTTCTCTATGCATTTGCATCCATGGTGCTGACGATGGCGGTGGTGCAGATTGTGGGAGATGAGCAGGGCGGAATTTTTACGTTTGCGTTTACGACCTTCGGGCAGCAGATGTTTATGGTGGCATATTTTGGAATCCGCCCTTATCAGATCACGGATGTGGAGAATCGTTATACGTTTGGCGATTACCTGCGTCTGCGCATTTTGACCAGCACAGCTGCGCTCATCATTGGTATCGCATTTGTGCTGTGGAGCGGCTATCAGCCGCAGAAAGCATGGGTTGTCTTTCTGATGGTCTGCTATAAGGTCATTGACGGTTTTGCTGATACTTATGAAGCAGAATTTCAAAGAAGCGGACGGCTGTATCTGACGGGCAAATCCAACGCATTCCGTACCATTCTTTCCGTTGGATGTTTTATTGGAGCACTGTTGGCAACAAAACAACTGGTATTTGCCTGTGCAGTGGCGGTGGCAGCACAGATCGCAGGTGTATTGGTGTTTGATATTGCCGTCATTGGGGCATTGGATAATGTAAACTGGACACGCGGGAAGGAAGGGTGTGCAGGATTATGGAAAAGCTGCCTTTTGCTGTTCTTGTCTGTATTCCTGGATTTTTATATCTTCTCTGCGGCAAAATATGCGATAGAAGGCAATATGAATGATTCGGCGATGGCGGTTTACGGAGCGATCTTTATGCCGACTTCGGTCATCAATCTGGTAGCAGGATTCGTCATTAGACCGTTCCTCACCCGGCTTTCCTATTTTTGGGAAGTAAACGAATTAAAGAAATTTGTCGGTGTCATCGGCAAGATTTTTCTGGTAATTTTGGGACTTACAATCCTGGCGGCAGGGGCAGCAGCATGGTTAGGAATTCCAGTATTAAGTCTCTTATATTCCAATTTAAAAGATGCACTTTCCGAGTGCAGACTGGCACTCGTGATGATCATTTTAGGCGGCGGATTCAATGCCTGGATGAATTTGTTTTATTACACGCTTGTCATTATGAAGATGCAGAAATACATTTTCGCAGGATATGTTCTGGTGTGCATAACGGCAGCAGCCATTTCTCCGATGGCGGTGCGCACAGGCGGAATTCCGGGCGGAGCAGCATCTTATCTGGTACTGATGGTAATGTTGGCTGTCTGCTTTGGATTGATGATGGTGTGGGGACTTATGAATCGTAAGCAGACAAGAAGGAGCGGACATCATGGAATGGAACCATAAAACGGCAGCAGTGCTGATTCCGACCTACCGTCCGGATAAAAAATTTTCCCGGCTGCTGCAGATGCTGCAGCACCAGACGCATCCGGTCAGGCAGATTATCATTATGAATACAGATCGATCTCTCTGGAATGAGGGAGGATATGATGGAATTCCGGGTTTGGAAGTTCATCATGTGACAAAACAGGAATTTGATCATGGCGGCACGCGAAAACAGGGCATGCGCTATGTACGCGCGGATGTATGCGTGTGTATGACCCAGGATGCGGTTCCGGCGGACAATTACCTGATTGAAAATCTGATCAGGGCGCTTTATCAGGAAAGCGAAGAACCGATCGCATCTGCTTATGCGCGGCAGCTTCCGGACAAGGACTGCCATCTGATTGAACAATATACAAGATCCTTTAATTATCCGGCAGAGAGCCGGGTAAAAACCATTGCGGATTTGCCGGAAATGGGCATCAAAACTTATTTTTGTTCTAATGTTTGTGCGGCATATCAGATGGAGATTTATGACCGTCTGGACGGGTTTGTGGACAGCACGATTTTTAATGAAGATATGCTGTATGCGGCTCAGGTTATGGATGCAGGATATGGGATTGCTTATGCGGCAGATGCCAAGGTGATCCATTCCCACAACTACAATTGCAGGCAGCAGATTCGAAGAAATTTTGATCTGGCAGTGTCTCAGGCAGAACATCCGGAGGTGTTCGCAGGTGTGCCTTCAGAAGGTGAGGGAATCCGTATGGTAAAACAGACGATGCGGTATCTGCTCGATCAGAAAAAGGCGTATCTGCTTCCGGAACTGGTGACCAAAAGCGGATGCAAGTATCTGGGATATCAGTTGGGGAAACATTATACGCTGCTTCCGATGGCTGTGGTGAGAAAACTGACCATGAATCAGGCGTACTGGGACAGGAAAGAATCACTGTGAACGTTTATTAACAATACACCGGAGAAAATTATGTCAGAATTATTGATTGTGATACCTGCTTATAATGAGGGAGAAAATATCGAGCGGGTGGTAAAAAATCTGGAACATCACTATCCGCAGTTTGACTATGTGGTAGTGAATGATGGCTCCAGAGACAACACGGCGGAGATTTGCCGTGCCAATGGATTTCGTCTTCTGGATCTGCCGGTCAATCTGGGACTGGCAGGGGCATTTCAGGCAGGTCTGAAATACGCATATCGGAATGGATATCATTATGCGATTCAGTTTGACGGCGACGGACAGCACCGGCCGGAGTACATTCATCCTATGCTGGATAAGATGAAAGAGGGATATGATATCGTGGTCGGTTCTCGTTTTGTGACGGAAAAAAAGCCGTCATCCATGCGGATGCTGGGAAGCAATCTGATTGAAGGGGCGTTGAAGCTGACCACCGGCGAGACGCTCCATGATCCGACATCCGGTATGCGTATGTTTAACCGGAGCATGATCCGGGAATTTGCGCTGAATCTGAATTACGGACCGGAACCGGATACGGTTTCTTATCTGATCAAGAATGGTGCACGGGTGGCGGAAGTGCAGGTAAAGATGGATGAACGAATTGCGGGAGCCAGTTACCTGACCCCGATCAATGCGTCCAAATACATGGTTCGTATGATGCTGTCTATTTTGTTGATCCAGAATTTCAGAAGGAGGAACCGGTAACGATGAGTATGATGCTTCGAGTTTGCCTGATTGCTGCTTCAGTTCTGACAACGGCGGCAATCATGCACAAGATCCGCAGATCAAAAGTACAGATAGAGGATTCTATTTTCTGGGTGTTATTTTCTGGCGTGCTGATCGTGTTCAGCGTATTTCCCCAGGTGGCATTTTTTCTGTCCGATCTGGTAGGAACCCAGGCGCCTTCTAATTTTATCTTTATGCTGGTGATCTTCCTGCTGTTAGTAAAGGTATTTTCCATGACAGTACGCATTTCTCAGCTGGAGGCGAAGCTGCGTGAACTGGTGCAGGTCATTGCGATCCAACAACTGGAAGATGAAGAGGAAGATCAGGAGGAAGTGTGTGGACACGATGATGGAAAATAAACTGAGATGTTGGCTTCGTATTCTGATGCTGTTCATGCTGGCAGCTCTGGCGATGTTTCATTATCTGGATGTGCGTGCAGGCGTGTTGGAAAGCGGTCATAACTGGCTGGTGAGCCGATATGGTCTGGTTACGGCTGTTGTACTTTTGAGTACAGCGCTTTTTGGATATCTGCTGTTGGAAAAAAAATGGCGTCTGGAGCGAGTGTTTGTGCTGACAGCGCTGATTTTGGGAATCCTTTATTCCTATGTTCTCCCGCCGGTTTCTGCGCCGGATGAGATGCGCCATTATATCAGCGCCTATCAGCTTTCCAACCGCATGCTGGGATTACCGGCATGGGCAGATGACGGGGAAGGCGGAAAGAAAGTTCCCATTCGGGAAGAGGACTGGTTTACAGAAGATTCCTGCGGTGATTTTGATGCTTTTCTGACAGCAGACGGTGCGCTGGCAACGGATGCAGACGGTGCAGATGGGGCGAAGATTCTCGGTCAGACGCTGACAGAAGAAACTTACCTTTTGATTCATGAAAAGGGACTGAACTGGGAGGACCCCCGGATTGCGGAGAACCGCAGCGAAGCGGCAGATATGAAACTTTCCGAAGGAACGGCGACGGCAGCAAAGGTAACGATGGAATACGGCAGCGGGACGGCATTGTCCAATCACCATCCGGTGGTGACTACCCCGCTGGCTTATCTGATGCCGGCATTTGGAATTACTCTGGCGCGGCTGATCGGACTGAATAGTCTGGGGCTGCTGGCGCTGGGACGTTTTTTCAATTTATTATTATTTACGGCTTCCGGTCATTTTGCAATTAAAAAACTTCCGTTTGGAAAAGAACTTTTATTTGGAACGGCACTGCTTCCTGCGGTATTGACGCTGTCCGCATCCTTTTCCTATGATGCGTTTATTCTGTCAGGTATGTTTGCTTTTACCGCTTACTGCCTGTATCTGGCATATGAGGCAGAGCGGGTCAGCGCAAAAGATGTGCTGGCGCTGGCGCTTATGATGGCAGCAGTGGGACCGTGCAAAATGGTTTACACGGTATTTATGGGACTGTGTCTGTTGATTCCGGTAAAGAAATTTGATGGCTGGGGCAAATGGGCAGTGTCTGCGTTGTGCGTTCTGGCGGCCTGGGGCATTGCGATGGTGCTGGTTAATCGTCAGACGGTGGTTTCTTATGCGGCTGAAACAGAAAATTATATTGACTGGGCTGGGGAGGCAGGATACAGCCTGACACAGCTCATTCACCAGCCGGTGCGCTGTGTGCAGCTTTTTCTCAACACGGTCATGTGGCAGTTGGAATACTGGCATATGACATTGATCGGGGCATATCTTGGAAATATTGATACGGTATTGGATGTGCCGTATCTTCTGGTTGCCGGATTTACCGTGGGGCTGTTTTTGCTGGCACTTCGGAAGCCGGGAGACAACCTGATTCTGGTCGGGGGAAAGCGAATCTGGCTCTGGTTTTTATGCCTGCTCTGCGCAGGTGCGATTCTGTTTTCCATGCTGCTTGCCTGGACACCAATCAGCTCCCGCATCATCTGCGGCGTGCAGGGGCGTTATTTTCTGCCGTTTTTGCCGATCATTCTGATGACGGTAAAAAATGATTTTGTGGTACTTACCAGGAACCGCGACCGGGAAATCCTGTATCTGATGTGCTGCGCAAACGGGTATGTCCTGATGCGGATCTTCAGTATTGTGTGTATGAGATTATAATGCTTAATTAAAGGTGGTTTGAAAGATATGGTTACGAAGAAAGTCATTCTGGATGCTGCATATCGGTTAATGGCGAAAAAAAGTCTCGACCGTATTACCGTAACGGATATCGCGGCAGAATGTCAGATTACAAGACAGACATTTTATTACCATTTTCAGGACATTCTGGAAATGGTTGAGTGGGGTATGCAAAATGAGGTGGAGAAGCTGACTGTCAAGGGGAAAAATGCAGAGTCGATAGAGGAAGCATTAATGCTTTACTGTCAGGCAGTCATGGAAAAAAGAGATTTTTTTTCCAAAATTGTGGAGTCGCGGTACAATCGGCAGCTTACTCCTATGTTGGCAGAACATTTGAGAAATTATATCGTTCAGATAGTACAGAAGCGGGTGGAACTGGAGGAAAGACCGGCAAAAGATATGTTCTTCCTGGTCAGATATCATGCTGGGGCAGTAGCTGCTATGCTTGTAGAATGGCTGCTGGGGAAAGAACCGGTAAACCTGGAATACGAAATTTCACAGATTTCACGGATTATCCGGGGAGAACTGCACGGATAAAACAGAATATGCGCGTTATGACAAAAAAGCTAAAGTGTAAAAACACTTTGGCTTTTTTGTTGCAACAAAATGTAAAATGCGTCAAGTCATATGGCAAAAGTTGTGAATGGTATAAATGAATGTTTTTTTGTATGATATGTATTGTAAAAAATGACAACTTGTCATATAAGTTTCAAGAAAGGAGAAGGGCATGCCGACAGAACGATTTTACCGTTTATCGGAGGAAAAACAAAAGCTGATCTATGAAGCAGCCAAAAAAGAATTTGCACGGGTACCGTATGAAAAAGCATCAATCAACCAGATCGTAAAGAACGCAGATATTTCCAGAGGAAGCTTTTATACTTACTTTGAAGATAAAGAAGATGCGATGAAATATGTTATGAAAGAGAATTTCACGCAGATGCGAAATGTCTGTGAAGATGCTCTGAAACGTAATAACGGAGAATATCTGGGAATGCTGAAGACTTTGTTTGAGTATTTTGTGGAGAAAATGCAGAATACCAAAGAAGTGATGGTTATGGTCGAAAATGTGTTTGGACGAAAAGAGATGGATGAATTTTCTTGTCACGTGGAGGATTTTTTTGAATTTGAAGCAGAGGAGAATGGAGCGAAAACATATCGGAGTTGGCTGGAAGAACACATGAACTGCAACAAGATGCGGGTTCAAAACCCGGAGGAAGTCCATTCCATGATATCGCTTGGAGAAGGCGCCTTATACAGCTCGCTGCGTCAGTATTATCTGCATCCGGAAAAAGCCGGGGCGATCCGGGAATCATTTGAAATAAAACTGGACATCATCAGTCACGGCGCATATCGCGTACAGGTAGCTGAAGCACAGTAGTAAGGATATGACCAAAAAGGAAAAGGAGAGTCGATCAATATGCAAGTGAATAAAAAAGTCGTAGCTGTCGGTGCAGTGGTTGTCGTAGCTGCAGTCGTTCTGGCAAAAATTTTAACTCCAAAGACAGAAGAAAAGGTAACGGCACCACCGAGTGTGGCAGTGGCGCAGATGGAAACGGGCACAATTGAGTTGTATCGGAATCTGGTCGGCAGTGTGGAGCCGTCGGATGTGGTTTACATTTATCCGAAAGCAAACGGAGAAATAACCGATATTTTCGTAAAGACCGGTGATGAGGTGGAGCAGGGGCAGCTTCTGTGTATCATTGATACAAAAGCGGTAGATGCGGCAAGGCTGAATCTGGAAGCAGCCCAGACTGCGCTTGAAGATGAGCAGACTAACTATGGTCGTCAACAGGCACTTTTTGAGGCAGGCGATATATCAACCTATGCATGGGAGCAGGCACAGAAAGATCTGAAAAATGCGAGAATCCAGTATGATTCCGCAAAGGTCAACTACGATACGCAGATGGAATTCAGCTATGTGACGGCGACCATTGGGGGAAAAGTGGAGAGCTTTAATCCGAAACTCCATGATATGGCAAGCCCGCAGGAGCTGCTTTGTGTCATTTCCGGAGAAGGAAGTAAAACTGTGACGTTTTCCCTTCCGGAGAAAATTCAGAAACGCCTTGCGGTTGGTGAGCGTGTTTCCATTGATAAGAGCGGAGAAAAATATGAAGGTGTGATTACGGAAATCAGCACTGTTTTAGATAATTCCACCGGTTTATTTAAGATCAAAGCGTCTGTGGACGGCGGTGACGGATTGCAGACCGGCGCTTCTGTAAAACTGAGCGTTGTTTCAGATAAGGCAGAAAATGTGGATACTTTGCCGGTAGACTGTATTTATTATGAAGGAGGAAAACCGTTTGTATACTTATATGACAACGGAACCGTACACCAGATTCCGGTTGAGGTAGGTATTTATGATTCTGAGCGGATCGAGATTCTGGGAGGTGTTAGTGAGGAAGACCAGGTGATCTGCAGTTGGAGCTCTGAACTGTTTGAAGGTTCTTCTGTTCGCCTGGCAACAGAAACCGATACAGAAGATGTACAGTAAGTAGGGAGGATAGACAGCTATGGGAATAACGAAAACCGTCCTCAAACGGCCTGTGACTACGGTCATGGTAGTGCTGTGCCTGATTGTATTTGGCCTGCAGTCTGTTATGACATCCAAACTGGAACTGACTCCGGATATTAACATGCCGATGCTTCTGGTCAGCACCATATATCCCGGCGCCAGTGCGGAGGATATAAATGACCTGGTAACAAAAGAAATCGAAGATGAAATTGGTTCTCTGAGCGGTATTACGGAAGTCGATTCGCAATCAATGGATAATGTTTCCATCGTTATGATTCAGTATGATTATGATAAAGATATTGATGAAGCATACGATGATCTGAAAAAAAAGATCGATGCATTGGGGGCTGACCTTCCGGATGACTGCGAAACGCCAATCATCATGGAATTAAATATGGATGACCAGCCGGTTGTGTCAATGGCAGTCAATCATAAGACACAAACAAATCTGTATGATTATGTAGACAATGATATTGTTCCTGAATTTGAAAAAATTTCCTCTGTCGCAGAAGTGAATGTCAGCGGCGGACAGGAAAGTTACATCAAGATTCAGCTGATCCCGGAGCGGATGCAGCAGTATCATCTGACGATGGATTCGGTTGTTTCGGCGATTGCCGCTGCGGATTTTGCATATCCGGCAGGTGATACCGATGTAGGTCAGCAGAATTTATCCGTCAGTGTTGAGACAACTTACGATACAGAAGAACTTTTAAGAGAAATTCCGATTAATCTGGGAAATGGAAACACCATTTATCTGGAAGATGTAGCAAATGTCGGTTCCACCCAGAAGCAGAAAGATGGTATTGCAAGATTTAACAATGCCGAAACGATTTCTCTCGAGGTAAAAAAAGAGCAGAGCTCGACCGCCATCGATGTTTCAGAGTCGGTGCATCAGGTTATCGATGAACTGATGGCAGAAGACCCGGATCTGGAAATTGTTGTTGTAAACGATACCAGCGACAACATCCGTTCGTCCCTGCAAAGTGTGGCACAGACGATCATTATTGCAATCGTGCTGTCCATGCTGATCATTTTCCTGTTTTACGGAGAATTCCGCGCATCCATGATCGTAGGTACATCCATCCCGCTTTCCGTTTTGTTTGCGCTGATTCTGGTTAAAGCGATGGGATTTTCCCTGAACGTAATTACCATGTCCAGTTTGACCTTGGGTGTTGGTATGATGGTAGATAACTCCATCGTAATTCTGGATGGATGT
Organism: Brotaphodocola sp.; assembly: GCA_051877535.1. Classification (GTDB taxonomy): domain Bacteria; phylum Bacillota; class Clostridia; order Lachnospirales; family Lachnospiraceae; genus Brotaphodocola. Next base: position 52,232 of record JBJEIZ010000001.1, read on the forward strand.
CTGGAGCAGCTTCGGAAATCGAAGCAAAAAGGTGTTGATAAATATCGGGATGCTGCCTTGAACAGTGCGGCTGTTCTGGGACAGTCTGTACTTGGTTCCACCATCACTACCTGCGTTGTATTCCTTCCTCTTGCACTTTTGAGTGGCATGAGCGGACAGTTGTTCAAACCGCTGGGCTTTACCATTGTGTTCTGTATGGTCGGTTCTCTGATTAGTGCGCTGACCATTGTACCGTTGTGCTTTGTAAGTTATCATCCGCAGGAGAAAACGGATTATGTGGGTAACCGTGTGATAGAAAAACTTCAGAATCAGTACCGCGTTCTGATCCGGAAGCTGTTACAGAAAAAAGCCCTGGTTATGATATTTACCGCGGTACTGATGGCAGCAACGCTGTTTCTGGCAACCAAGACTCGTATGGACCTTATGGCTTCTACCGATGAAGGTCAGATTGCATTGAGCATTGAGATGCGTCCGGGTCTGAAAATCGAAGAGATGGAGAAAATTTTGGCACAGGTAGAGGAAATCGTATCCTCCGACGAAGATGTTGAATCGTATCTGGCTACTTATGGCGGAAGCGGTGTTTCTCTGACGACCGGTACCATTGTGGATATGAATGCCTATCTGAAAGACGACCGGAAACGATCAACGGATGAGGTGATCAAGGAATGGGAGCCGATCATGGATGCCATTGTCGGAACCAATATCAGCATGGAATCCTCCAGTTCCACAGCAATCTCCAGCAGCAGTACCGACATGGAATTTATCCTGCAGAGTACAGATTATGATGAGTTAAAAGAAGCATCGGATGCAATCGTAAAGGAATTGTCTTTACGTCCGGAAGTCACCAAAGTGCATTCTACTCTGGAAAATGCGGCTCCGGTTGTTAAGGTGGATGTGGACGCAGTCAAGGCAAACGCAGAAAATATCATGCCGATTCAGGTTGCAACGACCGTAAGTGGTATGATTGACGGAGTGGAAGCGACGACGCTGGATGTAGATGGTACTGAGATTGAGGTAAATGTAGAATACGCGGACGACGAGTATGATACCATTGACAAATTGAGCGGCATTGTGCTGACGAATAACTCCGGAAATTCCGTGGCACTGACGGATGTGGCAGACATTTATTATAAAGACAGTCCGGCAGCCATCGCCAGAAAAGATAAACAGTATCAGGTGACGATTACAGGTAATTTCTATACGGATGATGAGAAAGAGCAGAGCGTTCTGGAACAGAAACTGTATGATGAAGTGGTTACAAAACATATGAAAGCCGGCATTACCCGTGATAAGAACATGCGGGATACCAAGATGGCAGAAGAATTTGCGGCTCTGGGCGGTGCAATCGCCACCGCGGTATTCCTGATATTCGTTGTCATGTCGGCACAGTTTGAATCAGTGAAATTCTCTGTCATGGTTATGACGACGATTCCGCTGGCATTGTTTGGTTCTTTCCTGATGTTGATCGTAACGGATGTGGCGATCAGTATGCCGTCCCTGCTGGGCTTCTTGATGCTGAGTGGTACTGTAGTCAACAATGGTATTATTTATGTCGATGCAGTAAACCAGAATAAGATGACGATGAGCCGAACCGATGCACTGGTAGAAGCAGGTGCGACCCGTCTGCGTTCTATCCTGATGACTACGATGACAACCGTAATTTCTATGGTTCCTATGGCATTGGCGTATGGTGACAGTGGTGAATTGATGCAGGGTCTTGCAGTTGTAGATATCGGCGGTCTGATCGCATCGACGGTATTTGCAATGCTGCTTCTTCCGGTTTACTATTCGGTTATGAGTCCGGAGAAAAAAAAGGAATTGCATTACGATTAAGGAATGATAAGGTTTTGTGATAAGCGTATATGAGTTGTTAGGAAAGGATGTAGGAGGAATTCTGTGAAAAGGATTAAGAGATGGCAGAAGACGGCGGCTCTGACCGGAGTCGGAATGTCACTCCTGGGTATGGCGGTTTTGCAGGCACCGATGCAGGTGCTTGCCGGAACGCCGGAATTTGCCAGAAGTGAGGAAGAATGGGCAAGGCTTCGCGATGATGTAATTGAGTACGATGAATTGTCGGGGCTTGTGCATGAATATAACGCAACGGTCAAGAAAAACCAGATTGACCTTAACCAGTTCCGCAAGGACTATGGCGAAAGCAACGATGAGTGGGCAGACCGTTATCGGGAACTGGCAGATGATCTGGAATCCAGCCTGAATTATCCGGATGTGGATGATGCGAATTACGCAGCAGTGATGAGCAGCATTGTGACAAGCGAAATGCAGATTGATGCATGGCGCGAGACAGCAGATGATGCGCTGGAAGATTATCTGACTTACTATTATGATACCAATCTGGCTGAATGTATGCTGGTATCCCAGGCACAGCAAAATATCATCAGCCTGTATACCGGGCAGATCCAGCAGAAGACGGATGAGAAAACACTGGAGCTTTTGCAGGAACAGTTTAACAGTATTCAGAATCAGCTTTCGCTTGGTCTTGCAACGGATGCCGAGATGCTCTCGGTAAGAGAGTCCGTGCGCAATGCGGAAAAAGCAGTGCAGGATGATAAGGATTCTCTGAAAAATTTGTATGAGCGGACCATCGTCATGCTGGGCTGGAGGCACGATGCCACACCGGAAATTGCGGAGATTCCGGACTCTGCTTTTGAGCAGTATCAGGAGCGGATCGCTTCCATGAACCCGGATGAGGATAAGGCGATGGCTGTTGAAAACAGTTATAAGATGAAGTCCAACAAGAGGAAAATGGAAAATTCGCTTTCATCGGATGCAAAAGAGAACCTGGAGGAAACCATTCGTGAAGATGAGCAGAGTATTGGTGCGGCACTGGTGTCTGCTTATCAGAATGTGCTTGCCTGTGAAGCATCTTACGATTTGAATGTTGCTTTGGCAGAACTGGAGCAGGATAATCTGCGGCGGGCAAACCTGAAATATGAGATTGGAAAAATTTCACGGTTAGACAGACTCAATCAGGAAATTACGACCACACAGGCGGAAGGAAAGGTAGAATCAGCCAGATTGCAGTTGTTCCAGGCAGTAGAAAATTATGACTGGATGTTACATGGTCTTGCAGGTTCATCTGCGTCGTAGGAGGTGGATGCATGAACATGAAATTTGACAAATGCCGCAGTTTCGGGTATAGAAAGGACGCTGTGTGCTGCGGGAACCGTGAGAAATGTCCGGACATGAGAAGAACACATCGGATGATGGCGGCAGCACTGGCAGCCGTGCTGATGTGCAGCAGCATGCCTGCATTTCCATCCTATGCGGCAGCAGGACCGGCCGGGGATAAGGTTGACAGCGGTTATGATGCAGAAACTTTGGCACGTCTTCAGGACAATGTGCTGGAATATGATGAGATTCCGGATCTGGTACATGAATACAACACGGTCATTACAGATATATGGGACGATCTGGATGAAACCAGACAGGATCTGATAAAAAATGCGGAAGAACTGGACAGCCAGAAACGGAAAATGAAGAATTTGAAAGATACCGCCAAAGATGACATGAAAGCGGCGATGGCACAGGACCCGACGTCGAAAGAATCTCTGGGTTTGGCGGGGATGTATGGGAATTATGCCATGCAGGAGGCAATTCTGGATGCCGTTGGAGGCGGTATTAAATCAACGGCACAGGCATCTCTGGTCAGCCGTACTACGCTGTCTTCGCTGCAAAAAGCAGAAAATCAGTTTGTGAAGATCGGGCAGCAGCTCATGATTGCATATGATTCTTTGACAAAGCAGAAAAATACGCTGATGAAGCTGGAAGAATTGTATGGGGAGCAGTACAGGATTTCACAGAGCCAGTTGGCACTGGGTTTGGCGGCAGAGAAAGATGTACTGGCAGCCAGAGCGAACCAGATGTCGGCGAAAAGTACGGTGCTGTCGATTGAAAATGGGCTTTTGCAGCTCAAGCCCACCCTTTGTACGATGACTGGATGGCCGGCGGACGGAAATCCGGAAGTGGCAGCAATCCCGTCTGTGGATGTGAGCAGGATTGACGACATGAATCTGGAAGAAGACACCAGAAAAGCCATTGGCAACAATACTACGCTGATTTCTCAGAGAACCTCGGAAAAAGGCAAGACCAGCGCCGGGGTAGAAGCGCGTCTCGGTGTGATCGATGAGGGCGACCAGCGTATGACCATTGAAATGGAACGTCTTTACAACGATGTTTATTCGAAAAAAACTGCTTATGACGCAGCCTGGGATGGTTATCAGAGCGCACAAAAGGATAAGGATAAATATGACCGGATGTATGAGATGGGGATGCTGAGCCCAACCGATCATCTGGGAACTGAGATTGCGTATTATCAGAAAAAGGCAGCGTGGGAGACAGCCGATTCTTCTCTTTTGCTTGCACTGGAAACCTATCACTGGGCGGTGATGGGACTGGCGGATGTTCCGGAATAAAAGGAAAGTTCCTCTCATTTGACAAAGCTGTCCGAACGTAGTATAGTTTATGTGTATTTTTCTGCGCTTTGGCCGCTGAAAGGAAAGGAACGAGAGAAAATGGGAAAGATTAAAGTGACTCCGTGCGAGATTGAAGGATTATACGTGATTGAGCCGACTGTGTTTAAAGATGAGAGAGGTTATTTTGTGGAAACCTACAATCAGAATGATTTCAGGGAAGCTGGTCTTGATATGGTGTTTGTGCAGGATAACCAGTCTATGTCTGTGAGAGGAGTTCTGCGTGGTCTGCATTTCCAGAAACAGTTCCCGCAGGGCAAGTTGGTTCGTGCTGTCCGCGGTGCAGTATTTGATGTTGCTGTTGACCTGCGTGCTGATTCCAAAACTTATGGCAAATGGTTCGGTGTGGAGCTGACTGCTGAGAATAAGAAACAGTTCTATATTCCGGAAGGATTTGCACATGGTTTTCTGGTACTGTCTGATGAAGCAGAATTTGCTTACAAATGTACAGATTTTTATCATCCGGGCGATGAGGGCGGACTGGCATGGAATGATCCGGAGATTGGCATTGACTGGCCTCTTCAGGAGGGAGTGGAACTGATCATTTCTGAAAAAGATAAAAAGTGGAGCGGATTGAAAGACACCTTTAAATTCTAAGAGAGGAATTGAAGCTATGAATTATCTGATTTCACTTTTTAAGGAAATCATTCGAAAACGCAAGCTGATCGGAGATCTGGCAAAGGCCGATTTTCGAAAGAGGTTTGTCGGCTCCTATTTTGGAATTGTGTGGATGTTTGTGCAGCCGATGGTAACGGTGCTCATCTATTTTTTCATTTTTCAGATAGGCTTTAAAAGTGTTCCGCCGGTGCCGGGGGTGCCGTATGTCCTTTGGCTGATTCCTGGTATCGTACCGTGGTTTTTCTTCAGTGAGGCGCTGAATTGTGTAACGAATTGTCTGCAGGAATACAGTTATCTGGTAAAAAAAGTGGTGTTCCAGGTAGAATTTCTGCCGATCATCAAATTGATTTCCTGCCTGCTGGTACACGGATTTTTTGTGGTCATCATGCTGATTGCATTTGGTTGTTACGGCAGAGTTCCGATGGCAACCTGGATTCAGATCGTGTACTATTCCTTTGCGGCTTCCATGCTGGCATTGGGAATCGGATATCTGACCTGTGCGATCCATGTATTTTTTAAAGATATGGCACAGATTGTCGGCATTTGCCTGCAGTTTGGCATGTGGCTCACTCCTATCATGTACCATGAGAGTATGTTTGCGGACAAGGCACCGTGGGTGGTGAGCCTGCTGAAAGTGAATCCGTTTTATTATGTGGTTGCAGGTTACCGCGACAGCATGCTGACCGGCAACTGGTTCTGGGAACGTCCGAAATTGACTTTGTATTTCTGGCTGGTGACGGCGGCGGTCGGACTGGTTGGATTGAAAGTCTTCAAGAAACTCAGACCGCATTTTTCGGATGTGTTATAGGAAATTTAAGTTAATGAGATAAAAGTGAAAAGAGCTGATGTTTGTAATCAGCTCTTTTTGGTTTTGCAAATGGAGGATCATCGCGTGACAGAATCTATATTCTCAAAAAAAATCACATGGTTTTCCTTTGTGTTTTCCCTGCTGGTCATTTGGGTACATTCTTATAACGCAGAATTGTACCTGGGCGGTACGCAGTGGGCGGAGCCGGTCGGACATCTGGAATATGCGATCATTGACTGGGTTGCTCAGATTGCTGTGCCGGGATTTTTCATGATTTCCGGATATCTATTTTACCGTAATTTTGACATGAGCAGGCTTCAAAGCAAATGGGAGAGTCGGATCCAAAGCGTTCTGGTTCCATATATTGTGTGGAATTTCCTTTATTATATCGGGTATGTTGTCAGCAGCAGACTGCCCTGGATAGAGGAAGTGGTGGGAAAGGGAAAAATTCCGTTTCGTCTGGATGCAGCAGTGGATGCAGT
>JBJEIZ010000001.1:58729-87328 GCA_051877535.1 Brotaphodocola sp.
GCATATATTCTGGGTCTTCAGAACAGGATGCCGGTGGGATTTGTGCTGTGCAGATTCTGTGTGGTCGCGGGATTGTGGCTGGTGACAGACGGATGCAGACTTCCGGCGGTAAAGCCCTTTATGACTTATAATTTTTTTCTGTATGCGACTCATTTTGGACTTGTCCGTTTTATCAACAAAGCATTTGCCAGAAAATTTGCCGGGATTCCGATGGTTCCGGTCATCTTGTTTTTTCTGATGCCGCTCATGATATTGTCGGTCAATGGAATTGCGGCGCAGATCATGCGCCGTCGGATGCCGCGTACATGGGAACTTTTAAATGGAGGACGGTAAATCTGCCAGGGATTGGAACGTGGCGGCACGGAAAAATTCTTGGCTTTTTCTGCATATATAGAGTATAATGATATCAGGCTTAAGAAGTCATGGAAGGTACTGAACAGTCAGGAAATAAGGATAAGGATATGGGATATGATGAAAAATATTGCATTTGAACAGATCAACCAGGAACTGATCACATTTTTAAATAACAGCCCGACTTGTTTTCATGCGATTGCTAATATGAAGGCAGAGCTGGAAACGGCGGGATTTGAACAACTTTTTGAGGGACAGGCATGGAATCTGAAAGAGGGAGGCAATTACTATGTGACCCGAAACGATTCTGCAATGATCGCGTTTCGCATTCCGAAAAAAGATTTTGTCGGATTTCAGATCATGGCGAGTCACAGCGATTATCCGACCCTGAAAGTGAAAGCAAACGCAGAAATGTCTGTGGAGAAGCAGTATACAAAATTGAATGTGGAAAAATATGGCGGTCTGATTTTATCACCGTGGCTGGATCGCCCGCTTTCTGTGGCTGGGCGTGTGGTAGTTCGCACTCCGGAAGGTGTGGCATCCAGATTGATCAATATTGACCGGGATCTGCTGATGATTCCGAATCTGGCGATTCATATGAACCGCAGTGTCAACGAGGGATATGAGTTCAACGCACAACGGGACATGCTGCCGTTGTTCGGCGGAAGTGATGCAAAAGACGGGTACATGAAGCTGATCGCAGAAGCGGCGGGAGTCAACGAGGAGGATGTGCTGGACATGGATATGTTCTTGTACAACCGTATGAAAGGTACCAGATTTGGTATGAATCAGGAGTTTATCGCAGCACCTCATCTGGATGACATGCAGTGTGCTTTTGCGTCCATGAAAGCGATTCTGGAGTCAAAGCCGACAGAAAGTGTAGCGGTTCATTGTGTATTAGATAATGAAGAAGTAGGCAGCGGAACCAAACAGGGGGCAGCTTCTACATTTTTGAAGGATATTCTGCACCGCATCAACAGCGGCATGGGACGCAGCGAGGAAGAGTATCTGACTGCACTGGCATCCAGTTTTATGCTGTCTGCGGACAACGCTCATGCAGTCCATCCGAACCAGCCGGATAAAGCAGACCCGACCAACCGTCCTTATATGAATGGAGGCATCGTGATCAAATACAGTGCAAACCAGAAATACACCACGGATGCGATTTCCGGTGCAATTTTTAAATCGTTCTGTGAGAAAGCCGGAGTGCCGTATCAGATTTTCCACAACCGTTCTGATATGTTGGGCGGCTCCACTCTGGGTAATATTTCGAACGCGCAGGTTGCATTGAACACGGTAGATATCGGTCTGCCGCAGCTCTCCATGCATTCCAGCTGCGAGACCTGCGGATGCAAGGACACCGGATATCTGGTAGCTGTGGCGGCACTTGTATTTTCTTCAGCAGTGGCAGGAAATGGCGATGGGGTGTATCAGATCGTATAGGACATACCTTAAAAGTAAATTTCGACGCGGCATCCAAGAAAAGTTCTTTATTTTTGGAAAGTTATGGTTTATACTGTCCTGAGAGAAAAATAGAAATTGTGTCAAGGAGATTTGAAATATGAAAATAAGAACAAGATATGCACCAAGCCCGACCGGCCGTATGCATGTAGGAAACTTGAGAACTGCTCTGTACGCGTATCTGATTGCCAAGCATGAGGGCGGTGATTTTCTGCTGCGTATCGAAGATACGGATCAGGAGCGTTTTGTTGAGGGTGCAACTGAGATCATTTACCGAACGCTGGAGAAGACCGGTCTGATTCATGATGAAGGTCCGGACAAAGACGGCGGCTGCGGTCCATACGTGCAGAGTGAACGCCAGAAAGCCGGCATTTACATGGAATATGCAAAAAAACTGATTGAGAAGGGGGAGGCATATTACTGCTTCTGTACCCCGGAGCGCCTGAATTCTCTGCGCACCACAGTCAACGGCGAAGAAATCATGACTTATGACAAGCACTGCCTGCACTTATCCAAAGAAGAGATTGAGGCAAATCTGGCAGCAGGTATCCCGTTTGTTATCCGTCAGAACAATCCGACGGAAGGAACAACAACATTTAACGATGAAATTTATGGTGATATTACGGTAGATAACTCTGAGTTGGATGACATGGTTCTGATCAAATCCGACGGCTATCCGACCTACAACTTTGCAAATGTAGTGGACGACCATCTGATGGGCATTACGCATGTGGTAAGAGGCAACGAGTACCTGTCTTCTTCTCCAAAATATAACCGTCTGTATGCTGCATTTGGCTGGGATGTGCCGGTATATGTTCATTGTCCGCTGATCACGGATGAGAATCACAAAAAGCTGAGCAAGAGAAGTGGTCATTCTTCTTTTGAAGATCTGATCGAGCAGGGCTTTGTTGCTGAGGCAATTGTCAACTACGTTGCACTGCTGGGCTGGTCTCCGGAAGATAACCGTGAGATTTTCTCTCTGGAAGAATTGATCGAAGCATTCAATTATAGAAATATCAGCAAGTCCCCGGCAGTATTTGATATGACCAAGCTGAGATGGATGAACGGTGAGTATCTGAAAGCAATGGATTTTGATAAATTCTACGAGATGGCAGAGCCGTACATCAAGGAAGTCATTACCAAACCGATGGATCTGAAAAAGATTGCGAACATGGTAAAGACCCGTATCGAGACATTCCTGGATATCGCTGATCACATTGACTTCTTTGAGAAACTGCCGGAGTATGACGTGGCAATGTATACCCACAAGAAGATGAAGACCAACTCTGAGAATTCTCTGGCGCTGCTGCAGGATGTCCTTCCGCTTCTGGAAGCGCAGGAAGATTTTACCAATGATGCTTTGTTTGCGACGCTGTCTCAGTATGTAGCTGAGAAAGGTGTGAAGACCGGTTTTGTCATGTGGCCGATTCGTACCGCAGTTTCCGGTAAGCAGATGACTCCGGCGGGCGCTACCGAAATTATGGAAGTGCTGGGCAAGGAAGAATCTCTGGCACGTATCCGCAGGGGCATTGAGATGCTGAGCAAGTAAATATGAGAAACCGCGTCATCGACGTGGTTCACTGCATTTTGAGAATAAGCAGAGAAAATGCCATGGGGCGGAAGGTCGCTTCATGGCATTTTAATCATACATGAGAAAACGATGGAACTGTTATGATAATAAAGGAGTGAACCGATATGGAAATGAAAAAACTTGGCTTTGGTTCTATGCGTATGCCGCTGCGTGATCCGGAAGATGTGACCAGTGTGGATGCAGAGCAGGTGTGCCGCATGGTAGATGCGTTTTTGGAACAGGGTTTTACTTATTTTGATACGGCATATATGTACCACAAATATGAAAGTGAGCGTGTGCTGAAAAAAGCTTTGGTCGAGCGGTATCCGCGCGAGAAATTTTTGCTGGCAGATAAAATGCCGCTGAGCCATATCAAGGATGACAGTGTTCTGGAGGATTTCTTTCAGGAACAGTTGGAAAAATGCGGAGTAGAATATTTTGATTATTACCTGCTTCACAATGTGACAAAATCTTCTTTTCAGGCAGCAGAAAAGCATGATGCTTTTGCTTTTATCAATCAGAAAAAGGCAGAGGGAAAGGTTCGTAAAACTGGTTTCTCTTTCCATGCGGATGCAGAGACGCTGGAAGAGGTGCTGGCAAAGCATGGAGATGAGGTGGAGTTTGTACAATTGCAGCTGAATTATCTGGACTGGGAGAATGATTACATACAGTCTCGTCTTTGCTATGAAGTCTGCCGCAAATACGGTAAGGAGATCATTGTTATGGAGCCGGTCAAGGGCGGTCTTCTGGCCAATGTACCTGCTGATGTGGAAGATATGATGCGGAAAAAAAATCCGAATATGTCTCCGGCATCCTGGGCAATTCGTTTTGCCGCAGGTCTGGAAGGCGTCATCATGGTTCTGTCCGGAATGTCCGATATGGAGCAGCTGATGGACAATACTTCCTATATGAAAGAGTTAAAACCTCTGGATGAAGAAGAACGGACCATTCTGGAGAAAGCGATTGACAAGATTCAGGCAGGTACAGCGATTGCCTGTACGAAATGTCGTTATTGTGTGGAGGGATGTCCGAAACAGATCGCAATTCCGGAATATTTTGCTTTGTACAACAGCAAAAAACTGTTTGGCGGCAAATCGAATGCGGATGGGTATTATGGCAACTATCTGCACAAACATGGGAGTGCGGCATCCTGCATCGGTTGCGGAAAATGTGAGAAGATCTGTCCGCAGCATCTGCCGATCCGCAGTCTGCTGAAAGACGTTTCTGCAGTATTTGATAAACAGGATGAATGATATGGCATTTCATGAATCACAGCTTCGGGCGATCCGGCATAAAGATGGTCCGATGATGGTACTGGCAGGTCCGGGTTCCGGCAAGACGACCGTGATCACACATCGGGTCAAATATCTGGTAGAAAAGTACGGCGTGGACCCGGGAGGAATCTTAGTTATTACGTTTACAAAAGCGGCTGCCGCGGAAATGCGGCAGCGTTTTCAGAAGCTGATGGGAGGACGGACACTGCCGGTCAGCTTTGGTACATTTCATGCAGTGTTTTTCAGTATTTTAAAACATGCCTATCGGTATGATGCATCCAATATTGTGCGGGAAGAGCAGCGGGTGCAGGTCATTCGGGAACTGATGGACAAACTGAAACTGGATGTGGAAGATGAAGCAGAATTCATCCATTCCATTCTTTCGGAGATCAGCGCGGTCAAAGGCGACATGATCAATCTGGATTACTATTATTCGAAAAACTGTTCGGAAGAGACTTTTAAGAAATTATATCATGGATATGAGGATGCACTGATCAGAAAAAATCTGCTTGATTTTGACGATATGCTGGTGATGTGCTATGAACTGTTCACGCAGCGCAAGGATATTTTATCCGCATGGCAGAAAAAATACCGCTATATATTGGTAGATGAATTTCAGGACATCAACCGGGTACAATATGAGATTGTGAAGATGCTGGCGCTTCCGGAAAATAATCTGTTCATCGTGGGAGATGACGACCAGTCTATTTATCGGTTCCGCGGTGCAAAACCGGAAATTATGCTGGGATTTCGCAAGGATTATCCAACGGCAGCACAGACGCTTCTGGGGATCAATTATCGTTCTACAGCCAATATTGTGGAAAAGGCGGGGCGTCTGATCGCCCACAATAAGACTCGTTTCCCGAAAAATATTCAGTCGGCGCGGGGGAGCGGCAGACCGGTGGTGACAGCAGTATGGGCGGATGCTCAGGCAGAAACACGCGGCATTGTGGAAGAAATTCAGGATTATGTGCAGATGGGGTATCATTATGCAGATATTGCCGTGTTGTACCGTACCAATATGGAGCCGCGGCTTTTGATGGAGCGGTTGATGGAGTTCAATATTCCGTTTCAGATGCGGGATGCGCTGCCGAACTTGTATGATCATTGGATCACGCAGGATATTCTGGCGTACATTCGCATCGCGCAGGATGAGCTTGCAAAGCATCGCCGGGCAAAACGTGCAGAGGCGATTCGGATCATCAATCGCCCGAAACGATTTATCAGCAGGGACGCGTTGGAGGGACAGGAGATTTCCTGGGATGCGGTCAAATCCTGGTATCAGGACAAGGATTGGATGGTAGAACGCATTGAACAGCTGGAGTATGATCTGAAAATGATCGGAAAGATGGCACCGGTGGCAGCAGTCAATTATATTCGAAAGGCGGTCGGCTACGATGATTATCTGCGGGAGTATGCAGAGTACCGCAGAATGAAAGCAGAGGAACTGCTGGAGGTGGCAGATCAGCTGCAGGAAAGTGCAGCTGGATATAAAACCATGGATGCCTGGTTTCTTCATATGAAAGAATACGGAGAGCAGCTGAAGCAGCAGGCGGTGCATAAAGAACGGGATATGGACTGTGTGTCGCTGATGACCATGCACAGCTCCAAAGGTCTGGAATTTCCGATCGTTTATATTCTGGATGCCAATGAGCGGGTGACACCGCATCACAAGGCGGTACTGGAGGCAGACCTGGAGGAAGAACGCCGCATGTTTTATGTGGCGATGACCAGAGCGAAGGATCGCCTGCATGTGTGCTACACCAAAGAACGCTACGGAAAACCCCAGGAACGGTCGCGGTTCATTGATGAATACCAATCATGAAAAGGAGCATGAAAAATGGCAGGTTTGATTCATATTTATTGCGGGGATGGAAAAGGAAAAACATCTGCCGCCGTAGGGTTGGCAGTGCGTGCAGCCGGACGCGGACGCAAGGTACTGGTAGCGCGGTTTTTAAAGACGGATGATTCCGGAGAAGTAGAGATTTTGAAGCAGATCCCGGGTATTACCGTGATGCCGTGTGACCGCACCTTTGGTTTTATTTTTCGGATGAAGGAAGAAGATAAGGCCGAGGCTGCACAATACTTTACCGAACGTTTTCGGCGGGCGTGCGCAATGGCCGCCGAAGATGGCTATGATGTGCTGATCATAGATGAAATCATGGCATCCTGTAATTATGGCATGGTTCCAGAAGCGGAAGTAACCGCATTTTTAAAGACAAAACCGGAAGAAATGGAAGTGGTTCTTACCGGAAGGGATCCGTCTGATGCTCTGCTTGAACTGGCAGATTATGTGACGGAAATGAAAATGCAGAAACATCCGTTTACGAGAGGAATTCCGGCACGGGAAGGCGTAGAATATTAGCAGATCCTCCGGCGTGAAAGTTTCGTGGGTAATCTGGCATATTCTGTCTTGATTTTACAGTCATATTCTGATAAAGTGTAATTGTTCTGGTAACGATTCAGCAGGTCTGAACAGGGACTGTGCTGACCGTAAAAAACGCTCGTGGTTGTTCTGAACCATGATGTTTGGACGAAAAACAGACTTGAAAAAAGAAAGAGGTACCGATATGGCACAGAACGTAAATGATAACATGCCGCAGGAAGAAGTTACAGTTACTTTGACCCTGGATGACGGCAGCACCCTGGAGTGTGTGGTTCTGACTATTTTTGATGCAGGAGAGAGAGAGTATATCGCACTTCTTCCGATGGAAGGTGAACTGGCTGAAGAAGGCGAAGTATATCTGTATCGTTATTCGGAGGATGCTGACGGCAATCCGAGCCTGGCGAACATCGAAGATGATGATGAGTATGAGATCGTGGCAGACGCATTTGACGAACTGCTGGATGCTCAGGAGTATGACGAGCTGGTTGGCGAGGACGAACTGGACGACCTGATGAACTGATCAGTTTTGTTTGGAGTGAACGTTCTGGCATCAGGATTTTCATTCCGGGTTTAAGGAAAAGGAGTGAAGCGCTATGAGAAAGAAATTTTTTGCAGTGGCAGCGACTGCTTTGGCACTGTCTGTCATGTCTTCAACTGCAGCATTTGCAGGCTGGGGACAGATTGGAAGCAGTTGGTTTTATTATTATGAAGACGGAACTGTGGCGAGTGACACCTGGATTACCGATGAAAGCGGTACTTACTGGATGAATCATGACGGCAAGATGGCAGTGAATCAGTGGGTCAATGCGGATGATAGCTGGTACTACATGAATAGCGAGGGACTTTTCCTGACGAATCAGCTTCTTGAGATTGATAATAAGCTTTACTGGCTTGACGAAGAAGGCAGGATGGTGTCTTCCACATGGCTTACTACAGAAGAGGGAAAGACCTATTATTTCCAGGAAGACGGTTCTGCAGTGAAGAACGGCTGGAAGATGATCGACGGAGATTATTATTATTTCTTAAAGAGCGGTGCGATTGCAGTTGACGCGCTGGTTCCGGGCGGGTACCGCGTGGGAGCAGACGGTAAGTGGATTCAGCGATAGGCATAGTCAAATTGAAAAGATGAGTATGAAACAATGATACGGCAGAAGTCGAACCAGGGCTTCTGCCGTATCGTTTCTATTGACGAAAATCCGGAATCGTGTTAAGGTGAAAAAAGTCGGTGAAATACCGAAAAAAGGATTTCAGGAGGGTGAAAATCATGTCTTTTAAAGAAGTATTTGCACAGGCAAGAGAATTGCTTATGAAATTGGATGCCAGCGGGGTGAAGGAGCATCTGGCCTGTCAGTTCAGTATTGTCGGTGAGGAAACGGGAGTATTTTATGTTGAAATCAAGGGCGGCAGAATGAGCGTGGAGCCTTATGAATACAATGATCGTGATGCGATATGGATCTGTTCTGCTGAAACTTTGCTGAAGCTTGTATCCGGCAAACTGGATCCGATATCCGCAGTCATGACCGGAGAATTAAGAATCGAGGGAATGATGGAACAGGCACTGCAATTGAGAAATGTCATTGTGGGCAGACAGGATAAAAAATAAAAGAGGTGATAGTGCATGAGCATGAAAGGCTGGCTGACGAAAGCGGCAGCAGCAGGAGCGCTGGGGGCAGCCGGTGAGTATACATTGGCACGCTGCCTGGTACGCCGGACGCTGCTGCGCGGTCGTGCGACATTAGAGCGGACCGCAAAGATGTCAGGAACAGACTGGAATCAGTATGTTCCGAAGATTCGGGCATGGAGAGAGCGCAGTGAGCAACTTCCAAAGGAAGATGTATACACGGTTTCTGATGATGGGTTAAAATTGCACGGAACCTGGTTTCCGTATGAGGGTTCGAACCGTGTCGTGATCTGTTTTCATGGATACACCAGCAGCGGGATGAATGACTATGCAGCGATTGCAGAATATTATCGGAGCCAGGGATTCCATTTGCTGCTGGTTGATGAGAGAGCACATGGAGGCAGTGAAGGCAAGTATATAGGATTTGGCTGCCTGGACCGGTATGATGTCAGATGCTGGGTGAATGATGTGATTAGGCGCATGGGTGAGGACTGTCAGATCATGCTTCATGGCGTTTCCATGGGAGGTGCTGCGGTGCTGATGGCATCGGGACTGAAGCTTCCGGAGCAGGTGAAGGGTATCATTTCTGACTGTGCATTTACCTCTGCATGGGATATCTTTGCTTCTGTGTTAAAGGGCACCTATCATCTGCCCGCATTTCCGCTTCTGAATCTGATGGATATTGTGGCAAAAAAAGAAGCAGGGTATGGTCTGAAAGAGTGTGATGCCAGAGAAGAAGTGAAGAAAGCGGCGATTCCGATCGCATTCATTCATGGCGATGCCGATACCTTTGTACCGTTTTCGATGGTGAGCGATCTCTATGAGGCATGTGCGTCAGAAAAAGAACTGATGGTAGTCAAAGGGGCAGGTCATCTGGAAGCATGCTACATGGATCCGGAAGGATATGCAGATTTGATTGCAGCCTGGACTCGCCGATATTTTACAGATTCATCAAAGACCATATAATAATAACTCCAGGTTATATCCATGATTCCATTCCTATATACTTTTTTGCAATAAATTCCAACATGACTGTTGAAAAAACGCGATAAATGCGTTAATATGGTAGGAAACAGCCTTTTAGCCGACTAAAGTGTGGTCATTGGTCAGGAAAAGGTTTCATGAGAAGAAGACGGAATAAGGAGAATGGACGATGAATTGTAAGATTGTTACCATTCCGGGAGACGGAATCGGTCCGGAGATCGTGCGTGAGGCATGCAAGGTTCTGGATCAGGTAGGCAAGGTATATGGACATCATTTTGCGTATGAGGAGATTTTGATGGGAGGCTGTTCCATCGATGCATATGGAGTACCGCTGACAGACGAAGCGCTTGAGACAGCAAAGAAGGCAGATGCGGTATTGCTCGGTGCTGTCGGCGGCAACGTGGGCAATTCCAGATGGTATGATGTAGCTCCGAATCTGAGACCGGAAGCAGGACTTCTGGCAATCCGCAAGGGATTGAACCTGTTTGCCAATATCCGTCCGGCTTATCTTTATAATGAATTGTCAGAGGCATGTCCGCTGAAAAAAGAAATCATCGGTGGCGGTTTTGATATGGTGATCATGCGTGAACTGACCGGAGGTCTGTATTTTGGTGCACGCCATACAGAAGAAGTGGACGGTGTGCTGCAGGCGACGGATACCCTTGTTTATAATGAACATGAGATCCGCAGAATCGCAATAAAAGCATTTGACATTGCCATGAAGCGCAGAAAACACGTGATCAGCGTGGATAAGGCAAATGTGCTGGATTCTTCCAGACTCTGGAGAAAAGTCGTAGAAGAAGTCGCAAAAGATTATCCGGAAGTCAAACTGGAGCACATGCTGGTAGACAACTGTGCAATGCAGCTGGTCATGAATCCGGGACAGTTTGATGTAGTTCTGACTGAGAACATGTTTGGTGATATTCTTTCCGACGAAGCGAGTATGATTACCGGTTCCATCGGTATGCTGTCTTCTGCAAGCCTGAATGAAAGCAAGTTTGGTCTGTACGAGCCAAGCCACGGTTCTGCACCGGATATTGCAGGAAAGAATATTGCGAACCCGATTGCAACCATCCTTTCAGCAGCAATGATGCTTCGTTACTCTTTCGATCTTGATCAGGAAGCAGATGCAGTAGAGGCAGCGGTTCAGGCAGTGATTGCTGAAGGGTACCGCACCGGCGATATCATGGCGGATGGATGTAAGAAAGTAAGCACAACTGAGATGGGCGATTTGATCGCAAACCATATCCGATAATTTAGGAGGAGAAGATTATGAGAAGTGATAATGCAAAAGCAGGTATGCAGCAGGCACCGGCTCGTTCTCTGATGCGCGCTCTGGGTCTGACGGATGAAGAGATGGCAAGACCATTGGTTGGTATTGTAAGCTCCTACAATGAGATCGTTCCGGGTCACATGCATCTGGACAAGATCGTAGAAGCAGTAAAGCAGGGCGTTGCCATGGCTGGCGGCACCCCGATCGTGTTCCCGGCAATTGCCGTTTGTGATGGTATTGCAATGGGACATGTTGGTATGAAATATTCCCTGGTTACCAGAGACCTGATTGCAGACTCTACCGAGTGTATGGCTCTGGCACATCAGTTTGATGCACTGGTCATGGTTCCGAACTGTGATAAGAACGTTCCGGGACTTTTGATGGCTGCGGCAAGACTGAATATTCCGACCGTATTTGTGAGCGGCGGTCCGATGCTGGCCGGTCATGTCAAAGGCCAGAAGAGAAGCCTTTCCAGCATGTTCGAGGCAGTCGGCGGTTATGCAGCAGGCACCATGACGGAAGAAGATGTATATGAATTTGAGTGTAAAGTATGTCCGACCTGTGGTTCCTGCTCCGGCATGTACACCGCTAACAGCATGAACTGTCTGACTGAGGTGCTCGGTATGGGACTCAGAGGCAACGGCACCATTCCGGCAGTATATTCCGAGCGTATCGTTCTGGCAAAACATGCAGGTATGGCAGTTATGGACATGCTGAAGAAGAATATCTGTCCGAGAGACATTATGACAGAAGCTGCATTCCGCAATGCGCTGACTATGGATATGGCACTGGGCTGCAGCACCAACAGCATGCTGCATCTTCCGGCTATTGCTCATGAGGCAGGCGTGGAGCTGAATGTTGACATTGCAAATGAGATCAGTGCGAAGACCCCGAACCTGTGCCATCTGGCACCGGCAGGTCCGCACTATATGGAAGAACTGAACGAGGCAGGCGGCATTTACGCAGTTATGAAAGAAATCAGCAAGCTTGGTCTTCTGAACCTTGACTGTATGACGGTTACCGGCAGGACGGTTGGTGAGAATATTGCAAATGCAGTGAACAAGAACCCGGAAATCATCCGCACGATCGATCATCCGTACTCCACCACAGGCGGTATTGCAGTTCTGCGCGGCAACCTGGCACCGGATTCCTGCGTAGTAAAACGTTCCGCAGTTGTTCCGGAGATGTTAAAACATTCTGGTCCGGCAAGAGTATTTGACTGTGAGGATGATGCGATCACAGCAATCAAAGGCGGCAAGATCGTAGCCGGCGACGTTGTTGTCATCCGTTATGAAGGACCGAAGGGCGGTCCGGGTATGAGGGAGATGCTGAACCCGACCTCTGCAATTGCAGGTATGGGACTTGGCTCATCGGTAGCACTGATCACGGACGGCCGTTTCAGCGGTGCATCTCGCGGCGCATCCATCGGTCATGTTTGTCCGGAGGCTGCAGTGGGCGGTCCGATCGCACTGGTGGAGGAAGGAGATATCATCGATATTGATATCAATGCGAATACCATCAATATGCGGGTTTCTGATGAAGAACTGGCAAAACGCCGTGCAAACTGGACACCAAGAGTCAATGAAGTGACCGGTTATCTGAAACGCTATGCACAGCAGGTAACCAGCGCGGATAAGGGAGCAATCCTTGCCGGCAATTAAAATGACGAAAGTTTAGATAGATAAGGAGTAATACATATGGCAGAGATGAATACGCCATCGATGCAGAACCCGGAGTCTTCCGAGACCAGAGTCCTGAACGGTTCCGAAATCGTAGTGGAATGTCTGAAAGAGCAGGGCGTTAAGACGGTATTCGGTTATCCGGGCGGCGCAATTTTAAATATTTATGACGCACTTTACAAGCATCAGGATGAGATTACCCATATTTTGACCTCTCATGAGCAGGGCGCATCCCATGCAGCAGACGGATATGCAAGAGCAACCGGTAAAGTTGGTGTATGTCTGGCAACTTCCGGTCCGGGCGCTACCAATCTGGTAACCGGTATCGCTACTGCATACATGGATTCGATTCCGATGGTTGCGATTACCTGTAACGTAGGTGTCAGCCTTTTGGGTAAAGACAGTTTCCAGGAGATTGATATTGCAGGCATTACCATGCCGATCACAAAACATAATTTTATTGTAAAAGATATTTCCAAACTGGCACAGGTTATGCGCCGTGCATTCAAGATCGCACAGTCAGGAAGACCGGGACCGGTATTGGTTGATATTACTAAGAATGTTACGGCGGCCGAGTATGAATATACCCCGATGCAGCCGGAGCCGATCAAACCGCAGAAGGATACCATCCGGGAGGAAGATATTGAGACGGCACTGGATATGATCCGCAAATCCAGAAAGCCATTTATTTTTGTAGGCGGAGGCGCTGTACTGGCCAACGCATCCGAGGAGCTGCGCACACTGGCACACCGCATTCAGGCGCCGGTTGCAGATTCTCTGATGGGCAAAGGTGCATTTGACGGTACGGATGAATTGTACACCGGTATGGTAGGCATGCACGGAACCAAGACATCCAATTTCGGTATTACCGAGTGTGATCTGCTGATCGTTGCCGGTGCACGTTTCAGCGACCGTGTGACCGGTAATGCATCCAAATTTGCAAACAATGCAAAGATTCTTCAGATTGATGTGGATTCCGCAGAGATCAATAAAAATATCCGCACCGATGCAAGCATTGTCGGAGATTTAAAAGTAGTTTTAAGAAAACTGATCGCACATCTCGACCCGATGAATCATGATGAGTGGATCGCGCACATTGAGCGCCTGAAAGAAATGTATCCGCTGCGTTACGATAAGAATGTTCTGACCGGTCCGTATGTGATCGAGACGATCAATGAACTGACCAGAGATCAAGATACGATCATGGTCACCGAGGTTGGTCAGCATCAGATGTGGGCAGCGCAGTACTATAAATACAGAAAGCCGAGAACACTGCTGACTTCCGGCGGTCTGGGAACGATGGGTTACGGTCTTGGTGCTGCTCTTGGTGCAAAGATGGGATGCGGTGACGAAGGTCATCCGGATACCCTGGTATTCAACATCGCAGGCGACGGATGCTTCCGTATGAATATGAATGAAATTGCAACTGCAGTCCGCTACAATATTCCGATCATCCAGGTGGTGATCAACAATCACGTGCTTGGTATGGTTCGCCAGTGGCAGACATTGTTCTACGGTCAGCGTTATTCTCATACAATTTTGAATGACGCAGTGGATTTTGTGAAACTGGCAGAGGCAATGGGCGCAGCTGCTTATCGTGTTGACCGAAAAGAAGATCTTCGTCCGGTACTGGAAGAGGCGATGAAACTGGGCAGACCGGTTTTGATCGACTGTCAGATCAACTGTGATGATAAGGTTTACCCGATGGTATCTCCGGGTGCAGCCATTCAGGAAGCATTCGATGATATCGATTTAAAACTGAATTAATGATAAATTGCGCGAGATTCCGGTTAGGGGAATGATCGGAATCCGCGTATTTATATACCCAGATATGCAGGCGGACTGCCGACAGCAGGTTGTCTGCATACATAACAATGTCCCGGCACTGGACCGGGATAAAAATAAGTGATAGATTGAGGAGGAAAAATCTATGGGAAGAGTGTATAACTTTTCAGCTGGCCCGGCCGTTTTACCGGAGGAAGTACTGAAAGAAGCAGCAGAAGAAATGCTGGATTACAAAGGTACTGGCATGTCCGTGATGGAGATGAGCCATCGTTCTAAAGCGTTCGAGACCATTATCCAGGAAGCTGAAGCAGATATTCGTGAATTGATGAACATTCCGGATAATTACAAAGTTCTGTTCCTGCAGGGCGGCGCCCATTTACAGTTCTCCATGATTCCGCAGAACCTGATGAAGAATGGCGTAGCAGACTATATCATTACCGGTCAGTGGGCAAAGAAGGCATTCAAAGAGGCGCAGAAATATGGTAAGGCAGTAGCTGTTGCATCCAGTGAAGACAAAACATTCAGCTACATTCCGGACTGCTCCGATCTGCCGATCGATGAAGATGCAGATTATGTATACATCTGCGAAAACAATACTATTTATGGCACCAAGTACAAAAAACTGCCGGACACCAAAGGAAAAACCCTGGTTGCTGACGTATCTTCCTGCTTCTTATCTGAGCCGGTTGATGTAACCAAATACGGCGTGATCTACGGCGGCGTTCAGAAGAATATCGGACCGGCAGGTGTGGTTATCGTAATCATCCGTGAAGATCTGATTACGGAGGATGTACTTCCGGGTACACCAACCATGTGCCAGTACAAGATCCATGCAGATGCAAAATCTCTGTACAATACTCCGCCTGCATATGGCATTTACATCTGCGGAAAAGTATTCAAGTGGCTGAAGAGACAGGGCGGTCTCGAAGCAATGAAAGAGCGCAATGAAGCAAAAGCAAAGATCCTGTATGATTTTCTGGACGAGAGCAAACTGTTTAAAGGTACGGTTGTGAAAGAAGACCGTTCTCTGATGAACGTACCGTTCGTAACCGGTAATGCGGATCTGGACGCAGAGTTCATCAAAGCAGCAACTGCAGCAGGCTTTGTAAATCTGAAAGGTCACAGAACCGTAGGCGGTATGCGTGCCAGCATCTACAATGCAATGCCGATCGAAGGCGTTCAGAAGCTGGTTGATTTCATGAAGAAGTTTGAGGAGGAGCACCAGTAATGAATAAGATCCATTGCATGAATGCCATTTCGAAGCATGGCACAAATTTACTGACTGAAAACTATACACTGACGGATGATGTGAATGAGGCACAGGGCATTCTGGTAAGAAGCGCATCTCTGCATGAGATGGAGATGCCGGAATCTCTGCTGGCAATCGCACGTGCCGGTGCCGGTGTCAACAATATTCCGCTGGATGTCTGTGCGGAAAAGGGTATTGTGGTGTTCAATACTCCAGGCGCAAATGCAAACGCTGTTAAGGAGCTGGTTATTGCCGGTATGCTGCTTGCATCCCGTGATATCGTTGGCGGTATCGAGTGGTGTAAAGACAGCAAAGAAGATGAAAACATCGCAAAAACCGTTGAGAAGAAGAAAAAAGCATTTGCCGGCGGTGAGATTAAAGGCAAAAAGCTGGGTGTAATCGGTCTGGGTGCAATCGGTGCCGAGGTTTCAAACGCAGCTATCAGTCTTGGAATGGAAGTTTACGGTTATGACCCGTTCATCTCTGTAAATGCAGCATGGATGCTGTCCCGTTCTGTAAAACATATCAACAATCTGGATGTGCTTTTCCAGGAGTGTGATTTCATCACCATCCACGTTCCGGCACTGCCGAACACGAAGGGCATGATCAATAAAGATGCTCTGGATAAAATGAAAGACGGTGTTGTGATCCTGAACTTCTCCAGAGATACTCTGGTAAATGAAGATGACATGGCTGCTGCACTGGCAAGCGGTAAAGTGAAAAAATATGTAACGGACTTCCCGAATCCGAAGTCTGAGCATATGGAGAATACCATTGTTATCCCGCATCTGGGCGCTTCTACCGAAGAGGCAGAGGACAACTGTGCGAAGATGGCAGTCATCGAACTTATGGATTACATCGAGAACGGCAACATTAAGAACTCTGTAAACTATCCGGCTTGTGATATGGGTCTTTGCAAGACTGCATGCCGTATTGCCGTGTTACATATGAACGTGCCGAACATGATCGGTCAGGTCACCGGCGCTATGGCAGCAAATGGAATCAACATTTCTGATATGACCAATAAGAGCCGTGACAAATATGCGTACACCCTGATGGATCTGGATGTAGTTCCGAGTGAGGATGTACTGGAAAAAGTTCGTTCTATCGAGGGCATTATCAGAGTAAGAGCAATGTAATGAATAACTGAATTCATCGGAACAGGAGATTACGATATGGCAGATATCAGACCGTTCCGGTCCATTCGTCCGAATAAGGAAGTGGCGCCACAGGTGGCGGCGCTTCCTTATGACGTTTATGACCGGAAAGAAGCAATCGAAGCAGTAGCGGGCAAACCATTATCATTCTTAAATATTGACCGTGCGGAGACACAGTTCCCGGAATCAACGGGATGCTATGAAGACAAGGTATATAAAAAGGCGAAGGAAATGCTGGAAGACTGGGAGGAGAAAGGAATTCTGATTGCTGACAGCACAGATTGTTACTATATTTATGAACTGACGATGGATGGAAGAGAACAGACCGGCATTGCAGCATGTGCGTCCATCGATGATTATCAGACCGGCGTGATTGCCAAACACGAAAATACCCGTGAAGAAAAAGAACAGGACCGCATTCGTCACGTCGATGTGACCGGCGCCCATACAGGACCGATTTTTCTGGCATATCGTTCAGAGGAAGAATTGAACCAGATCGTGAAACAGAAAAAACAGGAAGAACCTTTGTATGATTTTGCTGCAGATGACGGAATCTCTCATCGTGTGTGGAAGATCGATGAGCCGGATACGATTGCCCGGATTCAGGAACTGTTTGCTAAAGTTCCGCGCGTTTATATCGCAGATGGTCATCACCGTGCGGCATCTGCAGTGAAAGTCGGTCTGAAGCGGAGAGCAGAGCATCCGGATTATACGGGAGAAGAACCGTTCAATTATTTCCTTTCTGTGCTGTTTCCGGATGACCAGCTGATGATCATGCCATACAATCGTGTGGTAAAAGACTTAAATGGTCTGAGCAAGGAAGAATTTCTTGACAGAGTACGGGAACACTTTGAAATAGAAGAAAGAGGAACGGACAGCTTTTGGCCGAAGGAGCAGCACCATGTGGCAATGTATCTGGATCATGCCTGGTATGAGCTGGTGGTGAAGCCGGAATATTGCAGCGCCGACCCGGTAAAAGGACTGGATGTTTCGATTTTACAGGATCAGCTGCTCAGTCCGGTGCTTGGAATCGGTGACCCGCGCCTGGATGATCGGATTCAGTTTGTCGGCGGGATTCGTGGACTGGGAGAACTGGAACGGCAGGTGACCGCCGGTGGTGCAGTTGCGTTTGCCATGTACCCGACTTCTATCAATCAGTTATTCGATGTGGCAGATGCAGGACTTTTAATGCCGCCGAAATCTACCTGGTTTGAGCCGAAGCTGAGAAGCGGCTTGTTTATTCATAAGCTGTGATGGAGAGAAGAAGGAGTATTCCATGTTCATTTTAAAGAAGATTTATTGCAGATTATTTCAGCTTGTATTCCGTGCCGCACTGCCGTTTCTGCCGTACCGCAATCCGAAGATCCTTACTTCTGTGGCGGATATTGCAGAACTTTGCCGCAGGAAAAATATCCGATCGGTATTGGTGGTGACAGATTCCGGCATTCGTTCTCTGGGGCTGCTGGACAATCTGGAAAAAAGTCTGACGCAAAAGCGGATTGCGTACTGCATTTATGATCGCACCATACCGAATCCTGCCATCTGGAATGTCGAAGAGGCGCGGGAGATGTACCGAAAACATGATGCGGAGGCGATCATCGCTTTTGGCGGCGGTTCCGCTATGGATTGTGCAAAAATTACAGGGGCAAGGATTGCCAAACCGGGGCAGAAAGTCAGCAGGATGAAAGGAATCCTAAAGATCAGAAAAAGAATCCCTCTGCTGATCGCGGTTCCGACCACTGCAGGTACCGGAAGTGAGACAACGCTGGCAGCGGTGATCACCGACAGTGATACGCACCACAAATACCCAATTAATGATTTTTGCCTGATTCCTCGTTATGCGGTTTTGGATTATCGCGTGACGACAGGTCTTCCGCCTTATATTACGGCGACGACGGGAATGGATGCACTGACGCATGCGGCAGAGGCATATATTGGACGTTCCACTTCCCATGAAACTCGTAAAATGGCGGAGATTGCGGTATCTTTGATTTATCGCAATCTGAAAACTGCTTATCAAAATGGCAATGATAAAAAAGCAAGAAAGGCAATGCTTCGTGCGGCATATTGCGCAGGTGTGGCATTTTCCAAATCCTATGTGGGTTACATTCATGCGGTGGCCCATTCTCTGGGCGGGCAATACGGAACGCCTCATGGTCTGGCAAATGCCGTACTTTTGCCGAAAGTGCTGCGGTTTTACGGTGTTTCTGCAGAAAAGCGTCTGGCGAAGCTGGCACGCCGGACCGGTATTGCGGCAAAGTCGATGAAGGATCACGAGGCGTCGCTGCAGTTTATTCAATGGATTGAGGAAATGAATGCTTTCATGAACATTCCGGACTCGTTCCCGGAGATTCAGGAAAAGGATATTCCACAAATGGCGCGCCATGCAGATCAGGAGGCGAACCCGCTGTATCCGGTTCCCATGCTGATGGATGCAAATGAATTAGAAGAAATATATCATATAGTAAAAGGAGAGGCGGATCATGCAGATTGAGAACATTATGGAAACACAGCGGCAGTTTTTTGCAAGCGGCAAGACCTTTGATCCTGGTTTCCGGATTCGGATGCTGACCCGTCTGGAGCAGGCGATTTTAAAGTACGAAGATGCTCTTTGTACTGCGATCCAGTCGGATCTTGGGAAATCGAAATCCGAGGCGTATATGTGTGAAATTGGTCTGACGCTGTCAGAGCTGCGTTATATGAGAAGTCATGTGCGCAGATGGAGCAGAGACCGCCGTGCCCTTTCGCCGCTCGCGCAGTTTCACGCAAAAAGTTTTACTGTGCAGGAGCCATATGGTGTGGTGCTAGTCATGTCGCCCTGGAACTATCCGGTACTGCTGACGCTGGAACCATTGATCGGCGCGATTGCAGCCGGAAACTGCTGCGTGGTCAAGCCATCTGCATATTCTCCGGAAACGTCCCGTGTCATGGCAGCGCTGATCCGTGAGGCATTTCCGGAACGGTATGTTGCTGTGGTGGAGGGGGGCAGGAAAGAAAATCAAAGCCTGTTGGAGCAGAAATTTGATTATATTTTCTTTACCGGAGGCGTCACGGTCGGCAGGCTGGTTATGGAAAAGGCATCTGCGCATCTGACTCCGGTTACCCTGGAACTGGGAGGGAAGAGTCCGTGCATTGTAGATCGGACGGCCAATCTGAAACTGGCTGCGAGACGGATCGTGTTTGGCAAATATCTGAATTGTGGTCAGACCTGTGTGGCGCCGGATTACATTCTGGTGGAGCGCAGTGTGCATGATAAGCTGTTAGAATATATTAAGAAAGAAATTTTGCGTATGTACGGCACGGACCCGCTGACGAATGTTCTTTACGGAAAAATGATCAACCGCAAGCATTTTGATCGTGTGCGCGGGCTGATCTGTGCAGAAAAACTGGCGTATGGCGGTGAGACTGATGAGGATACTTTGAAAATTGCACCAACTGTGCTGGATGGCGTGACAGAAGAAGATGCGGTTATGCAGGAAGAGATTTTTGGTCCGGTCATGCCGATCTTGACGGTGGACTCCATGGATGAGGCGTATGAATTTGTGAAAAGCAGACCACATCCGCTGGCACTTTATCTGTTTACCAGAAGCCGGAAGACAGAAAAACGCTTTCTCAAAGAGGTTGCTTTCGGAGGGGGATGTATCAATGATACCATTATCCATCTGGCGACTTCCCGCATGGGATTCGGCGGTGTGGGCGAAAGCGGCATGGGTTCGTATCACGGAAAGAAGAGTTTCGATACGTTCAGCCATGAAAAGAGTATCGTGAAAAAATATACCTGGATCGATCTGCCCATGCGGTATCAGCCGTATACAAAGTGGAAATCTTTGCTGGTAAGAATGTTCGTGAAGTAAAGGATCGCTTCATTCCAACAGCCGCTTTACATCCAGAATCCCATGCCCCTGCTGATTCTGCGGAAGTCCCAGATCCTGTGCCCGTTCCCACAGACGCAGTTTAACGTCCCGGTTGGTCATATCCGGATATTTTTCCAGCAGGAGTGCAAGAGCGCCGGAAACCAGCGGAGTTGCCATGCTGGTGCCGCTCTTGCCGGTATACTTTCCAGGGGCGTTGGAGCAGCTGATGATATAGGCGCCGGGAGCGACGATGTCCGGTTTGCAGATGCAGGCACTGGTGGGACCGCGTCCGGAATAGTCGACCATCCGATTGCCGGAAACGCGGACTTCTTTATAATCGTCAGAACAGCCTATGGTGATAACCTTACGGCTGATGCCGGGGGTGGTGATGGTGCCGCTTTTTGGTCCCATATTTCCGGCAGCAACGACAACCACCATTCCCTCGTCCCATGCCTCATCGACCCCGCGGACGAGGGCAGAATTTTCACTCATATTTTTGCGGGAAAATGACCCGACAGAGATGTTGACGATCCGAATGTTATATAAAGACTGATGCTGACGAATCCAGCGAAGTCCGGTCAGGACGTCAGAGACATACCCACTGCCGTTCCGGTCCAGAACCTTGATGGGAATCAGGCTGCAGCCCGGAGCAATGCCGCAGTAACAGCCATGAGAGGCGGCACCGGTTCCTCCGATGATTCCGCAGACATGAGTGCCGTGTCCGTTGTCATCGTAAGGTGATGAACGCTTGTGGACGGCATCATAAAATGCAGCGATCCGCGGTGCCAGATCTTCGTGCAGGAAACATCCGGTATCCAGGACGGCGACGCCGATACCCTGCCCGGTCAGTCCTGCTGTATCCGTACTGTTCAGTCGGGATTTTACGTGATTCACAACAACACCTACACGATTCTTTGGTTTGATATTAGCATATTCAGATTTTCTTTGAAAGTATCCTTTTCACACAGCGGAAAACGGAATTCAGAAAGGTTCGATTGGTTCCAGAAGAAATTAAGAATTTCTTCATAATCTATTCAAATATTATAAAATCTTTTTTGTGAACCGTGTGCTATACTCTAACCATAGAAAACACGAGAGATTAAATCCTTTATCCTTTTTGAAATCCGAGATCCTAAAGAAAATCACCCCTGCGTCCCATCACAACGCAGGGATTTTTCTTGCCAGGCAAATCAATAAATGGTCCAGTGGACCATTTTTTGATTTGTCTGAATGCAGCTTGACGTGCCATTGACAAAAAGTCATAAAAATGGTACTTTTGTTATTAAGAAAAAGAAGATTTTAGTGAAAAAATCGGAGGGATCATTATGGCTTCTAAAAGTTATGCAGTAATTGGAGAAAAATTAGGTCATTCCATGTCGCCGGCAATTCATTTTCAGTTATTGGACATGATCGATGTGGATGGCGTTTATGGCGTGTTGGAGATCGCAAAAGAAAACGTGCCGAAGATCGTAGATTCACTGAAAGTATTGGGATATGCAGGTGTCAATGTGACGGTTCCGTACAAACAGGTGATCATGCCGTATCTGGACGAGATTGATGCCGATGCACAGGCAATCGGCGCGATCAATACCATTGATTTTAAAGACGGCAAGGCGATCGGCTACAATACCGACTGCTATGGCTTCATGACCATGCTGAAGGTAGCGGAGATTGATGTGGCAGGAAAAGATTGCGTACTGGTAGGCGGCGGCGGCGCCGGTTTCGCGATCATTACCGCATTCAAGAACCTGGGAGCAAAGAGCATCAAGGTATTTGATATCAATGATGAGCAGTTGGCAAAGGCAAAAGCACAGTTTCCATTCATTGAAACTTACAATTTCCTGACCCAGAAAGCAGCGTGCAAAGGAGATGTTCTGGCAAATGCAACCCCGGTCGGTATGTATCCAAAATGCGATGCCAGCATTCTGACAAAGGAAGAACTGGCAGCCGGTGGTTTTGAGGCAGTCGCAGATGTGGTCTACAATCCGCTTGAGACGAAGCTGGTTTCCTATGCAAAAGAACTGGGGCTGAAATCCTGTGCAGGACTTTGGATGCTGGTTTATCAGGCTATGCGTTCCGAGGAAATCTGGCAGGGTATGGAGATTCCGACCCAGTATGCGGTGCCGATCCATACCAAATTAAAGAAAAATTTTGTATAAAAACGTAAAAATCCTCGTGTGGTGTCCTGAGGGAGTGAATACCACCTCATGAGATTTAAGAGGAGGGCTTTTATGGAAAAGCATGGACGCGTAAGTTTTACGGTCCGTATGCTTGGTGGCTTTTCGGTCACCTGCGAGGGGCGGGAGATTCACCTGAGCAGAAAAAGCACGGCGAAATTTGTTCAGATGCTTCAGATCATCTGGATGTGGGGGGAAGATGGCATCACCAAAGAACAGTTGGTGAAGTGCCTGTACGACAGAAAAGAGCTGTCTGATTCGAATAACAGCATCAACAATCTGCTGTACCAGCTGCGCAAACAGATGGTCGCGGTGGGATTGCCGCAGGGCGATTACATAACCGGAAGAGGAGGCATCTACCAGATGGATCCGGATATTCCGGTGCGCCTGGATGTACATGAATTTGAAAAGCAGATTCAGGAAGCACAGAAATCCAAAGATGAAGAAAAAAAGTGCAGGCATTACCGAAATGCATTTGAGCTCTACCGCGGAGAACTGCTCCCCGCGCTTGCAAATGAAATCTGGGTCATGGAAGAACATCTTCGGCTGAAGGTAATGTTTGAACAGTGCATGCAATGGCTGGTGGAGTATTATGATGCACGAAAAGATTATAATTCGATCGGGTATCTGTATGACCGCGCCGCAGCCATTTATCCGTTTGATTACTGGCAGATCGGACAGATTGATGTGCTTTTAGCCAAAGGTGATTATGCAGAAGCAAATCTTTTGTACAATAAAACGGTTGCATTTTATCTGGAAGAGATGGGGCAGCCGCCGTCAGAAGTGATGAAGGAGTGTTACCAGCGCATTTGTGAAAGAAGCAACAACCGGCAGGGCGAACTGGAAAATATTAAAGGCGAAATCTGCAGATACCCGGGTGCGAATGTGGAGACAAGCGGAACGTATTACTGCAGCTATCCCAGTTTTGTGGATATCTGCCATGTGATCAGCCGCAACACAGACCGGCTCGGAAAAACTTCTTATTTAATGCTGTGCACGCTGACGGATTATGAAGGCAAGATGATTTTAAATACGGAGAAGCTTCGCGCACGCATGGATGAATTAAAGGAAGCGCTGCAGACCTGCCTGCGCAGGGGAGATGTATTTACCCAGTACAGCACCTTTCAGTATCTGGTCATGCTGATTGGATCCAAAGAAGAGGAGTGTGAAAATATTTACAAACGTATCTGCCACAGCTTGAAGGGAATCGCAGATCGACGTGCGAAGCTGGAGTATGTGGTGGTTTCCCTGGAAGATCTGCATCCGGAAATCAAGTGGGAATAAAATTGATAGAAAAGAAAAACAGAGATGGAAATCGGTGACAGTTCACCGATTTCCATCTCTGTTTTTCTTTTTTTTGAGCCAACATTGTATGATGTTGGGGTCAAAAGGTCTTTTGACCCCTCTGATACCGAATTGCTCCGTGCTTTGCACTCCCGCAATTCTCAAAAACATTCGTAATCCGCTCATTTTTCTTCGAAAAATGGCTACTTACTCATATTTTTGGCGGGTCCCAAAGTCAAAAATCCTCCTGCAAGCAAGCTTGCGTCAGATTTCTGACCTTTTGACCCTGGTATCATTGTATTCAAGAAACACAGTTATCCCTCTTAAAACTCCGTCTGCCAAAAAAATATAAAAATTTTTAAAAAAAATTTTAAAAAAGCAAAAAAAAAAGCCTTTTATGATAGTTTGTATGATAGCCCATTTGGTATAATGCATCTAAACAAACAAAACTCTCAAGGCATGTGACGGGCATGTCGGTTGCTTGATAAATCAACCTTGTTATTTTGGTTAGAAATATAGAGAGGGAGGACAGAGCGAGTATGGGCAAAGAGAGACAGAAAAGAAAGGAACTCAGAAAATTATTTTCACCGCTCACACGTTTCTTAAATCGTGAGGGCAGAAGGTACTGTGCGGTTGCGTTGTGCGCCAGCTTGATTGCGGGGAATATCGGTCATATGGCGGTAGCGGCAAGCGAGGAATCGGATTACAAATTTGATCTGGATCGAGTCGCTTTGTATGAAGCACTGCAGGAAGCGATTGCAGAAGGAAATACGGTGGATGAAGATTTTGAATTTGAGGGATTAGACGCAGATACATACGCGATATCGATGGCGGCGGACGGAAGTCTTTACGAATTAACACCGAAGATCAAGGACAATAAAGGCAAATTACAGCTCCGTGTATTTGCAAGATTGGGAGAAGATGTCGAACTGGTCGATGATGTTTCTGAGGAAATCGGAAGCGAAACATTTGCTTATGAGATGGATGGTTCGGAAGAATTTTATTTTCTTTTGACGAATACTTCGGATCAGGAACAGACGGCAGTGATTCGCGTTGGAGAAAAGGAAACGGATGTGATTTCCGTAATCCCGTACAGTGATGTGGAAGTTCCGGAACCGGAAGGAAAAGCACCGGTAAATGCACAGGGTAGTTCTGCGGTTTCCACAGGAACGAGCGGAGGCGGAGCTTCCGGCGGAAGTGGTTCCTCTGGCGGCGGCTCATCTGTAAAACAGGAAACGGAAATTGAAATCGGTATTGAAGGGTCCGTTGAGTCGGACATCAAGCAGGATACCGATGTCAAAGTAGAAGAAGGCGAAGAAGAGAACGACAACGTCAAAGCCGAAGAACCGGATCATGATGCGGATATTACGATTGATATCGACGATTCCGAATCTGAGGATTCGAAGGGCTCCGATGTTTCCGTTGTTGAAGATGATATCAAAGAAGATACGGAAGAACCTGCTGGTGATTCCGATACTTCAACTGACAAGGGTGAGAATGACGAAAAGCAAGAGGATAGCGATTCTAAAGATCAAGATGTTTCTTCAGATGATACGGCAGATACGGACAGTGATGATACAGGAGCCGATGCCGGTGACAGCAATACAGATAGCGATAATGCAGACGAAGCTGAGCCTGTGGCAGCGATTTCCCCGCATGAAACTTATCGTGTAGCGGCTTCTAAAGCAAGTGATTCTGACGCGAGCCCATCTGACGCGAGTCCGTCTGATTCTGATCTGGAAATGTTAGATGGAACGGTACTAAATGCAGTGAGACTGGATAATGCTTCTGTTGTGGCATTTGTCACAACTGCAGAAGATCTGAAAATATCCGATGATCTGGAACGTTTTGCATCTTCTTCCAATGCAGGGAGGTTATATGAAGCAAATCTGGATACTGGAGTTACGGTTCAGGTATATGCAAATGAAGATGCATTCGATGAACATGTGGAACTTTCTGTGAAAGAACTGAAAGAAGATGATGAAGAAACAGCAGAAGGTTATCAGGCTGCAAAAGATGCACTGGATGCCGAAAATACAGAATATACTGGAATGATTGCGCTGGACATCAGCTTCCTGAATGATGAGGGAGATGAAGTTGAACCGAAGAATGGTGGTATACAGGTTTCCATTGAAATGGATGCTTCTATCCTTCCAGAAGATGTAATTGAGGAGAGTATTGCTGTTCAACATTTGGAAGAAAATAGACACGGTGTAGTTGAAAATGTTAATACGGTTGCAGATAATGCGAATGCCGACGTTGCCAATGTGGACATAGATACTGAAAATTCAGTTATGACAACGGACTTTATGGTGGACAGTTTTTCAACATTTACAATTACATGGACGGGTGGTCTTTTTAATCAAACAACATATTTGACGCTTAATGGTTATCATTGTAAGCCTGATGGCAAACTGTTTGAAGAAAGTGAGATTGCCCCTACTGGTGAAAACTCCATTACTGTAAATTCTAGTAAACAAGTTATATTGAGTGACTATAAATCAACCAGTGTTGAAGGTTATGTGTATAAGGAAGCGCGATTAGGTAGTTACGAGGGTAAGGTGATAACCAGGTTTGTAGCAGAGGTCATTGGTAATGGTGGTAATAGGACCAGAAAAGTTACATTTTATAACGGAGACGAGCAAGTAGAATCCTATACGTATAGTAGTGAGATACAAGTTGATGTTTATTTGGTTTATGATTCTATACCTGTGGTGCTCAAAGATACGGTTATAACTGATGGTTGTTTAACGGCTATCGTTAATGGGAAGGAGAACCCTGATGGGCTGACATATGAATGGTATGAAGTTGATGGAAGCACGGAAACCAGGATTGAAACTACACCGACGCTTGATGCTGATAGCTATAAATTTGATTATGCAAGAAATGGATTTAAGGAGGACAATTCAAGTAAAACATTTAAAGTTGTTGTTAAAGACAGCAATGGTAAGGAAGTTGGTAATGCAACCATAACTCCGGGTTATTACAATGCATTAAAAAATGGTAGTTTTGAAGATCCGAAAAATGCTGGTACAAATGCTGGTCCTCAGTATTCGGTTGACGAAGTGCCATTTTGGCAGACAACAGGATTAGGTTCAACAAATGGAAAAACAGGAAGAGATATTGAGATTCTAAGCGTTAAAAAAGGCGACTCAAATGAAAACTTTAATTTGACTGAAAAAGCGGGATATGAGAATGTAATTACCAGTTGGAATGAAAATAATTATACAGTGACAGGCGTACCAGATGGAAATCAATGTGCAGAGTTAAACTGTGAAGCATGGGGGGCTTTGTATCAGGATATTGTTACTGTACCAGGATCTACATTATACTGGAGTTTTTATCATCGTGGTCGTTTTGGTGAAGACACTATGCAGTTAGTGATTCAGGGCAGTAATGAAAAGATTGTAGAAGCGGGTCAATCATCGAAAGATGCACAAGCTGATGAAAATGGCTATACTACTTTTAAAGCAGATGTTGCGGATGGATGGCAATATCATACGGGCGCTTATGAAGTTCCGGAAGGTCAGTATATTACACGATTTTATTTTGTAAGTGTAGATTGCACGAACGATAAAGGTGGTCAAAGTCATGGAGACGATGCAACAGTAGGTAACTACCTTGATAAGGTCACTTTTGATAAGAATGTTCCAAAGCCTTTGCCAACGAGAGGTAATTTAACTATCACGAAAACGGTTTCAGGAATTGAAGCAGAAGATAAAGCAAATATCAAATCTGGAACATTTAAATTTACAATAGTGAGTGATACTAACGGTGTAAGTTACAACAGAACGGTGGAGTTGCCTACACCAAGTGGAGAGTGGAGTATCAGTTTAGTGAACCTGAAAGAAGGAAATTATACTGTTACGGAAACAAGCACAGGTACTATTAGTGGTTATAACTTTGTTAAAACTGAGGTGAATAATACAGATATTACAGCTTCAAAATCAACAACTGCAACCGTAACTCCAAATAATAATAATAATGTTACTTTTGTGAACACCTATGAGCCCAATACTACTTTCATTAGACTTGACAAAGATGTTGCAGGTAATTTAGGTGACAGAGATAAATATTTTACATTTAAAGTAGCAGTAAATGGAGTTGAACTAGAGCCGGAATATACACTGAATCATAATACAGATCCTATAAAGATTGACGGTATTCCTTTAGGGGCAACTGTCACTATTACTGAGTATGGTAATGAAGGATATCAGGTATCGGCAAATGTAACGAATACAGATGATGAATCATTGTCTGGCAGTGTATTAACTTTCAAAGTGACCAATGCAAATGGTCACGAAGTAGTATTTATAAATACTAAAAATGGAATTGTTGATGCCGGAGTTCTTCTTGATTCCGTGCCATATATCTTGATTATCGGAGCAGTAGCAGCAGGAATTGGATTCTATTTCATCCGTAAGAAAAAAGACGACGAAAGCGATCTTGACTAACGGGGGACAGTAGAATGGGAAAAGAAAAAGTTAAAAAACA
>JBJEIZ010000002.1:0-67564 GCA_051877535.1 Brotaphodocola sp.
AAGCAGGATTCTTAAGAAAATGAAATAATTTGAAAATGCTCTGGAAAAATGAAAGAGCAGTTTGCTATGCTGGATATGAGAGGAGGCGGAATTTGTGAGAAAGATGAAAAAATGGATCAGCATAGCAGGAATTTCGGTCATCCTGGCAGCTGCTCCGATGACAGTCTGGGCTGGCTGGGAGCAGACGGGCGGGAATTATTATTACCGACAGGAGGATGGAAGTCTTGCAGTAAACACCACTACGCCGGACGGATATCTGGTCGGTGCGGATGGAGTATGGTGGCAGAGAAGCAGGAAGGCGGCGGCTATGTCCGGTGTTCGCGGAGAACACCTCTTGTATGAGCGTGTTAGAATAAGCAAAATAACAGGATCTTCAAACCAATTTTATGAGATGAGAAAAATCATTGCGTTTAATTTTTTTCTTTCATAGTACCGATGGAAGAAAAGAGCATACTATATTATATCATCCATTGACGTACAGAATATTGTACGATATAATAAAAGAAAAGCACGTAGAGGAAATTATAATCAAAGGAGGGGCTGATATGTTGGCTGTAAATTATACAAACCTTCGTGAAAATATGAAAACCTACATGGATAGAGTAACCGATGATTTTGAAACGTTGATGATCACCAGAAAAGATAACCGAAATGTTGTTATGCTGTCGGAAGAGTCTTACAATAATCTGATGGAAAATGCTTATCTCATGGGGAATAAGGCTAATTATGATTGGCTGATGGAATCCAAAGCGCAGTTAGACAAAGGTGCTGTTTCTATGCATCATCTGATTGAGGTGACGGGGAATGAATAAGCTGTTTACTGATAACGGATGGTCGGATTATGTGTACTGGCAGACAGAGGACAGAAAGACACTCAGGAAAATCAATGCTCTTATAGATGATATATGCAGACATGGAAATGAGGGAATCGGCAAGCCAGAAGCATTAAAGGGGAATTTAGCTGGTTTCTGGAGCAGGCGGATCAATGACAAGGACAGACTGATTTACAAAATTGATGAAAACAATGTATATATTTTGGCTTGCAGATATCACTATGGAGATATGTAAAATACACGGCACCCACACTTGTACAGTGAAGCTCTCCTTGCGGGGGGCTTCTTTTTATTGCCGGGAATGGGTGTTCCCCGTGAACACCCATGCATTTGTGATTTGGGTAAAGGGAGGGGCAGAAGAGGATAAGTTGAAGCTGGTTTAGAAATTCATGTATCTCATTTTCCAACAGGTACATCAAAATGGAATAAGGTGGAGCATCGGTTGTTTTGTTATATTTCAAAGAACTGGCAAGGTCAGACACTTATTGATATAGAAACGGTGGTTAATTTGATCGGATCTACCACAACAGAAAAAGGTCTGACAGTTGTGTGTAGAGTCGATGATAATCACTATGAAACAAGTAAAAAGATTACTGAGGAACAGAAGCAGTCCATTAATATAGAATTTGTGGGGTCAAATGAAAAATGGAACTATATAATTCGACCGAATATTTAATTTATTTCATGAAAGTTATCAAATATGTAGAAGATTGAACGACGATGCGTTTGAGCTGTACCAGCTGCAAATTCTTCCAGTTGCATCTTCTTTCGGATATCCAATTCTCCATATTTAGAATAAGCAGTACAAATAGTACAAACGTATCTTCACATCCAGAATCGAATGAAATACATAATTATCCATAATTTCACAAATAATAACATTCGAAAAGGTACTGCATTCTAAATTCAGGTGGTGATTTTTATGGATCCAATTTCTATCTATCTCATGATCCTAAACGAGAAATTATTTCAAGCAAATGTAATTGATGCAGAAACGAAAGAAAAAATCAGGCAAGCGATCTTGGAATCGACTGCATATTGAGAAAACTCGGGAGTAGAGTTATAATTTAACTGATTCTACTCCCGAGAGAAGGGAGAAACCTATGAATTTATATCAGTTAAGAGAACGATTAAAAACGAAGTCTATTTTTGAAATTGAACTGGTCGTATCCTATTATGCACGAGTTAGCACAGATAAAGAGGAACAAAAGAATTCCATTGAAAATCAGGAACGGCATTTTGAAGATATGATCAAAGCAAACAAACACTGGAAATTTTATAAGGGATATGTGGACGATGGTATTTCCGGTATGCATGCAGAAAAACGAGAAGAGTTTCAGCAGATGTTAAGAGATGCCAAGAACCATAAATTTGATTTACTAATTACAAAGGAGATTTCCCGATTTGCACGTAATACCCTTGACAGTATTCAGTACACAAGAGAACTTTTGTCCTATGGGGTCTGTGTTTGGTTCCAGAATGATAATATCAATACGGCTGATGAAGATTCAGAACTGCGATTAACCATTATGGCCTGTATTGCCCAGGATGAAATCCGGAAGCTGTCCAGCCGTGTAAAATTTGGTCATGCTCAATCTATTAAGCGAGGGGTTGTTCTCGGAAATTCTCATATTTACGGATATGACAAAGAAAAAGGGATTCTGCGGATCAATGAAAAAGAGGCCTCGATGGTTCGCGATATTTTTGAAAAATACGCAACCGGCGATTGGTCTACACATCGTCTGGAGGATTACTTGTTTCGCTGTGGGTACCGAAATTATAAAGGCGGAAAGATTAGCAGCAGAACAATCAGGAATATTATCACGAATCCCAAATATAAAGGCTATTACGCCGGCGGGAAAGTCAAAATCGTTGATATGTTTACCAAAAAGCAGCAGTTTTTAGAGGAAAGCGATTGGGTTATGTTTAAAGATGACGGAAGCCGCGTACCTGCCATTGTCGATGAAATAACCTGGGAAAAGGCCAATCGCTATTTTCGAGAACGTAGTGAAGCAATCAAAACCCGGCGAACTTCTTTTAAAACGGAAAATTTATTTACCGGAAAAATTAAGTGCGCAGAGGACGGAGCCACGTACTGGATGAAACAGCATTCTGTACGAGGAAAAGAGGATGTCAGATGGGTATGCAGTTATCGGATTAAGAATGGAGCCGAAAAATGCCCTTCGTTTGGATTAGCAGAGAGTGAACTAAAAAAGATGCTCATTGATATCATTCAAGCCTCTGTGATTGATATAGATCAGATTATTGAAAGATATCTTCTGCTTTATCAAAGGGCTATTTCGAAAGAGAAGGATCACAGCAAGGATATCGAACGCATTGACAAACAGATTCTCACCATTAAAAAGAAGAAAGACAAGATTCTGGATTTTAATTTGAATGGTGATATTACAGACGAAGAATTTACCGTCAGAAACAAAGAGTTTAATCAGGAACTGCAGCTTCTGGAAGCACAGCGTAAGAGTTTTCAAACTAAAACGGATATCAGTGATGTAAGAGCTCACCTAAAACATGTAGCGGAACAAATCAAGCGATATACCGTCCTGGAAGAAAAGGATATTACAAAGTCGGTTGTATCTGAAATGATTGATCGAATTGAGGTCAAGTCAATCGGAGAAAGAAAAGCGCATATCACTTTTTTCTTAAAAAACGGTCAAACATCCGAAAAAACCTATGAAAATCAAGTGTGTTGTTCTGGAAACACGTTGAAAAAAATGATCGAAGCTCAGGAAAAACAGATGATGGGCAAATAAAGAATTCCTTAGAATTCAGTCAAAAGTAAAATAAGAAGGCTGTCGCTTCATTGATTGGAAAATCGTGAAGCGGCAGCTTCCTTTTGTAAAAAAGACAGTGTGGCTTTATCAGAAAAAGGATTTTCCTGAATTGACAAACATGAAGTGTAGGAATAAAATAAAAAAAAGATTATAAATGATATGGAGAGATTGGAAATTAATAATATGACAGAAAGAGAATTAAAAAAGTTATCAAGAGCTGATTTATTGGAGATGTTGATTGATCAGAGTAAACAGTTACAGGATACACAAAAGAAACTGGCAGAAGCAGAGGACAAACTGTGCAGCAGAGAGATTATGCTACAGCAGGCAGGTTCCATTGCAGAAGCCTCTATTCAGATTAATGGTGTATTTGAGGCAGCTCAAGCAGCGAGTCAGCAATATCTGGATAATGTTAGACAGTTAAGCGAACGACAGAAGTTAATCTGCGAAAAATTAGAGCAGGAAAGCCGAGAAAAAGCACAGCAGAGGATTCAGGAAGCAGAGGAAAAAAGCCGTTCTATGGAAGAAATAACAATGAAAAAATGTCAGGACATGGAATCGGAAACTACGGAACGGTGCAATACCATGTTGACGAAAGCAAGAGAAGAGTCAGAAGCATATTGGAAAGATGTTTCTCAGCGCTTAGATGATTTTTACAGCAAATATTCAGGTTTGCGTGAACTTTTGTCCATGACGATTCCCAGATAAAGCGTGAAATGATTGGTATGAAAGAGAAAGTAAAATCGGATGTGCCGGAACTGTGGGAACTGGAAAAAGAACTGAATCGTGAAAAATATAAATATCGATACTGGCAGGTGCTGAAAAGTACCATCTTTACCTTAGTTGTAGTCGCTGCATTCGCTGTTTTGGTAACGATGCTGTGGTTGCCTGTGCTAAGAATTTATGGAAGTTCAATGAGTCCTACATTGAATGACGGAGATGTGGTGGTTTCTGTAAAGACTGGGACTTGGCAACCGGGGGATATTATTGCTTTTTATTACAACAATAAAATTTTGGTCAAGCGCGTGATTGCAGAAGCAGGAGATTGGGTTAATATTACAGACAATGGCGATGTATATGTGAATAATCAGAAATTGGAGGAACCTTATCTGTTTGAGAAAGCATATGGAGATTGTAATATCGTATTTCCATATCAGGTACCAGAGTCGAGGATTTTTGTCATGGGAGATCATAGAAGTGTCTCTGTTGATTCAAGAAATACTGCTGTTGGATGTGTAGCAGAAGAACAGATTGTCGGAAAATTGATTTTCTGTGCATGGCCATTTAGTGAATGTGGCTGGATTGATGCTTCTGTATTAAATTAAATGCTTGTGAAATGAAAAAAGGGACCTTATAATATTGTCGAATATAAGATTAAGGAGATTTGTCATGCGAGTGATAGCAGGCAGTGCGAGACGAACCCCATTAAAAACACTGGAAGGTATGAATACCCGTCCGACCACAGACCGTATAAAAGAAACTCTGTTTAATATGCTGCAGTATGACCTGGCGGACTGTTGTTTTCTGGATTTGTTTGCGGGAAGCGGTGCAATCGGAATCGAAGCGTTGAGCCGCGGAGCGAAGACCTGCGTTTTTGTTGAGCAGAATCCGAAAGCGATGGAGTGTATACGTGAGAATCTGAAAGCGACCAAACTGGAGCCGAAAGCGTTGGCTATGAATTGCGATGCGCTTACAGCACTGAAACGATTGGAAGGAAAGTATCGGTTTGACTATATTTTCATGGATCCGCCGTATGATCATCTTCTGGAGGAACAGATGCTGACGTATCTGGCCGGTTCCTCGTTGATCGATAAACAGAGCACAGTCATTGTTGAGGCATCGTTAGAAACTGAATTTGATTATCTTGCAGAACTTGGATTTGTTCTGGAAAAAGAAAAAATATACAAGACAAACAAACACATGTTTGTATATCGAGGAGAATAAAGCTATGGCAGTTGCAGTCTATCCGGGAAGTTTTGACCCGGCAACCTTAGGACATCTGGATATTATCGAGCGCACCGCCCGCATGATGGACAAGGTGATCATCGGAGTTTTGAACAATAGTTCAAAAACGCCATTGTTTTCTGTTGAAGAACGTGTTAAGATATTAG
This sequence comes from Brotaphodocola sp., assembly GCA_051877535.1. GTDB lineage: Bacteria > Bacillota > Clostridia > Lachnospirales > Lachnospiraceae > Brotaphodocola. The sequence goes on from JBJEIZ010000002.1 coordinate 5,737, forward strand.
AGAATTTGACTTCCCATCTTCCCAATGTGGAGGTTCAGTCCTTTAACGGTCTGCTTGTGGATTTTGTGCATCAAAACCATGCGGATGTGATCGTCAGAGGACTTCGTGCGATTACAGATTTCGAGTATGAGCTGCAGTTGGCACAGACGAACCATGTCATTGCGCCGGATGTCGATACGATTTTTTTGACGACGAACCTGAAGTATTCTTACTTAAGCTCCAGCATTGTGAAGGAAATCGCTGCTTACGATGGTGATATCAGTGAGTTTTTGCATCCGGATATTGTGGATATGGTAAGAGACAAAATGGCAGAGAGAGGGTTCAGGAAGGATAACCCAACTACATAAGTAAGGAGAGATTTTAATGAGTAGGATCGAACAGTTAATCGGTGAAATTGAGGAGTACATTGACAGCTGCAGATTTCAGCCGTTATCGAATACGAAAATTCTTGTAAATAAAGAAGAACTTGAGGAGCTGCTCGTAGAACTGCGTCTGCGTATTCCGGATGAGATCAAAAAATACCAGAAGATCATCAGCAACCAGGATGCGATTTTAAATGAGGCGCGCACGCAGGCAGACGCGATGTTAGCGGAGGCAACGGCGCAGACGAATGAACTGGTCAATGAGCATGAGATCATGCAGAAAGCGTATGCGAGTGCAAACCAGATTGTAGAAGAAGCTCAGATGCAGGCGCAGGCAATCATTGACAATGCGATCGAAGAGGCAAACGCAATGCGCCAGGCATCCATCAACTATACAGACGACATGCTGAAGAGCCTGCAGGCAATCATCACACATTCGATGGAAGGTGCGCAGGGACGGTTTGACGCATTTATCTCTTCCATGCAGTCCAGCTATGATATTGTAACTTCCAACCGCAACGAGCTGGCTGGCAGTGTTTCTGCTACGGAAGAAGAACCGGCTGCAGAAGAAAAAGCGTAATACAGGAAAAACTCGCGTGAAGCAGTTTCCAGATGATATAATGCCGGATGGATAATCCGGCATTTTTTGCGTTCCCGGGACATGCGGAGAAAGTATCGGTCTGAAGATCGGACTCATTGACCCGTATGACGCTTCTTGTCTGGAAAATCCCGGACAGCCCTCCGAAAGAAACGGCAGCAATCACCGGAAGCAGCGGAGAAGCGCTTGTTTTGCAGCTGCAGATCTGGTGGATTCCGGTGGTGATTTCTGCAAAACCGGAAAGCAGGGCTTTGGCTGTTTCCGGAAGAAAGGGCAGTACACCGATCCAGGCGGTAAGAATAGAAAACAGCATGATATATCCTCCGATGACCACCATGGTATCGCAGGTGGACATGAGGATTTCTTCCAGAGAAAGGCTGCGTGCATTGCTTTTTGTGATGGAGGAAGTTTGCACGGAAATGAGATTTGCCCCATCTGTCACGTTCCGGCAGCTGGTACGGTTCCTTTTTTTATAAAACCACCTGGATAAAAGCGATATGGGAAAAATCGGCAGATACAGACATAATGGAATCAAAAAAACGGGAATTCCTGCCGGAAGCTGATTTTTCACATATCCAAGCAAAAACATAGGGCTTGGGTGATTGCAGATGGAAAGCAGGTAGTTGGCATCTTCTTTGCTGATCTGTCCCCGGCGGTAAAAGTCGGCACACAATTTGGCTCCCAGCGGATAACCGCACAAAAGACCGCAGAGAAGTACATAGCCGCCGGAGGTGTCAAGACCGAATATACGGTGAAAAATCGGGGCAAAGGGGCGCATCAGGATATCGATTCCTCCGAACATGGTGACAAGCTGGGTGCAGATCATAAAGGGAGCCAGTGTCGGGAGCACCACATGGAACCACAGCAGCAGTCCATTGGATGCGCCTTGAATGGAAAGGGATGGCATAGTCAGAAGAAGAATCAGCAGAAGGACAGGAATCAAAGGATCACTTCGCAATTGTCATTTTTTTATTCTTATTCCATTGCGGAACGTTTTATGTTATACTAAACATTATTTCGGGCTGATATCAGCGTACCGAACAGAAAGTAGAGTGTTTTATGAGATTGCCAGAATCTTTTTTAGAAAATATGAAGCAGCTTTTGGGGCAGGATTATGATGCGTGGCTGAAAAGTTATGACAAAAGACCATTTCAGGGTCTGCGAATCAATCAGACAAAATTAAGTCCTGCTTTGTGGGAAGCAAAAGGACTTTATACAACACGGCGCGTCCCGTGGACGGAAAATGGATATTATTGTGAAGATGAGGGCCGACCGTCGAAGGATGCCTATTATTTTGCGGGTCTTTATTATCTGCAGGAACCCAGTGCTATGGCGCCTGCCGCGCTGCTTCCGGTTGAACCGGGGGACTATGTGCTGGATCTTTGTGCTGCACCGGGAGGAAAAAGCACAGAACTGGGGGCAAAGCTTTGCGGAAAGGGTCTGCTGGTATCCAACGACATCAGCAATTCCCGCGCCCGGGCACTTTTAAAGAATCTGGAACTATTCGGGATTCCGAATATTTGTGTGACGAGTGAGGCGCCGGAAAAGCTGGCGGATACCTTTGGTGCGTATTTTGATAAGATTCTGGTAGATGCGCCATGCTCCGGGGAAGGCATGTTCCGGAAAGATCCGGATCTGATCAAAAGCTGGCAGGAGCATGGACCGGAATATTATGCTCCGATTCAGAAAGAAATTCTGATGCAGGCAGTCCGTATGTTAAAACCGGGCGGTATGCTGCTTTATTCGACCTGCACCTTTGCAAAGATGGAAGACGAAGATGTGATCGACTGGATTTTATCGCGGAATTCCGATATGGAGATCGTTCCGGTGCCGCTCTGGGAAGGGGCTGCACCTGGTGTGGATGGAAAGCCGGTGGTTCGGCTGTTTCCTCACCGAATCGATGGAGAAGGTCATTTCGCAGCGCTTCTGCATAAAAAAGTGAATGACGGCAGTTTGCCAAAAATGTCTGGAACATCTGCAAAGAATCCGGATACTGCAAGGATTCGTCAGTTGGAAAAGGAAAGTGATTTTCTGGATTGGGAGCAGCTTTTGAAATGTCCTCTGGACCGCAGCCGCATGATGATCCGTGATACATCCGTGTATTATCTTCCGGAAGGCTTTGAGCGAAGCTGGAATCTGCGCTATCTGCGTACCGGTCTGCTTCTGGGAGAATGGAAAAAGAAACGGTTTGAACCGTCTCAGGCGGCTGCAATGGTCTTGAAGCAGGAAGATTTTTCTCAGACATTTTCTATGTCACGCAGCGATGAACGTGTCATACGCTATTTGAAAGGGGAAACCATTTTTGCAAAAGAGGATGAGCATCCGGCAAAGGGATGGAATCTGGTCTGTGTGGATGGATATCCGCTCGGCTGGGCAAAGTTTGCTGGAGGCACATGGAAGAATAAATATTATCCGGGATGGCGGTGGCAATGATGGGAAAGAGGATGCGTTTAGATAAATTTCTGGTTGAGATGAACCGGGGAAGCCGGTCGCAGATCAAGGAAGCCGCGAAAAAGGGCAGGATTCTGGTCAATGGAAACGTCGAAAAAAAGACCGATATCAAAATTGACCCGGACCAGGATACGGTTCTTTTGGACGGTGTGCCTGTGGTGTATCGCAAAATGGAGTATTATATGCTTTATAAGCCGCAGGGCGTCGTTTCTGCCACAGAAGATAAATTCCACAAGACAGTAGTGGATCTGATCGACAAAGAGAAACGGTATGATCTGTTTCCCGTGGGAAGACTGGATATTGATACCGAAGGATTGCTGCTTTTGACGAATGATGGAGAACTGGCTCATCGTCTGCTGGCACCGAAAAAGCATGTGGATAAAACGTATTTTGCATGGATTTCGGGTGAGCTTCCTGATGACTCCGCGGAGCAGATGGCATCAGGGATGACTCTGACAGACGGAACACCGGTAAAACCTGGAAGATTGGAAGTCCTTGGCAGGTTGGACAATGGAATGACACAGATACGACTGACCATTCAGGAGGGCAAATACCATCAGGTAAAACGGATGTTTGAGGCATTGGGTTGTAAGGTGGAGTATTTAAAACGACTTTCCATGGGAAGTCTCAGGCTGGATGAGGCATTAAAGCCCGGCGAGTACCGAAGCCTGACGGCGGAAGAACTGCAGGCGCTTCAGACGATCGAATCATCTGAACTTCCGGAAGAATTGCAAAAACCGCAGGGAGCTGCATCTGCAGAAAACCCGGATGCCAGGAATGTTTATCAGATGCTGCAGACAAAAAAGGCAGTTTTGTTTGATCTGGATGGCACGTTGATCGACTCCATGTGGATGTGGAAGCAGATTGATATCGAGTACCTGGGAAAATTTGGATACGAATGTCCGGAAACACTGCAGAAGGTCATCGAGGGCATGAGTTTTACGGAAACAGCAGTTTATTTTAAAGAAACCTTTTCTATACCGGACAGCCTGGAAGAGATTAAGCAGACCTGGATTGATATGAGCATCGATAAATACAGAAAGGAAGTACCGCTGAAACGAGGCGCAGGGGAATTTCTGGAATATTTAAAAGAACATGGGATCAAAGCCGGAATCGCCACCAGCAATGGGCAGGATATGGTGGATGCGGTGCTGACTGCTTTAAAGATTGCTCCTTATTTTCAGGTGATTACCACGGCCTGCGAGGTGGCTCACGGCAAACCGGCACCGGATATTTATCTGAAAGTTGCCGAGTCGCTTGGTGTTGCTCCGGAAGACTGCATGGTATTTGAGGATGTCCCTGCCGGAATCATGGCAGGAAAAGCAGCCGGAATGGCAGTATGCGCTGTGGAAGATGATTTTTCTGCCGAGATGCGCGAGGAAAAGAAACAGCTTGCAGACTTTTTTATAGAAGATTACAACGAAATTCTGGAATTAGAAGAGGATTGATATGATACATGATTATTTACCAGTCAGTCGGGCAGATATGGATGCCCGCGGCTGGAGGGAATGTGATTTTGTTTATGTGACGGGGGATGCCTATGTAGATCATCCGTCTTTTGGCACGGCGATCATCAGCCGTCTGCTGGAATCACACGGGTATAAGGTGGGGATCATTTCCCAGCCGGACTGGAAAGATCCGGGCAGTGTTCAGGTGCTCGGAAGACCCCGCCTTGGCTTTCTGGTTTCTGCCGGCAATATGGATTCTATGGTGAACCATTATTCCGTTTCCAAGAAACGCAGGCAGCAGGATTCTTATACGCCCGGCGGCGTGATGGGCAAGCGGCCGGATTATGCAACCATTGTGTACTGCAATCTGATTCGTTCCGTATATAAAGACGCAGCAATCATCATCGGCGGTATTGAAGCAAGCCTGCGCCGTCTGGCACATTATGATTACTGGTCAAACAAACTAAAACGCTCCATTCTTTTGGATTCTCAGGCTGATTTGATCTCTTACGGCATGGGGGAACTGTCAATTGTAGAAATTGCGGATGCACTTGACAGCGGCATCGATATCAAAGATATTACGTTTATCAACGGCACGGTATTTAAGACACGGACTCTGGATTCTGTCTATGATTATGAACTTTTGCCGGATTATGAGGAGCTTTTAGAAGATAAAAAAACATATGCGAAAAGTTTCTATACGCAGTACTCGAACACCGATCCGTTTTCTGGAAAACGGTTGGTGGAGCCGTACCGCGGAAAGGAGTATGTGGTCCAGAATCCTCCGTCCAGACCGCTTACGGTGGAAGAGATGGATGATATCTATGCGCTGCCTTATATGCGCAGCTACCATCCGTCCTACGAGGCAGCAGGTGGTGTCCCGGCAGTGAGAGAGATTAAATTCAGCCTGATCAGCAACCGCGGATGCTTTGGGGCATGCAGTTTCTGTGCTTTGACATTTCATCAGGGGCGCATCATTCAAGTGCGCAGTCATGAATCTCTGGTGGAAGAAGCAAAAATGCTGACGGAAGACCCGGATTTCAAGGGTTACATTCACGATGTAGGCGGTCCGACTGCCAATTTCCGGTTCCCGGCGTGTGAAAAACAGTTAAAGCACGGTGCCTGCCCGCACAAGCAGTGTCTGTTCCCTCAGCCGTGTAAAAATCTGAAGGCTGACCATTCGGATTATATCGAACTGCTGCGAAAGCTTCGTTCTCTGCCGAAAGTTAAGAAAGTGTTTGTCCGCTCCGGTATCCGTTTTGACTATCTGCTGGCGGATAAGAGCCGCGATTTTCTGAGGGAGCTTTGCGAATATCACGTCAGCGGACAGTTGAAAGTAGCTCCGGAACATGTGGCAGATCCGGTGCTGAAATTGATGGGTAAACCGAGAAATGAGGTTTATCGTCAGTTTATCAGAGAATATCAGGCGATGAATCAAAAGCTTCACAAAGATCAATATCTGGTTCCCTATCTGATGTCTTCCCACCCGGGTTCTTCTTTGAAGGAAGCGGTGGAACTGGCAGAGTATCTGCGGGACCTGGGGTATATGCCGGAACAGGTGCAGGATTTTTACCCGACACCGTCCACGATTTCTACATGCATGTACTATACTGGTGTAGATCCGCGCACGATGGAGCCGGTTTATGTTCCGATCAATCCGCATGAGAAAGCCATGCAGCGGGCATTGATCCAGTACCGGAATCCGGCAAATTATGATCTGGTGGAGGAGGCTTTGCAAAAAGCGGGAAGAACGGATCTGATCGGTTATGATAAAAAGTGTCTGATACGCCCGCGCAATGCCCGTGGCGGTACACAGGTACAGAAACAAAAGCCGGAGAAGCGGAAAACCATTCGCAATGTACACAAAAAAGTAAAGAAATAAATACGTCAATTGGTATAGAAATAAGGTGTGAAAATCATGAAAATTGCAATCGTGACCGGAGCTTCCTCCGGCATGGGGCGGGAGGCAGTGCTGCAGATTGCAGAGCGTTTCCCGAAGCTGGAAGAAATATGGGTTGTGGCAAGGCGAGTGGATCGTCTGGAATCATTGCAGGGGAGTGTTCCGGTTTTGCTCCGTATGTTCCCGCTTGATCTGAAATCGGAACAGAGCATCGAAGTTCTGCGGGAACATCTGGAACGGGAGCAGCCGGAGGTGAAGATTCTGGTCAATTCTGCCGGCTATGGTAAGAACGGACCGGTCAGCAGCCATGCTCTTTTTGATGAGACCGGTATGGTACGCATTAACTGTGAAGCACTCTGTGGTGTGACTCATATTGTTCTTCCGTACATGTCGAAGAATAGCCGGGTGATACAGATGGCATCCTCGGCCGGGTTCCTTCCTCAGCCGGATTTTGCTGTTTACGCGGCAAGTAAAGCGTTTGTGTTAAGTTATAGCCGTGCATTGCATGCAGAACTGAGGGACCGCCGCATTGCAGTGACAGCCGTTTGTCCGGGACCGGTCCGTACTGAATTTTTTGATGTTGCACAGACCGGTACAAAAACACCGTTTTATAAAACATTGTTTATGGCAGATCCGAAAAAGGTAGTGCGAAAAGCGCTTCGCGACAGTATGATGGGAAAAACGGTTTCCGTATATGGGGTTTCTATGAAAGCGTTTGCAGTGCTTTGCAAGATACTTCCTCATGACCTGATTCTGCGGATCTACCGTCCATAAAACAAAATATCAGGAGAAAAACATGAAAAAAAACAAAGGAGAATTCGGATATCGAGACAGTAACCGACGGTTTCGTCTGATTCTGGTGCTGATCTTTGCAGCAGCAATTCTGGCACAGCTTGCTGCCAGACATTTAACGGATAATCCGTCTGCCAAAAATATATTAACGGTTATGGCAATCCTTACGGTACTTCCCATGGCGAATCTGGCGTCTCCGCTGCTTGCGTCATGGAAATACAAAACGCCGCCGATATCCTTTTATGAGCAAATTCATCCCTATGAACAGAAATGTATGATTTTGTATGATCTGATCGTTACGACAAAAGAGGAAGTCATGCCGATGGATGCGGTGGCGGTTCATCCCAATGGCGTATTTGCTTACTGTACTAAAGCGGTGGATACGGCAAAAGCAGAAAAAGCAATCAACCAGATTTTTTTGAACAATAAGCTGGATCCCAATGTAAAGATTCTGAAAGACGAGCATGGTTTTCTGCGTCGTCTTGACAGTTTAAAACCGGCAGATACTTATGAGGATGACGGCACAGCGGCATATGCGGCTGCGCTGATGAAGAATCTGTCTATGTAGAAGGAAGAGTTCAAAGCATGAAAAGTATTATCGTAAACGGCAATGAGGCGGGGCAGCGGCTGGACAAGCTGTTGGGCAAATACTTAAATCTTGCCGGAAAAGGATTTTTATATAAAATGATGCGTAAAAAAAATATTACGCTGAACGGAAAAAGATGCGATGGTTCTGAAAAACTGGCGATGGGAGATGAAATCAAGCTGTTTTTGTCGGACGAAACCATAGATAAATTTTCGGAAGTTAAGGTGCAGACCGTGCATCACCGGAAACTGGATATTGTTTATGAAGATGCGCATATTCTGATGATTAATAAGCCATCCGGAATGCTCTCTCAGAAGGCAAAGGATACGGATGAATCTCTGGTTGAATATTTGATTGATTATCTTCTGGAATCCGGTCAGCTGAAACGGGAAGATCTCCGCAGTTTCCGCCCGTCCGTATGCAATCGTCTGGACCGAAATACCAGCGGTCTGGTAGCGGCAGGAAAATCTCTGGCAGGACTCCAGATGCTGTCTGCCGTATTCAAAGATCGTTCTCTGCATAAATATTATGTCTGCGGAGTGAAAGGCGTTTTACAAGAAAAACAGTTGATCAGCGGATATCTGAAAAAGGATGAGAAGACCAATCAGGTAACGATCCTGGAGCACGAGGCATCAGATGCACTGCCGATCCAAACAGAATATGAGCCGCTTTGCACAACCGATGAATATACATTGCTGAAGGTCACGCTGATTACCGGACGCACCCATCAGATCCGTGCGCATCTGGCTTCGATCGGTCATCCGCTGCTGGGGGATTACAAATATGGTGATGCAAAGGTGAATGAATGGGCAAAAAGTCGCTTTCACATCCATTCTCAGATGCTCCATTCCTGGAAGATGGTATTCCCGGAACTGGAAGGCGAATTTGCATATCTGAGCGGGAAAACGATCGAAGCGAAGTGGCCGAAAGAATTTGAACGTGTATTTGGCAGCCGGATTTCCAGGTTTGATGGGGAAATGACCGGTCATGAGGAGATGGTTTAAATGGGAACCTGGAAAAGCAGAGGACTTCGCGGCTCTACATTGGAAGATATGCTCAACCACAGCAATGAGCTGTATCGGGAAAAGAAACTGGCATTGATTCAGAAAATTCCGACTCCGATCACGCCGATTTCTATTGATAAAGACAGCAGACATATTACATTAGCTTATTTTGACCAGAAAAGTACGGTTGACTACATCGGAGCAGTACAGGGTATTCCGGTCTGTTTCGATGCAAAAGAGTGTGCGGTAAAGACATTTCCCCTGCAGAACGTACACGAGCATCAGATCCGGTTCATGCAGCAATTTGAAGAACAAGGCGGAATTGCGTTTATCATTCTCTATTTTACAGCGCTGGATGAGATCTACTATCTTCCGTTTCGGGAAATATATCAGTTCTGGAAACGGATGAAAGATGGGGGAAGAAAAAGTTTTACTTATGATGAAATCGATCACAGTTACGCGATCCATAGCCATCGGGATATTCTGGTGCATTATCTGGAAATGATCCAGAAAGATATGGATGAACGCGAGAAAGGAATCTGACCATGATCTATTCTATTGTGAGGCAGTCTATCGAGATTCGCCTGAGATTTGAACAGGTGCCGAAAATCTATGCAGATTCCGAATGCGCTGCGGCCATCGGGATTCTTGCAAAAAAATGCGGTCTCCCGCTTCCTGTGCGCAGAGAAGATTTTCATACGATGAAAGAAGAGTTGAAGCAGCAGATTGCGCAGATTCCGGAGACAGAGGAAATTGCGAAATTGAAGCAGATTCTATTTCCATACGACCCAAAGGAATCGGTTACAGATGAAATGTATGATCTGATGACCGAGGCCTATGAGAATACATAAGGAGGTATCATGAATGGATGTTGTAACAGCATTGGAAGAACTGAAACAAAAGGCAGGAAAGGACGCGAAGCTGAAAGAGCGTTTCCTTCTCACGAGGAAGGAAGCCGATCCGATGGCCGCATTTTGCGGTCTGTGCAGAGAACTGGGATATCCGATTTATGAAATGGAGCTCATTCAGGCAGGAGAAGAATTCTATGCGGCAATCAAACGCAGCACCAATGGCGGGGGAGAAAACTCGCCGGTACTTGAGGGAGAAGATGACTTTTATGAACTGTTTTTTGCAGAACTGGAAACCAGGTAACCGCTGCAAAAAAGCAGCCAAACAACAAAAAAGGACTTGAGTCAGGCGAAGAAGCCAAGACCTAAGTCCTTTTTGCGTTTTCTTTCTTTTATTCCTGTCCGTCCCAGCAGTAGGTGCAGAGCTTTTCTTTCGGAAGACCGATGGATTCGATCAGATCATCCAGACGATGGAATTTTAAGGTGGTGAAATTCAATCTCCTGCGGATCTCCTCCACCATTTCCTCGTAGTTTAAGCTGTCCGGATTCGCGTAATCAGCAAGGAGTTCTTCCGATATATTGTCTCCTTCGCGGTCACGGATGACACGGCGGGCGATCAGATCCAGCTCGGAGTTGGAGCGGGAGAAGTTCAGATATTTACATCCGTACATGATCGGCGGGCATGCCGGACGGATGTGAACTTCTTTTGCGCCGCTGCTGTATAAGAACTCAGTAGTTTCACCAAGCTGCGTGCCGCGCACGATGGAATCGTCGATCAGAAGCAGTTTTTTGCCCCGGATCAGTGCGTCAACCGGAATCAGTTTCATTTTCGCGATGATACGACGCTGATCCTGGCTGGTCGGCATAAAGGAGCGGGACCAGGTAGGAGTGTACTTCATGAACGGTCTTGCGAACGGAATGCCGGATGCATTGGCATAACCGATGGCATGTGCCAGACCGGAATCCGGTACACCGGCGATGATGTCGGGATGGATCGTGTCGGTGACGGTTTCTTCTTTAGAAGCCGCATGTCCCGGACATCCGGAACATTTGCCGCCGCAGCCCATATCACGTTTTGCCAGAATCTCACCGCAGCGATAACGCATTTCTTCTACGTTAATGCCCTCATAGGTTGAAGTCGGATAACCGTAGTAAACCCAGAGGAATGAGCAGATTTTCATTTCCTCACGCGCAGCGCTTAACGTCTCATAACCGTCCGGTTTTACCAGAACAATTTCTCCAGGTCCCAATTCTTTACAGTCATGATAACCAAGGTTAATGTATGCGTGACTCTCGAAAGATACGCAGTGTGCTCCGTCTTTCTTTCCGATTACTACCGGAGTACGTCCGTAACGATCGCGGGAAGCGTAGATTCCCTCCGGAGTCAGCAGAACAATGGTCATGGAACCCTGAATCATTTCCTGAGCAAATAACAGACCGTCTACCAGACTTTCTTTCTGATTGATGAGGGCTGCCGTCAGCTCTGTGGCATTAATGCGTCCGCCGCTCATCTCCATGAAATGGATGTGTCCGTTCTCAAATGCCTGCTTAACCAAATCCTCTTCGTTGGCAATCTTTCCTACCGTAGCGATTGCATAGCTGCCAAGATGAGAATGAATCAGCAGCGGCTGAGGCTCATAGTCAGAGATCGAACCGATACCGGAATTTCCCTTTAACTCCATTACATCTTTATCGAATTTGGTACGGAACGGAGAGTTTTCTATATTGTGGATGCTGCGCTGAAATCCACTCGGTCCGTATACCGCCATACCGCCGCGCCGTGTTCCCAGATGAGAATGATAATCGGTCCCGAAAAAGAGATCATTTACGCAGTCTTCTTTTGATGTTACACCAAAAAATCCACCCATAAATCTTATTCCTCCAATCTTATATGTGAAGATAACCTGTTTGATAAACGTCTCTAGTGTAACATAAGTGGTGTGGTTAATACAATAGGTTTTATATATAAGAAATATTAATAAATAGAATAAAAATATGACAAATCCGTGTAATGCTTAGAAGGGATTGACGGAAATCTGTGCAAAGGGTAAAATAAGCACTAGACAATTTAGAAAATTTACTTTATAATTGTCCCACATCAACAAATTATCACGCTACCACGTGAAAGTGAAGTGAGGAGTTTATGAACAATCAATTATTGCATACACCAGAAGGTGTACGGGATATTTATTCGGAAGAATGTGCGAAGAGGCTGACGGTACAGAAAGAGATTCAGCAAATGTTTCATCTGTATGGCTACCAGAACATAGAGACACCGATCTTTGAATTTTTTGATATTTTTAATAAGGAACGAGGCAGTGTCATCAGCCGTGAAATGTATAAGTTTTTCGACCGGGACAATAACACTTTGGTACTTCGCCCGGATATCACACCATCCATTGCCCGCTGTGTGGCGAAGTATTTTATGGATGAGAAAAAGCCGCTGCGTCTGTGCTATCTTGGTCCGACGTTTATCAACAGCACCAGCTATCAGGGACGTTTGAAACAGACCACACAGACAGGTGTTGAGCTGATCGGTGATGATACCAGCGATGCGGACGGCGAAATGATCGCTTTGGTGATTGATTCTCTGAAGGCTGCCGGATTGAATGAGTTTCAGGTAGAACTGGGTCAGGTAGAATTTTACCGGGGTTTGGTGGAAGAAGCCGGGATGGATGAAGAGATGCAGAACCAGCTGCGGATCTTGATTGAGAATAAGAATTATTTCGGTGTGGAAGAATTGTTATCTGATGCGCAGATTACAGATGATCTGAAGAAATTGTTTTTGAAACTGCCGGAACTTTTTGGCGATATTGAGCAGATTCGACTGGCGAAGACCATGACGGACAATCCGCGGGCACTGGCGGCCATCGAGCGCCTGGAACGGGTACAGGAGATCGTGGATGCATATGGGCTTGGAGAGTATGTTTCTTATGATCTGGGAATGCTGAGCAAATATTCCTATTATACAGGCATCATTTTTAAGGCATATACCTACGGAACCGGTGAGTATATCGTGACGGGAGGCCGTTATGACAAGCTTCTGGAACAGTTTGGCAAGAAAGCGCCATCCATTGGTTTTGCAATTGAGGTCGATCAGTTAATGCTGGCACTTTCCAGACAGCAGATTGATATACCGGCAGATCAGGTTGATACCATTATTTTATATGACCATGATGCCCGGCTTGCCGGAATTCGTCTTGCCGGCACATACCGCAAAGACAAAAAAGCAGTGGAGCTGATTCGCAAACGTTCTTTTGAGACGGTGGAAGAATATCTGGATTATGCAAGGAAATACCATATCCGGACGCTTTTGTATCTGGAAAAAGACGGCAGTCAGGTGAAAGAATACAAGATTGGATAGAATTGAGGATTTGAGATGAGATATCTGACATTTGCGCTGGCGAAGGGACGTCTGGCGAATAAATCTCTGGAAATGTTTGAGAAGATTGGCATCCGTTGTGAAGAGATGAAAGACAAACAGTCCAGAAAGCTGATTTTTACAAATGAAGAGCTGGGATATCGTTTTTTCCTGGCAAAGGCAAATGATGTGCCGACTTATGTAGAGTATGGTGCTGCTGACATCGGGATCGTGGGAAAAGATACGATTCTGGAAGAGGGAAGAAAATTGTACGAAGTGCTGGACCTTGGTATCGGCAAATGCCGCATGTGCGTCTGCGGTCCAGAGTCAGCAAGAGCGCATCTGGAACATCATGAGCTGATTCGGGTAGCTACCAAATATCCGGCAATTGCAAAGGATTATTTCTACAATAAAAAGCATCAGACCGTGGAGATCATCAAGCTGAACGGTTCCATCGAGCTGGCACCGATCGTGGGACTTTCTGAGGTGATCGTTGATATCGTAGAAACCGGTTCCACACTTCGTGAGAACGGTTTGACTGTGTTAGAGGAAGTCTGTCCGCTTTCCGCCCGCATGGTGGTCAATCAGGTCAGCATGAAGCGAGAACATGAGCGTATTACCAAAATCATCCAGGATTTGAAGAACCTGATACAGGAGGCATAACCATGAGAATTATCAAATTAGACGAGCAGAGCAAGAAAAATATTCTGGAAGACCTGCTGAAGCGTGATCCCAATAATTACACCAAGTATGAATCCGCAGTTCAGGAAATCGTTGCGGATATTCGTGCCCGCAAGGACGAGGCCGTGTTTGCGTATACAAAAAAATTTGACGGTGCGGATATCCATGCAGGCAACATTCGTGTGACGGATGAGGAAATTCAGGAAGCAATGGAGCAGGTGGATCCTTCTCTGTTGGAAGTGATGAAAAAATCAATGAAGAATATCCGGGAATACCATGAGAAACAGCGTCAGTACAGCTGGTTTGACAGCCAGCCGAATGGTACGCTGTTGGGACAGAAGGTGACTGCGCTTGCCAGCGTCGGTGTGTATGTTCCGGGCGGCAAGGCAGCTTATCCGTCTTCTGTTCTGATGAACATCATTCCGGCAGAGGTAGCAGGAGTGAAAAAAATCGTTATGGTTACTCCTCCGGGAAAAGACGGCAAGGTGAATCCGGTGACGCTGACTGCAGCGCATCTGGCAGGTGCTACCGAAGTGTATAAGGTGGGCGGTGCACAGGCAGTTGCAGCGCTGGCTTTTGGTACGGAATCGATTCCGCGCGTCAACAAGATCGTGGGACCGGGCAATATTTTCGTGGCACTGGCGAAAAAGGCTGTTTATGGACATGTAAGCATTGACAGCATTGCCGGACCGAGTGAGATTCTGGTGCTGGCAGATGAGACGGCGAATCCGCGTTTTGTAGCTGCGGATCTGTTATCCCAGGCAGAGCATGATGAACTGGCATCCGCCATTTTAATCACGACGAGCATGGAACTGGCAAAAAAGGTTTCTGAGGAAGTAGAGCAATTTGTGGAAGGATTGTCCAGAAAAGAGATTCTGCAGAAATCTCTGGACAATTACGGATATATTCTGGTTGCAGACACTCTGGAGGATGCGATTGATGCAGCAAATGAGATTGCAAGTGAACATATGGAGATCGTGACGCGCAATCCGTTCGAGGTAATGACAAAGATTCAGAATGCCGGAGCAATTTTCCTTGGAGAATACAGCTCAGAGCCGCTGGGAGATTATTTTGCAGGTCCGAACCATGTGCTTCCGACCAATGGAACGGCCAAGTTCTTCTCCCCGCTGGGGGTCGATGATTTTATCAAGAAGTCCAGCATCATATACTATTCTAAAGAGGCGTTAGAGCCGGTACATAAGGATATTGAAGCATTTGCAGAGGCAGAGCATCTGACTGCACATGCAAATTCCATCCGGGTACGCTTCGAATAGGAGGATATCATGGCTGAACGAATAGCAACCATAACAAGAAATACAAAAGAAACGGAGATTTCCATGACATTGAATCTGGATGGAAGCGGAAAAGCAGATGTTCACACCGGAGTCGGTTTTTTTGATCATATGCTTAACAGCTTCGCCAGACACGGCATGTTTGATCTGAGTCTGCAGGTGAAGGGAGATCTGGATGTAGACACCCATCATACGATTGAAGATGTGGGAATTGTGCTCGGAAAGGCGATCCGTGAAGCAGTGGGAGATAAAAAGGGCATGGTCCGTTACGGTTCTGCGCTCCTGCCGATGGATGAAGCACTGCTTCTGTGCGCGCTGGATCTGTGCGGAAGGCCGTATCTGGTCTATCACCTGAATCTGACCCGTGAGTTTGTAGGAACGTTGGAAACGGAGATGATCCGCGAATTTTTCTATGCGGTTTCTTATGGTGCAGAGATGAATCTGCACATCAGGCAGTTGGATGGTGTCAATAATCACCATATCATTGAAGGCGCATTCAAAGCATTTGCGAAAGCACTGGATCAGGCAACAGGAATTGATCCGCGTATTACCGATGTATTGTCGACGAAAGGAAGTTTGTAAGATGCAGTTATACCCGGCAATCGATATGAAAGGCGGCAAGTGTGTCCGCCTGACTCAGGGATTATTTGATAATGTGAAAGTATATTCCGATACTCCGGCTGACATGGCGAAGCTATGGGTCAGCCAGGGGGCATCGTTTCTGCATATCGTAGATCTGGATGGAGCACTGGCCGGCCGTTCGGTCAATGAAGATGCCATTCGTGCAATCGTGAAGCGTGCAGATGTGCCGATCCAGCTGGGAGGCGGAATCCGCAGTGCCGAAGCTGTTGAGTATATGCTGAATCTTGGCATTACCCGCTGCATTATCGGAACACGTGCAGTGGAGCAGCCGGAGTTTATCCGGGAGCTGATCGAACAGTTTGGTCCGGAGCACATTGTAGTAGGTGTGGATGCGAAAAACGGCATGGTTGCGGTCGAGGGCTGGGAGAAAGTCAGCAGCCTTTCTGCGGTTGATCTGTGTATGCAGATGAAAGCATATGGCGTGGAGCACATCGTGTATACCGATATTTCCCGCGACGGAACTCTGACCGGTCCGAATGTTCCTTATACGAAAATGCTGACGGATCGTACCGGCATGGATATCATTGCTTCCGGCGGTATGTCCTGTATGGAGGATTTGATTACTTTAAATGAAAATGGAATCAAAGGTGCTATCATCGGAAAAGCTTTATACGAGAAAAAAATCAGCCTTCCGGATGCAGTAGCACGCTTTGAGGGAAGGAGATAGGGCATGGCAGATTTCAAACGCCTGATCGCGGCAGTCGGATGCAAGGAAGGAAACGCGATCTTTTTAAATGACGGCTGTGTCAGCAGTATTTCTTTAAAAGAACTTGCTCATCATTATAATAACAATGGAGCGGACGGTCTTCTGATCTGGGACTGTTCCGAAACAGACGATGACCACGAGGCAGTGATCGGTCAGATAAAAGAACTTGCCCGTGAAATTGATATTTCTATTCTCACAGGCGGAAGAGTGAAACGTCTGGAGGATGTGAAAAAATATCTGTATGCCGGGGCAAAAGCCGTGGTTTTAGACGGAGCAAATGAGACGAATATTGATCTGATCAAAGAAGCTTCCGATCGTTTTGGAAGTGAAAAAATTTATGTAAAAATAGCAGATGAAAAACAGTTGAAACGCATGGAAGAGTTTGAGCAGCTTGGAGCATCCGGGCTGGTTTTGGACAGCAGTATTTTTTCAGCTGCGATGGGTTCTCATGCATCGGACCTGCAGAGTGCCCTTATTTTGCTTATCTCGGATGGTACGAATGAAGACGCGTTTGCTTCCTGTATGAAAGAGAAAGCAGCAGGTGGCATGATTCTGACAGCGCCGGAACTGGCTGATAAGAATTTTATGGAGATAAAGCAGAATCTTGCAGAACAGGGAATTGCTGTGGATGTTTTCCATGCATCAATGGAGTGGAATCAATTTAAGACCAATTCAGACGGACTGGTTCCAGTGATCGTTCAGGATTATAAAACTTCAGAAGTGCTGATGCTTGCCTATATGAATGAACAGGCATATCTGGATACGATCCGCACCGGAAAGATGCATTATTACAGCAGAAGCCGTCAGGCTCAGTGGATGAAAGGCGAGACGTCCGGTCATTTCCAGTATGTGAAATCCCTGAAACTGGACTGTGACAATGACACAATGCTGGCGAAAGTGCATCAGATCGGACCGGCATGTCATACCGGTTCCCGCAGCTGTTTCTTCCAGACGCTGACTGAAAAAGAATATAAAGAAACGAACCCGCTGAAAGTATTTGAACATGTATTTCAGGTGATTCTGGACCGCAAGGCTCATCCAAAAGAAGGTTCTTATACCAACTATCTGTTTGATAAGGGCATTGATAAGATTCTGAAAAAGGTAGGAGAGGAAGCAACGGAAATCGTTATCGCAGCGAAGAATCCGGATCCGGAAGAAATCAAATATGAGATTTCTGATTTTCTTTATCATGTGATGGTGCTGATGGCGGTGAAAGGTGTGACCTGGGAAGAGATTACAGAAGAACTGGCGAACCGCTAAATGGATAGAATGGGAGAGAAAACGATGTCAACCGTTACAGATAAATTTTTGCGTTATGTTGCAGTAGATACGCAGTCCATGGAAGATCAGGCATGTTATCCGAGTACGGAAAAACAGAAAAATCTGGGACATATGCTGGAGGCTGAATTAAAGGAGATGGGCGCTTCCAATGTACGCATGGATTCGTATGGATATGTGATGGCAGAGATCCCTGCCACGACAAAGAAAAAGGTTCCTGTTCTGGGGCTGATCGCGCACATGGATACTTCACCGGCATGCTCCGGTGCGGATATCAGACCGCAGATCGTGAAACAGTATGATGGAGGATTCATTCTTTTAAATCCTGAGACCGGTGAGTCGATGGGACCGGACCGGTTTCCGGAATTGAAACAGTATGTGGGACTGGACTTGATCACTACAGATGGTACGACACTACTTGGCGCAGATGATAAAGCAGGTGTGGCGGAAATCATGGCTGCAGCGGAATATCTCCTGGCACATCCGGAAATTCCTCACGGAAAACTGTGCATTGCATTTACACCGGATGAAGAAGTGGGACGCGGTACCGATTTTTTTGATGTTGAGGCGTTTGGGGCAGAGGTTGCCTATACCGTTGACGGAGGAGAACTGGGCGAACTGGAATTTGAAAATTTCAATGCAGCTTCTGCCAGGCTGACGGTTCACGGTATCAGCATCCATCCTGGTTCAGCCAAGTGGAAAATGAAAAACGCAATGCTGATTGCCATGGAACTGCAGGCCTTGCTTCCAAAGTTTGAAGATCCGGCATGTACAGAAGGGTATGAGGGATTCTTTCATCTCACGAATATTAATGGTGATGTGGAAAAGACAGTGATGAAATATATCATCCGTGATCATGATCTGGAAAAGTTCCAGCAGAAAAAACAGATGATGGAACAGGCAGCAGCTTTCCTGAATTATAAATACGGGGAAGGGACAGTTGAGCTGGAACTTCAGGATTCTTATTTTAATATGCTGGAAAAAATCCGACCGCACGCATATCTGGTAGATATTGCTAAGCAGTGCATGCAGGATCTGGGAATCGTGCCGAAAGTCAGCCCGATTCGCGGAGGCACAGATGGAGCGCGGTTGTCCTACAAAGGACTTCCATGCCCGAATCTCTGCACCGGCGGACATAACTACCACGGACGCCATGAATATGTGTGTATTCAGTCTATGGAAAAGATTACAGAACTGCTCATTGAGATTGTAAAAACGTTTGAATTGCGTGAAAAATAAAAGAATCTTAAGTTTTTTGATGTAATAACTTAATAAACAGCGGTAGTCGAAAACTGCTTTTTTCGTTATAATAAGAGCATAGATCATAATGGGCGGCAAAATACGTTTTGACGCTCATACCATTTTATAAAGGAGTGATATGCCTCATGAAATGTGGGAAAATCCTGACCGGCTTTTTCGCGATGATTCTTTCAGCCGCTTTATCAGTTCCCGCTTTTGGAGCAGTCTACCGACAGAGCAAAGACCGCTACCCGGATGCTTCGTTTATGATCATTTTTGAGTCAGAAGGCAATGGTTCGTATGCTCTTGGTGTAAAAGACGGAGCATGGGTACTTCGTTCTTTATATGATATCAAAGCAGTGAACAACAAAGATCCGGATTACCTGTTCACTTTCGAGGAACGGAGCAGTGATAAGAATTTAAAAACCAGTGACCGTCTATGGAATGCGAATCATTCTATGGCAATCCGATGTTCTGAAGGATATTTGGATTTTGACAGCACAGGTGTAGAGTTTTTGAATTCTGTGCCTGTTATATCAAAAGAACCGCAGTATCGCTGGCAGTATATCGAGTCAGGCGAGAGTGGAGAAGATAATTATCTCAAATATAAAAACGCATATGGTTCCGGAGGCAAGTCCGGTGCGATCTGGGCGAAGGCGAATGCACAGGAAACCTTCATTATGCTGACGACCTGCGGAAAGGGTTCATCTGTCTATCTGTATGAAGAGTCGGAAGGAGAAGAAATTCCGGTCCCCTCCAAAGGCGGCTGGCAGGAATATACCAACAGTTATAACGAACATGGATGGAAATACATCAATCCGGATGGTACACTCAAGCAGGATGAATGGCATGTGGATGACGGAAAATCCTATTATCTGGGATCGGATGGGGTCACTCTGTTTGGATATCACCAACTTCCGAACGGAAAGTATTATTATTTTCGTCCGGATGGAAGTTTGTTGACTAATTCGGAGATCAGTATCAAGGGAGTTCCATATCGAATGGGGCGTGACGGCGTATGCCGCATGGTTTCCAAATCTGCACCGGAAAGAACGACGGTTTCCACCAAGCAATATGCTTCAGATGATGAGGTCATCAACTGGATCAATCTGAAACGTGCAGAGCTGGGGCTGAATCCGCTCTACCGTGATAACCGGCTTGCGTCTATGGCAGAGGATATCGTGGTTCTGGATGCTGATCTGGAGGACTGGCAGCTCCTTGACGATATTGCGGCGGACAGTGACATTGAATTCAAACGTCAGGCCAGTTTTCGGTTCAACTGGAATGAGAAGATCCGGAGATTTTCTTTGGAAGAGTATTACAATAAAGGAAGTTTTAGGCAGCTGGTGGAGGATCCCCGTCTGAATCACATCGGAGTCTACAGTAATCAAAGAAGCGGAGCTGCTTCGAGAGATGTACTGATCATGGTGGGATATTATTAGATGATGTTGGGGAGCAAAAGGTGATCACAGGATAACAGTGGGACGCGTTTATAACGCGTCCCATAGCATTACAAGGTAACCGACCATCTAATCTTCAAAAAAATCTTTGTCTGTAAACATACATACATTTTCTACAAATTCCTCGATTGAAATCTGATTTTCCAATTCCAGATAACAGGTGACGATGCTGAAATAGAATTCCGCCAACAGGATTGCAAAGATGGGCAGGCAAATTTTTAATTTCAGACCATTTTTCTGGGCATGCAGGATTTTTTCAGTAAGGATCTGCTTCAAATCCTGTTTAATGATCTCCATGAGAATCCCGTCTTTGTTGGTGAGATAGATTTTCTGATACTGTTCCCGATGTTCGGCGATGTGACGAATCAGGATCAGTAAAAATTCCTGAATGGATTCCATATTTTTAAAACAAATGACATCTTCTGTCAAGTGCATATCCTCGGTCAAAGACTGCAGGCAATAGCGCAGGAGATCATATTTATCTTCAAAATACCGATAAAACGTAGAGCGCGGAACCATCGAGGCATTGCAGATCTCTGTCAAAGTCAGTTTTTCAAAAGAAGACTCCGAAAGCAGAGCGTACATCTGATCTTTTAATAATGTGTAAGTTCGCTTTGTTGAAATGTTATTTTTAATATTCAAGACAAATCCTCACTTTATGTATCAAAATGGACAGATTTACTAAAATGTCTCATTTCAGGCATTTCAAAAAATCTGACTCTTGAATATTTTATCATAACCTAGGATAATTAGGCAAGCTATGAAATTCAGAAGAGAGAGGAACGGAACAAGTTTATGGAATCAGGACAGAACAATCTTATGATGCGGATTGCATCGTTCATTGTAAATAAGCGGAATCTGTTTTTGCTTTTTTTTATATTGGCTTCTATCTATTCTGTTTGCATGATGTCCAAAGTGGAAGTCATCAATGAGTTGACAGAATATCTGCCGGAAACCACGGAAACGAGGCAGGGCGTGGACATTATGGATGAGGAATTTACGACCTTTGGAACGGCAAAAATTCTGATTCCGAATATTACATACGAGCGGGCATTGTCTCTGGCGGAAGAATTGGAAGAAATCAAAGGAATTTCTTCCGTCAAGTTTTATGACCGGGAGGATGAGGAATACGATGATGAAGAACTTTCGGATTACTACCGGGATGCGTCTGCGCTCTTTACCTTGAATTTTGATGAGGAGGAAGACACAGACCTGTCACAGAAAGCCATCGCCCAGGCGAGAGAATGCGTCAGCAAATATGAAAATTATGTCTACACGACGGTCGACCGGGATGAGGCGCGGGATCTCCGCAATGATATGAAGATCATTCTGGTGATCGTGGTCATGATTATTATCCTTGTCCTGCTGTTTACATCGTCCACCTATGTAGAAATACCGATTTTTTTGCTTGTTTTTATGGTGGCAGCGCTCCTGAATATGGGAACAAACTACTGGTTTGGCACCATTTCTTTTGTCACGAATGCTGTAGGTACGGTACTGCAGCTGGGACTTTCCATTGACTATGCGATCATTTTGCTGAAACGGTTTATTGAGGAACGGCAGAAGCTGGATACGAAAGAAGCAATTACGGTCGCTCTTTCAAAGGCGATTCCGGAAATCGCGTCCAGCAGTCTTACCACGGTATCTGGTATGCTGGCATTGATGCTGATGCAATACCGTATCGGTATGGACATGGGACGTGTGCTGACGAAGGCTATCATTTTGAGTCTGATTACCGTGTTCTTCTTTATGCCGGCGCTGATCGTGCGCTGGTCGGCGATGTTGGAAAAAACGGCACATCGCAGTTTCGTTCCGGACATATCCGGGTGGGGCAGAATGGTGGTAAGAACCCGGCATGTTGTTCTTCCGCTGTTTGTTGTTCTGATGGTTGGCGGATGTTATTGTTCCAATCAGTGCCATTACATTTACGATATCAATTCGGTGGATTCTATGACCAGAAATGAATTTCTGGCGGCAAAAGACCGGATTGAGGAAACGTTTGAAGTGACCAATGCTATGGCAGTGGTTTTGCCGCTCGGCGATTACCAGAAGGAAGCCGCAGTGATCAAGGAAATGGAACAGATGGATTTCATCGGGGAAATCGTGGGACTCAGCAATATTGAAGTTGATGATGACGGGCGTTATGTCCTGGTAGACAAACTGAACCCACGGGAATTTGCGGAAGTGGCAGATATTGATCTGTCCATGGTTCAGATGCTGTACCAGTTCTATGCCATCGATCAAAAGCAGTACAGTGCTTTTATGAAAAACCTTGACGAGTATCGGATTCCGATTATTGATATGATCGATTTTATGTATGATCAGAAGGAAAAAGGTGGTCTGAATCTGGATGATGACCTTTCGGAGGATATTGACGATTTATATGACGCAGTCTGTGATGCACGGGCACAGTTGGAGGGAGAAAATTACAGCCGGATTGTGTTTGAACTGAAAGGACCGGTAGAAGGTGCGGAAACCTTTGCAGCGATCGATCAGGTACGTACCGCTGCAAGTCGGTATTACGATAACGTTCTTGTGGTCGGTGATGCAACCAGTAACTATGATCTGAGCAATTCTTTCCAGAAAGATAATATTTTGATCAGTGTTATGACAGCGTTGTTTGTCGGAATCATTTTGCTGTTTACATTCCGTTCATTCAGTGTGCCGGTGATGCTTCTGGTGACGATTCAGAGCAGTATCTGGATCAATTTTTCTTTCCCGTATCTGTCCGGCTCAACCATGTTTTTCCTGAGCTATCTGATTGTCAGCGCGATTCAGATGGGAGCAACCATTGATTATGCGATCGTCATCACGAGCCGTTATCTGGAACTGCGGAAAAGCATACCGGATCGCCGACAGGTAGTTGTCCTGTCGTTAAATCATGCGTTTCCGACGGTAGCCACATCGGGAACGATTTTGACCTGTGCCGGTTTTGTCGTTGGTATGCTGACCGGAAATCCGGTTATTGCATCCCTTGGCACAGTTCTTGGCCGAGGTGCTTTGTGCTCCATTATTCTGGTCATGACGGTTCTTCCGCAGATTCTTCTGATTTTTGACTCATGGATCGACCGCATGGCATTTGATAAAGATCATTCAGCAAAAGAGGTGTGTGAAAATGAGACGAATGCATAGAAACATGGCGGTCTGCTTCAGTCTGATCTTGAGCTTCCAGAGCATCTTGAGCAGTCTGCCTTCTGACGGTTTATCTGGTGTGACACAGGCTTTTGCTGCGGCGCCTGTCGGGACAGCGGCGGCGGAAAATACAATTTTTGAAAAAGTGGAAATTCGGACCGTTCAGGATTTTCTTGCATTTGCAAAATCCTGTTATACGCAGGAGTTTTCGGAAGGAAAGACCTTTTCACTGCAGCAGGATTTGAATTTAGAAGGATATCAAATCGATCCGATTCCGCTGTTCTGCGGTACATTGGAAGGAAATGGATATGAAATCTGTGGAATCGAGATAGAACAGTCCGGATCGAATCTGGGCTTATTCCGGTATGTGGGAGAGGGAGCGGTAATCCATGATCTGCATGTATCCGGTACGATCGCTGCGGAGCATAACAGCGAACATATTGGCGGTATTGCCGGTGTAAACCGGGGGCAGATGATTGCGTGCAGTTTCCACGGAATTGTGACAGGAGATACGGCAGTCGGCGGCATTGCCGGACATAACGACGAGAGCGGGCGGATTACAGACTGTGAGAACCACGGAATGATAACCGGTATCCGGGAAACCGGCGGTATCGCAGGCTATCAGGAGGGTGTCATCGAGAGCTGCATCAATCATGGGGCCATCAATACAAGACCGGAAAATATGGTGGAGTCTGATGAATCTACAGATTATCTGTCCCTGGAACGGGATCGACTTCGGGTCAACTTCAGTGAAGAAAAAGTACAGGATGTAGGAGGTATTGCCGGTATGTCCGAAGGCATCATTGCGGATAGCCGGAACCTCGGAACCATCGGCTATGAGCGCATGGGTGACTATGTAGGCGGCATTGTCGGGAGACAGAACGGTCAGATTCAGTCTTGTGAGAATCAGGCAAATGTAACCGGACGCCGTTATGTAGGAGGCATCGCCGGACAGTTGGAGCCGTATCTGCATTTTTTGTATGAAACGGATACGCTGGATGATCTGGAAAAACAGATGGATGAACTTTCTGATATCGGTGATGCTGTTTCGGACACGCTGGATCAGACTACGGACCAGACGTTCGACCATATGGATGAAGTTGACCGTCTGATGAAAGAAATCCGTGATATTGCGAAAGAGCATAAGAATGACCAAAAAGAAAAGCGAGAGGTTTTTCGGGAAGAGTCCAACGATCATCTGGATGCGATTCAGGAGGTGTTAGATAATCTGGAGCTGGATATCGGCAGCCGTGACGCGCGCAATGCCATGTCCCGGATCACCAGAAATGTGAAACGTTCTAAGGAACTTTTAAAAGAAATGGGCGGTGTGCATACGGAAATCGGTACTCCTTCCGATTGGGAGGAGGCACAGCTGTATGATCAGCTTGGTCAGGATTTCTGGATCGAAAACGAGGATTGGGGTGCAGCCGCAGAGGATATTGCGGAAGCAGCCGCAGAGGAAATTTTGTACCATTACGGAATCGCAAAAGAACTTGCAGCCTGTGCCGGACAGATCATGGAGGATGCGGAAATCGTAATATTTAAAGGTTCTGCAGATATAGAGGATGATGTACAGGATATTATGGATGATCTGGATTCTCTTCGCTGTGAAAGCAGCGAACAGCTGAGTCTTTCCCGGGAATATCTGGATCAGTTGATTGATGACCTGGATGTCATGGACGATGATCTGAGTGCGAGACTGGATGATCTGACGGATCAAAGCGACGATATTTCCGATATCTTAAAAGACGGGAAAAATTCTTTGCAGGCAGAAAAGGAACAGCTGAATGATCTGCTCGACCGGGTGAACCAGATATTGAAGGACGGCAAAAAACGTGTTCGGGATCATGCAGATAAGATTCTGGATGATGAAGATTTTTTTGACGACATTTCGGACGATACCTGGCAGGAATTTTCGGACGGCATGATTTGGCAATGCAGCAATTCGGGAAGCATCATGGGAGAGTCCGAATCCGGAGGAATTGCTGGCAATATCGGAGTCAAGGTTCTGGAAGATTTGAAAGATAGGATTGCGGAGGATGAAAACCGCACGCTGAATGTGTTTAAGGAAACAAAAGCTGTGGTTCTGCAGTGCCGGAATGAAGGCGAAGTCTGTGCTCGTTATGATTATGCAGGCGGAATTTCGGGCAACATGACTCTGGGACTGGTGCGCTCCTGTGAAAACTACGGGAATATCAGCAGTGAAGACGGCGACTATGTTGGAGGCGTTGCAGGAAAGAGTACTAATGTCATCCGCAGCAGCTACAGCATGTGCTCCGTGTCTGGTGATGAGTATGTGGGCGGAATCGCAGGTGCGGCTATGGATCTGTATGATAATGTGGCAATGGCTGAAGTAAAAGCAGAGTCCCCGGACCGCCTGGGCGTGATTGCCGGATGGAGTGATGACGATGGTGTGATTGCCGGAAATGTGTATGTGGATGAGGGCATTGGAGCTGTAAATGGCATCACATACACGGCGCAGGCAAATGGTGTTTCCTATAAAGAATTATTAGAACTCCCGGAACTGCCGTCTGCGTTTTATCAGATGAATATTCGCTTCTTCTGTGACGGAGAATTAGTAGATTCTATGGTCTGTGATTATGGAGATTCCTTGTCTTATGAGCAATTTCCGAAGCTTCCGAACCGGGAAGGATACTATTGCGAATGGGAAATCAACAGTCTTGATCGAGTTATTAACAATGTGCAGATTCATGCAATATATGAGCCGTTTCTAACAGTAATATCCTCAGAAGAAGAACCTCTTGCACGGATGTTGGCAGAAGGCAATTTCTATCCTGGTGCGAGGGCTGAGGTGCATCAGTTAGAACCGGAGTCCATTCAGAGTCTGGAAATGGATTCCCGATATTACAAAGCAGATCATTTCCAATATGAGGTAAGAAATGCAGATGATTCGTTGTATGAGGGAGAATTGGTGATTCATCTGCTGGCAGAGAATTATCCGGAAAATGCCGGTGTCGGTGTTCTTCAGGAAGATGGGTCTGTATCGAAAGTGCAGAGCAGACGCGACGGAAAATATCTTGTATTTCGTGGAAATGGAAGCGGCACAGTGATCGTGATCAAGCCGATTCCTGCATTCAGGATTTTAGCAGGAATTGTCGGAATCTTGCTGGTTGTAGGAATTGTCTGGCTGAAAAAGCGCAGGAAGAAATCATAGGTTCGTTGCATTTGTCTCAAAAATGAACGACAAATTCGTTTCTGTGTTTTTGATGAAGAATTTCGGACTAATCCTTTGATTCTTGATATCAGCAGAACTCCGGATGCAGAAGAAGCGCTGCAGTTTTATCATGAGCGGGGAGTGGACGGAGAAAAAGCAGAAAAAAACTGCTAACAGCAGAATCGATGAGCCGTGTCTGCGGTTCATCGATTCTGCTGTTCATATGAAAATGTAATTTTAGTTGCCATGCATCCGTAGGAAACTGCCAGCGGCAGGTTCTGTAGGTTTTAGAACATCAAATAGTTAAAATAACGTAACGTGTATAACATGAATACCATGGAGATCATTGCAGCACTGGCAGAACCCTCGCAAAGAGTTCTTTTATGCTTAGACCAAAAATTTTTAAACTTCTCAAACATAATAAATTCCTCCTTGTTTTTATGATATTGATTATTGAATCAACCATCTTTCTGGTTGATAATATGTATAATACTGGAAAATAAAACAGTTAACAAGGCAGGATGTTGACAAAAAACTGGGTTATATTGATTTCTCGGAGGAAATTCTGATTCCGAACATAAGAAAATCATGCGAAAGTGATATGAAAATTGGTCATATGACCCACAAGAAAGGAATGATCGTAGACGTAAATGATATCGTCAAAAAGCATATGAAAAAATTGAAATAATGATTTACAGAAAGAGATGCCACAAAATTCGCAAAAGTTCGTTTTGTGGCATCTCTTTCTGTTGTCAATATGATAATGTAATCTTAGTTTCTTAGTTTCCGAACATCAAATAGCTAATATAAGGTAATGTGTACATCATTAATACCATTGCGGTGCTGGCAGAACCCTCGCAAAGAGTTCTTTTATGCTTAGACCAAAAATTTTTAAACTTCTCAAACATAATAAATTCCTCCTTGTTTTTATGATATTGATTTTTGAATCAGCCATCTATCTGACTGATAGTATGTATAATACTGGAAAATTAGGTGGTTAACAAGGTAGAATGTTGATTAAAAATTTGGTGATATTGATTTTTTAACAGAACGGAAGGCTGATTCAGGCTTATCTGGGTTGAATAGAATGTGGTCAAAATAAACAATATATACTGCAAAATATATGGTAAAAACGAACGAAATGCACAAACAAATCCATTTTTTGCTTACAAAATAAAAAATTTTGAGTTAAAATAAAGATATCAGGTTATCTGTATTTAGGAAAACAGGAAAGGGGAATATTATCATGAAACGAATAAAAGCAGCATGTATTACACAGACATTACATTTTATGCTGAAAGAGGGTCTGGAACATGATCTTGCAGTACAGATTGTCTGCGAGGAAGTGAATGCTTATAAGAAACGCATGGAGCGAGGCAGAGTGCAGTACAAGATTCTTTCCGAGGAAACACAGCCGGACGGTTCCATCATTATAGAAATTAAAAAGCAGTACAATACTTCTCCGGTCGGGAATTATCTGGATTAACAAAACAGGAATAAACAGACGTATCAAACCGTGCATTTATCAAAAAGGTAAGTGCACGGTTTTTTTACCTTAGTATGCAGGAAACGCGATTTTGAATTTTATATTGCAGAATAATATCGGGTGGAAGTATAATGGAAATAAGCTGCGATATAGAGGGATTCCATAACGCTATGGAAAGAGTAAGGACAGAAAGGAAATGTAAATGTTAAAAGGAAAGAGAATCATTGCTGCAGCAGTATTCGTCATGCTGCTGCAGGTATTTTTTTTCATGGAGGTCCAGGCAGAAACCTGGGATACTTTTGTTGCGGGTTACCTCGGTGTAGAAGAAAAGCAAGAATTAGAAAAGCAGGCACAGGCAGCAGCGGCGGAAAATGAGATTGCTGTCTATTGGACAATACCGGAAGATGAGAATGGAAATCCAATATCCGGTGTCAATGATGGGATTCCGACAGGGGCAGTCTTTTACAGTTCACAAGATTTGATTTGGCAGCCGGTTGCAAAGCAGGTGGTCTATCCAAATTCTGTTCATCAGACAGGTGGAGAAACCGGCAGTGTATTTGTCAGTTGGAATAATGGCCGCGGAAGATTGTTTACTTATACAAAAGAGCGGTATCAGTCTATTATGAGTGAGTTGCATGCGTTTTGCTCAGCTTACACCTGGGTAGGAATGAGTGACTTTGAGAAAGAAATGCAGATTGTGCAGTACCTGACAGCAAATGTTTCTTATCCTTATCATCGATATATGGCGGGACAGGATACCTCAGATGACCATTCGGTGTATGGAGCGCTGGTGTTGGGGGAGGCTGTGTGCGAAGGATATACGGAAGCATTTTGCTGGCTGGCAGATGCCTGCGGACTGGAAACCAGGTTCATTACCGGATCTTACAATGGGACTTCCCACAGTTGGGCAATGGTAAAACTTGACGGCCATTGGTACCATGTTGATGTCACTGCGGATGATATCATTATCGGCGGTTCTTCCGTGAATGGCTATGGTTGGGGAAATCTGTTGAATCGTTACATTAACCGAACGGATCAAGAATTTGCAAAAGACCATATTTGGGAACCTTTAGAAGATGCGGCGTGTGTAACAGAATTTTATGGACCAAATGAGGTGGAAGCGTATTTAAAGCGGAATAAATGATCGTTATATTTCTTTTGTTATATAAAACGAAGTTTCATTTTGTTAAAATCCAGTTATCATATCATCACACAGGAGGATACGGAAATGAAGAACAGAGAAAATCTGGAACAGGAAATTCTGGACAGAGAGTGGAACATGTTTACCAATGTGCAGAATGAGGGAGAACGTGCATCATGTCAGGATGACCGTGTAACCTTTGAAGTCATGAGACGGAGTCAGCTGACGGTATGGGATGAAGCCTCGATGGCATCCTGGCTGAACGATCTGGAGTCTGCCGAGGCAGAGGGACGCAATCTTATGGCAGACAAATACGGTTTTATGATGCAGGATACTGCACCGCAGCAGTACGAAATGGTTCGAGAGTTTTTGCCGGAGCTGAGTCCGGAAAAGAGAACATTGGTGGATAAGCTGACAGACATGCAAGTACGCTGGATGGAACAATTCCATGAGCAATATCCCTGTTTTGGGGCACAGGGACGGCCAGTTCATAAAGAAGACGCTTGCTGTGGAGATACTTCTCTTGAAACATATGCCAGAGGGGAATTGTCTTCTTACTCGGAAAATACTCTCCGTCTGCTGATGGAAGATTTTCAAATGCTGGAAAGCCAGGAACAGAATCCGGGTATGCGGATCATGGAATATATTGCTCATGCCTATGGGTTTGACTCTGTAGATGCAGCGGAAGAGCAGTTGAGAAAACAGCGGGAAAGCAGGAAATGATGAATATAATGTTTGATTTGGAACAGTTTTATGCAAATCTGGATGAGCACTATGCGGCGCATGACAACCAGGCAACTGAGATTTTTTTACTGCAAAGTCGAGAGATGGCATTGAATTCACTGCAAAAACCAAATATGGCGTATGTTTCTGTGTGTAATGAACTGGCATGTTTTTATCGTGGACTGAGCCGGTGGAACGAATCGTTGGAAACTTTTTCACTTGCACAGCAGGAACTGGAATTTGCTTCTTGTCAGGGAACGGAAGAATATGCGACGGTTTTGCTCAATAAAGCAGGCACATATCGCTATATGAGGGATCTGGACAGTGCGATTTCTCTTTTCAGACAGGCGGCAGATATTCTGGAAATCACAGACGGCAGAAAAGAGATTCTGGCAGGTCTTTATAACAATATGGGACTTGTATATCTTGATCTTAGAAATCCGAATCAAGCATTGTCCTATTTTCACAAAGCTCTTCTGATTGTGCAGGAATATGCTCACCAGATCGTGGAACAGGGAACAACCTGGAATAATCTGGCGGCTGCTTATCAGGCAGCGGGGGATCAGGAAAAAGCGAAGGAGGCGGCTGCGCATGCAGTTTCTATTTTGTCAAAGCTGGATTGCGGAGTGAATCCTCATTATCCTGCAGCTCTGAATACGAGAGGAACGCTTGCGTATCAGGAAGGCCGCTATGAACAGGCGCTCGCAGATTTTCAGGAGGCATTGGAAAAGACGAAGCTGGTGTATGGGGAGAATGTCGAGTATGCCTGTGGATGTGAAAATTGTGCAGCTGTATGCAGAAAACTGGGGAAAAATGCAGAAGCGGAGGTATGGATGCAAAAAGGAACGGCTCTCAGAAAAAAGCTGGGAATGAAGGAATAAGTCCTTTGTAAAGCGGGCACGATCAGAAAGTATGCAAAAGGAGAACGAAATATGAGAGGAATAGAATTATCCCGCGGATATTACGAAACCTACGGCAAACTGATGATTCACGAACAATTTCCGGAGTATGAACATCGGATCGCTGTTGGTCTCGTAGGGGAAGGTTCCGAATGCTTTGGATTTGATGATGAAATTTCGCGGGATCATGATTTCGGTCCGGCATTTTGCATGTGGCTGAATCATGAAGATATAGCAGCAATTGGAAAACAGCTGCAGGAAGCATATGAAAATCTTCCTGGAGAATATGGTGGTTTGCCGGTACGGAGAGATCACAAAATGACCGGGCACAGAACCGGTGTGTGGGAAATTGGTGATTTTTACAATCACTTTTTGGGGACTCCGGGTGTTTTTCAGGATTCTATGCGTTGGCTGCATTTGCCGGAACATTATTTTGCAGTAGCAGTCAATGGCGAGGTGTTCTGTGATGAGGCAGGGGAATTTACTGCGATTCGGGAACAACTGCTTCAGGGTTATCCGGAAGATATCCGGATTAAAAAGATGGTTGCCCGGGCAGCGACAATGTCTCAGTCCGGACAGTATAATTATCCGCGCTCAGTCAATCGTGGGGAACCGGTAGCGGCCGAATTGGCATTGTCAGAATTTATCAAAAATGGGATGTCTATGATTTATTTGCTGAACCATCGATATGCACCTTTTTATAAATGGATGCATCGCGGGTTGAGGGATTTACCGATTTTTCCGGAATCATGGGAATTGTTCCTGTCTCTGACCGATGATCACGCAGATGCATACAGCCGTATGGATGCGATAGAAACGATCTGTATGCGGATTGCAGAAGAGTGGAAGCGGCAGGGATTAGTGGAAAGATGCGATCCGTTTTTGCAGAATCTGCTGCCGGAATTGATGGAAAAAATCAGTGACAGCCGTATTCGTGGGCTGCATTGGATGGAAGGATAAGAGATGTATGCATATAAGGCGAGCTGTCTGGCAGCTCGCCTTATATGTCTTTTAAGATAAAAATTTAGTATCCCACTGGTTCCCCAATATGGCGGATATTCGTATATTTTGCAATATCGTGGTCAGTTGTCACCAGGCAGTCAACAGACAGATCATGTACGGAATGGCGGCCGGTAACACGGGCAAATGTTTTTAATTCTGCCAGAGAGACATTCAGATAGTTGGCTACTCTCTGTGCTGCAGCTTCGGTGTGCAGTCTTGCACGAAGCTCCGGGTCCTGGGTTGCAATGCCGACCGGACATTTGCCGCTGCCGCAGATGCGGTACTGCTGGCAGGCAGCGGCAATCATGGCTCCGCTGGCTACTGCGACGGCATCTGCACCCATAGCGAGAGCTTTGGCAAAATCAGCAGAAACGCGCAGTCCTCCGGTGATGACCAGAGAAATATCGGAGCGAACGGAGTCTAAATATTTTCTGGCACGGTAAAGAGCATAAATGGTTGGTATCGTAGTGGCTTCTCTGAGGAAGAGCGGACTGGAGCCGGTTGCGCCTCCTCTGCCGTCAATGGTGATGAAATCCGGCTGTGCGAATACACAATATTCCAGATCTGCTTCGATTCTTCCAGCTGCAATCTTGATACCGATCGGTCTGCCGTCGGAACGTGCCCGCAGCATATCAACCATAGCTTTCAGATCTTCTTTAGAATTTAGTTCCGGGAATTTGCTTGGACTCTGAATATCATTTCCAGGCTTCTTACCGCGAATAGCAGCGATTTCTGCTGTAACCTTTTCTCCAGGCAGATGTCCGCCCATACCAGGTTTCGTTCCCTGACCGATCTTGATCTCAATGGCATCAGCTCTGCGCAGATTTTCATCAGTCACACTATATTTATTTGGAATGTACTCAAAAATATATTTATAAGCGGCCTCACGTTCTTCTGGAAGAATGCCTCCTTCGCCGCTGCACATTGCTGTCTTTGCAAGGGCAGAACCTTTAGCCAGAGCAATTTTCGTTTCTTTGGACAGGGCACCGAAGGACATATGGGAAATATAAATCGGGCTTCCAAGAATCATCGGCCTTTTTGCATGTTTTCCAATGACCGTAGTCGTATCCACCGGGTCTTCATCATTTAAAGGCGGAGGATTCAACTGTGCTCCAAGCATCAGGATATCATCCCAGCCGGGCATTGGCATTTGAGTACACATTGCACCGCTCAATGAGTGTCCCGTCACTGCCATCTGATGGATTTCAGCCATGTAACGGCAAGTAGGGTCAATTCTGGAAGTGGCGGCATCGTAATCAAGTGTGCCGGAAGGAGTTGGTGCTGCAGTTTCACTGGAAATGGATGATGCTGCAGACGGTGCTGCTTCATCGGAAATCAGAACAAACCTGGATGCAGGTTGTTTACAAATCGGGCAGCAGGAAAGTTCCGAAATCGGAAGTCCCTCTTTTTCCTCATCGTAGATTGCGCCGCAGACTGAGCATTTGTAAATCGCCATAAAATACCTCCCCAATATAAAATTTCAACACATACAATAATAGTATTTATTACTATTATCTATCATATTAGTCGATTTGTCAAGACAATTATGATTTTCCGGCATTAGTCATTTGATCCTTACAGACGGGTATTGCATTTTGACGAGCAGCAGTTCATCGCCGACGCTGCCTAGTATGGTTACGCTATCTTAACCCAGCAAAAGATGGTCCCCTTTTTTGATATTTTTTGTTAAAAAAATCAATTGCTTTTTCCCAGTGTTTAAGGTAAATTATGATACCAAGTTTTTTTTAAATTAATAAGAGAATTGCGGGAGTGCAAAGCATGAAGCAATTCGGTATCAGAGGTGTCAAAAGACCTTTTGCCACCCAACATCTTAATGAAGAAAGGTTCAGGATGAAAGCATGGACAATAAAATAATGAAGGATATGACGATCGGTTCACCAACGAAACTTCTGCTGGGGTTTTTCTTTCCAATGCTTTTAGGAATGTTGTTTCAGCAATTTTATAATATGGTGGACACCATTATTGTAGGAAAATATCTTGGTGTACAGGCATTGGCGGCTGTTGGTTCTACGGGTTCCATCAACTTTATGATCATTGGTTTCTGCATGGGTGTGTGCAATGGTTTTGCGATTCCGGTAGCACAGAAATTCGGAGAGAAGAATTACAGTCAACTGCGCAAATTCGTGGCAAATGGTGCCTGGCTGTCGATTTTGTTTGCCGGCGTTATGACTGTGGTGGTCTGCATACTCTGCAGGGACATTTTGGTATGGATGGATACGCCGAATGATATACTGGATGGGGCTTATGCTTACATCTTTGTGATTTTTCTTGGGATTCCGGCTACTTATCTCTATAATATAGTATCCGGTGTGATCCGTTCTCTGGGAGACAGCAAAACACCTTTGGTTTTTCTGATTATTTCTTCCGTCATGAATATCATACTGGATCTGATTATGATCGTGGTATTTCAGATGGGAGTGGCAGGTGCAGCCTGGGCTACGGTCATTGCACAGGCAGTTTCCGGAATTTCCTGTTTGGTGTATATGGCGAAACACTATGAAGTTCTTCGTATGACGCGGGATGAGGCACAGCCGGACGGAAATATCATGAAAATCCTCTGCAATATGGGAATACCGATGGGCATTCAGTATTCCATTACTGCAATCGGAAGCGTTGTGCTGCAGACAGCAGTAAATGGTCTGGGATCTATGGCAGTAGCTGCAGTTACCGCCGGTTCAAAAATCGGTATGTTTTTCTGCTGTCCATATGATGCGCTTGGTTCAACAATGGCAACCTACGGCGGTCAGAACATAGGAGCAAACAAGCTGGATCGTATCAACGAAGGTCTGCGGGCTGCTGTGATCATGGGCGGCGTTTACTCGGCAGCGGCAATTGTGATTCTAATTGTATTCGGAAGACCTTTGGGGCTTCTCTTTCTGGATGCAGGACAGGAGGAAATATTGAGTCAGGTACATCTGTTTTTGATCGTCAATGCCGCTTTTTATTTTCCTCTGGCGCTGGTTAATATTGTCCGGTTCCTGATTCAGGGAATGGGGTATTCGAAATTAGCTGTTCTGGCAGGTGTCTGTGAGATGTTTGCCCGTTCTTTTGTGGGTTTTTGTATGGTTCCTCTGTTTGGATATCTGGCAGTCTGTTTTGCCAGTCCGTGCGCGTGGATTGCAGCAGATGCATTTCTGGTTCCATCGTATTGGAGTATCATGAAAAAGTTGAAGGGGAGGCAGATAGGAATTGAGTTTTCCTCAAAAAGATAGTATAAATACTTTATAAATGCTATGAAAGGAAAGAGGGCTAGGTATGAACATACGTTTTTATAATGCGGAAATTCTCTCCATGAATCAGACGATGAATTTGGTTCATGGAGAAGTATGGGTGGAAGGAAATCGTATTACCTATGTGGGACCTGCACGAATCGGTACAGAAATAAGCCATATGCCGGTCTGGGATCGTGAAATCGATGCGGATGGGAATATGATCATGCCGGGATTTAAAAATGCTCATACCCACTCTGCTATGACGTTTCTGCGTTCTTATGCGGATGATCTTCCGC
The DNA here is from genome assembly GCA_051877535.1 of Brotaphodocola sp. Taxonomy (GTDB): domain Bacteria; phylum Bacillota; class Clostridia; order Lachnospirales; family Lachnospiraceae; genus Brotaphodocola. The sequence goes on from JBJEIZ010000002.1 coordinate 41,472, forward strand.
TCCAGGAGTGGCTGAATCATCGGGTGTTTCCGATGGAAGCAAAATTAAAACCACGGCATATTTACTGGCTTTCCAAGCTGGCGATCATGGAATACCTGACCAGCGGCATTACGTCCGCTTTTGATATGTACCTCAACCCGGAAATGATGGCGAAAGCCTCGATGGAATGTGGTTTTCGCACGGTACTGGTCAGCGGTCTCAATGATTTTTCCTTTTCGCTTCCGGAGATTGCATCATACTATCAGACATATAATCAGATGGATGAACGAATCCGGTACTGTCTTGGTTTTCATGCGGAATATACCTGCTCAGAAGAATTACTGAGAGGGGTTGCCGAACTTGCGCATAAGTATCAGGCACCGGTATTTGCTCATCTTTCCGAGACGTGCAATGAGGTGGAAGGATGCGTGCAGCGTCACGGCAAGACTCCGGTATCTTATCTGGATTCTCTTGGGATGTTCGATTACGGAGGAGGTGGGTATCATTGTGTCTGGCTGACAGAAGAGGAGATGGAAATTTTCCGTCAAAAGGAACTGACAGCAGTGACCAATCCGGGTTCTAATGTGAAGCTTGCCAGTGGTATGGCAAACACTTCGGAATTGTTAAAACGTGGTATTAACGTGGCGATTGGAACCGATGGACCGGCGAGCAATAACTGCCTTGACATGTTTCGTGAGATGTTCCTTGTGACGGGGCTTGCAAAGCTGCGTGATAAGAATGCAGCAGCAGTACCGGCAGAGGATGTGCTTCGGATGGCAGTATGTGGCGGTGCAAAAGCGATGGGATTAGATGATTGTGACTGTCTGGCAGAAGGAAAACTGGCAGATCTGATTATGATCGATATGCATCAGCCGAATATGCAGCCAGTCAATCATCCGGTGAAGAATCTGGTCTACAGCGGCAGTAAGCAGAATGTTAAGCTGACGATGGTCAATGGAACCATTCTTTATGAAGATCAGAAATTTTTTATCGGTGTGGAGCCGGAAGAGGTTTATCGGAAAGCAAATGAGATTATTGCGGGTATGCGGTGATAAAAAAAGGAAAATCCAGCAAAGAAAAAGGAGTTTTGCGATCATGATTTTAATCACGGTCACAAAACTCCTTTTTTATCTATATGTAGGTTGCCTGCATCTGCAATCAATCACTTTCATTCAGTTCTTTTGCAGCTTCCTTCTGGATATCCGGGAAGGCAGAGAGCATTGGCTCTTCATCGATACCGCGGATATGACGGTCTACATAGTTTTTCGTAATCTTACAAACAATCGGTGACAGGCTCAGGACACCAATTAAGTTCGGAATTGCCATTAGTCCGTTGAATGTATCGGATAAATCCCATGCAAGATCCAGACTCATGGTTGCGCCGCCGAGAATGAATACGATAAAGATTACCCGGTAAATGATAGTTGCTCCCGGTCCAAACAGATACTGGAAAGCAATGGTGCCATAGTGACTCCATCCAAGAACTGTTGAGAATGCAAACAGCAGGATGGCAAGAGCGATAAATGCAGGTCCTGCCTGACCAAATACGGTTGCAAATGCTTCTCCAACCAGTGCGGAGCCTTCAGAAGAGCTGATAACGGCGCCGGTTTCAAGGTCTACGAGACCGGATGATAATACGGTAAATGCAGTCAGGCTGCAGACTACAATAGTGTCTGCAAATACTTCAAAGATACCCCACATACCCTGACGTACAGGTTCTTTTACGTTTGAGCTGGAGTGAACCATTACGGAAGAACCAAGACCTGCTTCATTCGAGAACACACCTCGTTTCATACCCCAGGTAACAGCCATCTTGATGCCGGAACCGACGATACCGCCGCCAACGGCTTTCATGGCAAATGCGCCTTTAAAAATGGATGTCAGAACTGCACCCAACTGATCAGCATTGGAAATGCAGATGATCAGGGAACCAATGACATAAATAATTGCCATAAAAGGAACCAGTTTTTCGGTTACAGATGCAATTCTCTTAATACCACCCAGAATAACCAGACCTGCCAGGATCATCAGGACAATACCGGTTACCACATTCGGAATGCCAAAAGCAGCTTTCATGTTGCCGGCAATGGAGTTGATCTGGCTCATATTGCCGATACCAAAGGATGCCAACAGACAGAAAACGGAAAACAGAACAGCCAGAATCGCTCCGACCTGGCTCATTCCCTTCTTGGCGCCGAGACCGTCTCTTAAATAGTACATGGCGCCTCCGCACCATTCTCCTTTTACATTTTTTCTGCGGTAGTAGATACCCAGAACATTTTCAGAATAGTTTGTCATCATTCCGAAGAAAGCAACGATCCACATCCAGAAAATGGCACCTGGACCACCAAACAGAAGTGCGGAAGCCACGCCGACAATATTGCCGGTGCCGATTGTGGCAGCCAGAGCGGTACAGAGAGACTGGAACTGGGATATGGATTTATCATCCTCACCTGTGTGTCGGGTGATGTGTTTGTCTGTAAAAATGCTGCCCAATGTGTGCCGCATCCAGTAGCCGATGTGGGAAATCTGAAAAACTTTTGTCAGTATGGTCATCAGAATTCCGGTTCCAACCAACAGCACCAGCATGGGGAGTCCCCAGACAAAGCCGTTAATGATTCCGTTGATATGCGCGATCTTTTCAATCATACTCAAATCCTCCTCGATATCTGTGTATAGAGTAAACAAAACAAAAACCTCTGTTTCAAGTAAATGCAGTGTGATGCGTCACCGGCACGCTGCCTTGCATTCCGTGAATAGAAAAGCAGGGGGTGATCGATTCCTCCTGCTCTTGATACTTGTGTATACAGAAATTCGTCAGTCGGGGACACCATAAATAAATATCTGCCCCATTGCAAATACCTGTTTTGTGCTCTGTTCACTTTACCATAACAAAATATCACAGCAGCAAAGGCTTGTCAAGATAAAAGTTCCGGGCGTTTGTATCTCTTTTGTATTTATAGCGGGTTTTCTGGTTGCACTTTCTGGATTTACAGAGGTAACCCAAGAAACATGGTAAAAATTCCTGCGGCGAGCAGTGTTCCTTCCTGATTTGTTATTTCTACCTGATGCACAGCTGTTTTTTTCCCTTTATGCATGACATTCGCTTCCACATAAATGGTTCCGGAGTGAATCCCCTTAAAAAAACTGAAACTGCTGCATTGAGTAACGTTGGAAATCCCATAGGCGTAGGTAGCCATTCCGGCTACTGCGTCGCAAATAGAAAATAAAAAACCGCCATGAGCATTTCCGTATAAGTTCCGTGCATCTTCTGTAATAGATATGGAAACTTTGGCATGTCCCGGTTCAATTTCCAGAATTTCGGCATTCCGAAAACTGCCGATCGGCTTTAAATGTTGCCGGATGCCGTCCATAAGATCAGATCTCATCGATGAAAACCTCCTTAAAATGGTCAAAGATTGTTAATAAAATTACATAAAAATACTATAACATTGTATAAATGCAAATACAATCAAAAGAATGATTGATAGGAATTAGCTATTAATTACGAAAAAAAGGTCGATTACAGCCGATTGGATATTTGTTTGCATAGTTGCTATAATCAAACCATAGAAATTGTTAAACAAATACTTAACAAATAAGAAACAAGGAGGATTTATTAATGAGTAAATTAACCAACGAAGAATTCCAGGCATACTTAAAACAGATTCGTGAGCTGGCTGAGGGACCGCTTGAGGAGATTCAGAAAGAGGTTGAAGTTACCAACAAATTCCCGCAGGAGTTTTACGATCTGGCAATCGAGAACAATCTGTATCGTTGCTCTCTTCCGGAAGAGTACGGCGGATGGGGCTTAAATGAACTTGAGATTCTTCAGGTACAGGAAGAGTTCTCCAGAGGACCGGGCGGAATGAGAATGCATTTGCACTATGCAATGGATCTGAACTGGAGAATCCTGGATGACTACGGCAGCGATGAGCTGAAAGCAGAGTATATGCCGAAGTTCCAGAATAAAGAAGTATTCACCTGCTTCGCTTTGACTGAGGCAACCGGCGGTACCGGCGCTGACTTACATACCACTGCTGTGAAAGATGGAGACTGCTATGTACTGAACGGCGAAAAGACCCTGATCTCCCACACAGACTGCTGTGAATTCGCTTATGTGATCGCTGTTACCAATCCGGCATCCGATAAGAACGACAGACTGTCTGCTTTCTTCGTACCGATGGATGCACCTGGATTCGAAGTAATCAACATGCCTCACATGATGGGCTGCCGCGGTGCAGGACATGGCGAACTGAAATTTACCAATTGCCGTATCGACAAGAAGTATCTGTTAGGTAAAGAAGGTCAGGGTCTCGAGATCGCAATGCACTCCCTGTCTGTATCCCGTGCACACATCGCAGCTTCCAACCTGGGCATGGCACAGAGAATGTTAGAGCTGTCTCTGAAATATGCAGCTGATCGTGTAACCTTCGGCAAACCGATCGGAACCCGTCAGGCAATCCGCTGCAAGATCGCTGATATGTCCATGATGGTACATGCACTGCGCTGCATGGTTTATGATTTCGCAAAATCCTACATGGAGAACCCGACCGGCGAGTATATCGAAGAGAAGGCTGCTATGTGTAAGCTGTACAGCATTGACACCACCAGAAGAGTCAGCGATGAGATGCTTGAGATCTTCGGCGGCGTAGGCTACTTCGAAGACTGCAAGTACGGCCCGGTTGAGAGACTGTATCGTGACTGCCGTGCAATGTGGTTAGAGGAAGGCGCTCCGACTGTTCAGAGAATTACCATTTCCAGAAACACCATTAAGCATGATGCAAAAATGGAGTATGTACTGTAATTTTATAGAAAGTTGACGAAGGGTCGCCGGGTTCTGTCGTTGGACCTGGTGACCCTTTCGAATATATGTTATCAGAAATAGATGGAGGAATGACCGTGAAACCATTAGAAGGAGTAAAGGTTGTAGATTTAACCACTTATCTGGCTGCTCCCACCACAGTTCGTGTGCTTGGTGAATGGGGTGCTGACTGTATCAAAATCGAATCTCATAAAGGAGATCCTGCAAGAACTCAGGGTGCGGTATTCAATATGCCGTTTACAGATGAGGAAAACCTTGCTTTCGATGTGGCAAACTTAAATAAGAGATTTATTACCCTGAATTTAAAGACGGAAAAAGGACTGGAGATATGCTACAAGCTTCTGGAAGAAGCAGATGTATTTGTTACCAATAACCGGACCAAAGCGCTGGTAAAACTCGGTCTTGATTATGAAACCTTAAAAGAGAAATTCCCGAAACTGATCTTTGCACAGGTTCTTGGCTATGGAGAAAAGGGACCGGAGAAAGATACTGCAGGTTTTGATGTTACTTGCTATATGGCAAGAGGCGGTGTATTCGGAACTACCGTAAACCGCGGAGATGCCCCGATGATCCCGACCAATGGATTTGGCGATTTCCAGGTAGCAATGGCACTGGCTTCCGGTATCTGTGCAGCTTTGTACCGCAGAGAGAAAACAGGTCTGGGCGATAAAGTTACCATCGGACTTCACCACGCAGCAGTTTATGCATTGAGTACCGGGCTGATTTCCGCACAGTATGGCAATCAGTATCCGAAGAGCAGAAAAGAAGTTCCGAACCCGTTCAATAACGTATTCCGTACGAAAGACGAGAAATGGGTTTGCATCTGCTGTCCGGAATATGACCGTGACTACACGAAGATGTTCACACTTCTGGGATGTCCGGAGATGCTTGAGAAAGATCAGTATAAACATTGCGCAGATGTCAACAACAATCATTTGAACAAAGAAGTGACAGATGTTCTGGATGCTGCAATCGCTAAAATCAACCGGGATGATCTGATGAAGATGCTGAAAGAAAATGATATGCCGTGTGAAGCAGCATATGAACCGCTTGATATTTACGAAGACGAGCAGGCATGGGCTAATGATGTACTGACGAAGATTCCTTATGCGTCAGGCGGAAAAATCATGCCGACCAACCCGGTTAATTTTGCATCTCTGGGCAAGCCGGAATATGTGATCGGCGGCAAACAGGGTGCACATACGATTGAGATCATGAAGCATCTGGGATACAGCGATGCAGAAATAGATGAGGCAATCGAATCCGGAGCTGCACAGGGAGCTGTCGGATTGAGACAACTGTGATTTCAGGAAAGGAACAGGTGAAAATAACATGAGCTTACTTTACACCGAAGAACAAAAAGCACTGATCGCTCTGGTCAGGGAAATGGCAGAGAATGAGATCAAGCCTTATGTAAAAGAAGCAGACGAAAAGGGAGAATGCCCGAAAGAACTGTATAAATGGGGCTTTGATATGGGACTTCATATGTTGGAAATTCCGGAAGAATATGGCGGAACCGGATTGAGCTATGAAACAACAGCCATGATTTTCGAAGAACTGGCAAAAGTAGATGCCGGTTATGCAATCACATTTGTAACGAGTTTCGTAGCATTGCGCAACGTGATTCTGGCAGGAACCAAAGAGCAGGGACAGTATTTTGCAGATAAGGTTGCTCCCGGTAAATTCGCAGGTTTTGCTCTGACGGAGCCGAACGCAGGTTCCGACCCGGCAGGTATGCGTGCAACGGCAGTGAAGGATGGCGATGAGTACATCCTAAACGGTACCAAGACCTTTATTACCAATGGTGCAATTTCCGATATATTTGTAGCATTTTTCAAGACCAGCCCGGAAAAAGGATCGAAAGGAATTTCGGCATTCATCGTAGACGCGGATACTCCTGGCGTGACCGTAGGAGCTCATGAAAACAAGATGGGTCTTCGTCTTTCCAATACGACCGACCTGATCTTTGAAAATGTACGTGTCAAAGCATCCGCAATGGTTGGACCGGAAGGTTCCGGTTTTAAACTGGCTCTGAATGCACTGAATCTTTCCCGCGCATTCGTGGCAACTTTGGCAGTTGGTATCATGCAGCGTGCGCTGGATGAATCTGTGAAATATGCAAAAGAGAGAAAACAGTTTGGCAAGCCGATTATCAAATTCCAGATGGTACAGGCTATGCTGGCGGATATGGCAATGAAGACAGAAGCCTGCAGATGTCTGGTAAACAACACCATGAAAATGATGGATGCAGGCATTATGGTTCAGAAAGAAGGTTCCATCTGTAAAGCGTTTGTTTCTGACTGCGCACAGGAAGTAACTTCCAACGCGGTTCAGGTCTTCGGCGGATACGGCTACAGCAAAGAGTATCCGGTAGAAAAACTGATGCGTGATGTCAAGGTATTCCAGATCTTTGAGGGTGCGAACCAGATTCAGAGAATGACCATTGCGGGCGTACTGGAGAAGGAATATAAGTAACGTAAGAATGCCAACAGGAGGAATGAAGATGAATATCGTTGTTTGTATAAAACAGGTTCCTGATACCACTGAAATCAAGATCGATCCGGTAAAGAACACACTGATTCGTACCGGTGTTCCGAGTATCATGAACCCATTTGATAAAAATGCTCTGGAAACCGGCCTTCAGCTGAGAGATCAGTATGGCGGAAAAGTAACGGTAATTTCCATGGGACCGCCGCAGGCAAAGGCAGTGTTGCGAGAGGCACTGGCTATGGGTGCAGATGAGGCATATCTGGTTACGGACCGTGCATTCGGTGGTTCTGACACCTATGCAACCAGCTATATCTTGTCTCAGGCAATTAAAAAACTTGGCGCATATGATGTGATTCTGGGCGGCAAGCAGGCGATTGACGGCGATACCGGTCAGACTGCCCCATCCATTGCAGAACATCTGAAAGCAACCCGCCTGACCTATGTGCTGGATCTGAAGGTGGATGGCGATAAGGTAATTGCAAGACGTCAGGTGGAAGAAGGCGTGGAAGTGATTGAGACGAAGTTCCCGGTACTCTGCACCGCAACAAAGGAGAGCAACAAGCCGAGATACGCAACCGTGAAAGGTGTGATCAGCTCTCTGAAAGCAGAAATCGGTGAGATCACGCTGGCTGATCTTCCGGATGCCGATATTTCCAAAATGGGTCTGAAAGGTTCACCGACCAAGGTTAAGAAAACCTTTACTCCACAGAGAACTGCCAATTGTGTAAATATCGAAGGCAACAGCCCAATTGAGGTTGCAGATGCTCTGATCGGTAAACTGGTTGACGCGAAAGTTCTGTAAGAAGGTCGAAGGAGGTCACGAAGAGATGAGTTTTGAGACATGTAAAGACGTTTGGGTATTTATCGAGTGTTTCCAGGGAAAGCCGAAGAGTGTTGGCCTTGAACTTCTGGGACAGGGCCGCAAGCTTGCAGATGGACTGAAACAGAAACTGTGCGCGGTTGTTATCGGGAAAGATGTGGATGAAGCTGTGAAAGAAGCCGGTGCATACGGCGCAGAAAAGATTTATGTGGTAAAGGGCGATGAGTATGAGAACTACTCCGCTGATGGATATGGCAATGTATTTTTAAAGCTTTGTGAGAAATATGATCCGAATACGATTCTGGTTGGCGCTACCGTTAACGGCAGAGATTTGGGTTCCAAGATTGCAGTCAGCCTGCGTACCGGTCTGACAGCAGACTGTACCGCACTGAGTGTGGAAGAGGATACCGGAAACGTTGTATGGGAGAGACCGGCATTTGGAGGCAACCTGTATGCACAGATCCTCTGCTCAGAGACAAGACCGCAGATGGGTACCTGCAGACCGGGTGCATTTAAGAAACCGGAGAGAAATCCGGATAACAAACCGGAGATTATCGCAGAAGAGATTCATACGCCGGCAGAAGAAATCCGGACAAAGGTTGTCGAATTTATCAAAGCATGTGAAGAAAACGATATAAGGCTGGATGAGGCGGATGTAATCGTGTCCGGCGGACGCGGCATGAAGAATGCAGAGAATTTTGCAATCTTAAAAGAACTGGCTGATGTGCTTGGCGGAACAGTTGGATGTTCCCGCGCAGCGGTTGATGCAGGATGGATGCCGCAGACCAAGCAGGTGGGACAGACCGGTTCCACGGTATCCCCGAAAATTTACTTTGCATGTGCAATATCCGGTGCGGTTCAGCATGTAGCAGGCATGAGCGAGTCCGGAACCATTATTGCAATCAATAAAGATGAGACAGCACCGATTTTCGAGGTTGCTGATTATGGCATTGTAGGCGATGTATTTGAAATCGTTCCTGCACTTGTGAAGGAGTTAAAGGCAAGACAGCAGAACGGTTGATGTTCCGATGGGAGGACGGATTATGTTCGAAGAGATTAAAATTAATCCGGAATTAAGAGAGCAGTATCGTAAAAAAGGATACTGGACGGACCAGACCCTGTTGGACTGTTGGGAAGCAACCGTCGATCGGTTCCCGGACCGGGAATATATCGTGGATGACCGGGGCTTCCGTTACACCTATCGGCAAATGGATGAGGCTGCCGCCAGAGTGGCAGCCTATCTCCTGGACATTGGCATTCGCCCGCGGGATGTGGTTTCCTACCAGTTACCGATCTGGAGTGAATTTGCCATGCTGACCATTGCCTGCTACAAGGCAGGAGCGACAGCCCATCCGATTGCCATGTCTTATGAGGAAAAAGAACTGATCCGGAGTATGAATGTAACGGAATCAAAGGTCTATTTCGGTCCGACCTTTTTCTATAAGACAGATTATGAAAAGCGGATTCTTGCAGTGAAGGATGAGATCCCGACTTTAAAAGGCATTGTTCTGGTGGATTATGCGAAGGAGCGGGAAAACGATCTTCCGGTTCTGCGGGAAATTCTGGAAAAATACCAGCCGCTTGCGCGGGAATCCTGTGTACATGAACTGACCGGGCAGGATATTGCAGTGATTCTTTGTACCTCCGGAACTACAGGAGGAACCAAAGGCGTGCTTCTGACCCATGACAATGTCAGATATAGTGAAGATACGTTCAATCGGGAACTGAATCTGACCGAAGAGGATATCATGTTCATGCCGGCTCCGCTGCATCATGCTACAGGATTCCATCATGCGATTATTGCGCCGATGCTTCATGGTGCAAAAACGGTTCTTCAGCAGAAGTACTGCTGCAGAGAAGCCATTGAACTGATGAACCGGGAAAAGTGCACCTATTCCATGGGTGCGACTCCGTTCATTTATGATATTATCCGGGAACTGGATACGAATGGCGGAGGAATTCCAACTTTGAAGTTCTATCTGTGCGGAGGTGCACCGGTACCGGGTTATATGGTGCAGCGTGCATGGAAATTTGGGATCCTGCTTTGTGAGGTGTATGGATCTACCGAAAGTGTCCCCCATGTGTTTGTCCATCCGGAGGAAGCGCTGGCACTGGACGGAACAACATCCGGCAGACCGATTGCCGGAGTGGAAGTTCGAGTCGTTGATGATGACGGCAACGATGTCCCGATTGGAACACCGGGAGAGGAATTATCCAGGGGACCCAGTCTTTTTGTCGGATATTTAAAGGCAAGAGATATTACGGACGGGGTACTGGATGATGACGGATGGTTCCACAGCGGCGATCTTTGTGTGATGGATGAAAAGGGCAATATCCGGATCATCGGACGCAAGAAAGATATGATCGTGCGCGGAGGGGAAAACTTAAATTCCAATGAGATCAACGATGCACTGGAAGGGTGTCCGGGAATGGGAGATCATGCAATCATCGGTATGCCGGATGAACGCCTCGGAGAACGCATCTGCGCGTTTGCCGTTCTGAAACCCGGATATAAAAATCTATGTTTGGAAGATGTGGTGGCATATCTGAAAGAAAAAAATGTTCCGAAACGATTCTGGCCGGAACGATTGGAACTGATTGACAGGATTCCGCATACCGGCAGCGGAAAAGTGAAGAAATATCTGCTGCTGGAAGAACTGAAAAAGCGAATGAAAGGGTGATGCGGCATGATCGAACAGAAATTCGGACCAAGAAGGTGCCGTGATACGAGAAAACCACGAGAGTCAGAATGTCCGGATGTTGTATTTTACCGCTGCGAAAAATGTGGGGCATTATTTCCGGTGACCGGAGGACAGGATATGGAGAAAATTGAGATCCTGTGCTGCGGTCAAAAAGCCGGGCGCCTGATCCCTGCAGCAGCCGAACCTGCTGCAGACAGGATAACCGTTGCTTACCAGATTACCGGCGGCTACAATGACAATGCAGTACGGGTCAGCTGGAAGATGAATACACCTGGAGAACATCCGGACTGGATCTACTTAAAGACATTTACCGGAGGTTATCTGAAATACATCAGAGATACAAAGCGCTCTCCGATGGTATTTGCACTGGCTGATACCGATGCATTTGCCTATTGTGATGAAGATCCTTGTTTGGAATGTGTGTTTCGATGTAAGAGAGGATTTATCATTTATGTATATGAAAAACAGGCAGGTTTGATCGAGATTCCGTTGGATAAGATGAATGCCCAGTGGCAGTCAGGCGCGAAAAAACAGTAAGATAAAAATGTTTTTTTACCCTATTTGTTAAAAAAATAACAATAGGAAGATGAACACGGGGGTAATAAAGTGGGAAATTCAGTAAATAATTCAAATAACAAGGTAGACTGGAAGACTGTATTGGTCTTTGTTTCGATTGCTTTCAGTTCTCAGTGCGGCGGAGGTTTTGCTTCGGGCTCAACGCCGTGGACTTATTTTTTCCGCAACACAGGTTTTTACGGAATGCTTCCGGTAGTCGCACAGCCGTATTTCTGTCTGGCTATGCCATTTGTGGTTGCGGCAATCAACTGTTTTATCATTTATTTCTTTATGAAGTTTGCAATGGACTTTAGAACGTTTGACTACAGTAACTTTCTGAAAAAATATGGCTCTCGATTCTGTGGAGGTATTTTTGCAAAACCGATGCAGTATATTTATGAATTTAATTTTAACTGGCTGCTGATCGTATGTATGGCATTGGCTTATTCGACTTCCGGTTCTGCACTTCAGGAACTGACAGGTATTCCATATCTGGCATCGACCTTTATTATTGGAGTCATTATGTTTGTACTTTGTATGAAAGGTACGGAACTGGTGCGTAAGAATGCGGTATTTATGAGTGCGGTGATCTTTATTGCACTGGTTGCTGTACACGTTCCGAATATCATTTTTAATGTAGCTTCCGGAAGACTTGCGGCGGAAATGGGTGTTATGAGTGAACTCCTGAATAACGATATCGCTGCAGGTGTGGGAAGCTATGTGAAGTATCTTCTGATTGCATTTTGCTGGGCTTATATTTTCTCCGGTCAGAATCTGGCAGGATTCGGTGCTTATGTCAATCATGCACAGCTCTTTACCAATAAGAAAACGCTTCGCTGGGCAGTCGTTCTGTCTGTGATCGTAAACTGGGCGTTCCTGGAGATGAATGTTTTGAATCTGGCATCCAATTATTCTGCAGTATATGACGGATGGTCCAGTGGAAAAGCGGTTTATACGATCCTTGTTGTTCAGAATGGAGTTGGTTCCGGTGCAATTAAGGCTGTGCTGCTGACTTTGATTACGATTGCGATTTTCTTCGCAACCATTTCCACTGCTATCAACTATGCGCAGGGCTTCAATGATCGTATCCTGAACTGGTATCAGAAATACAAGAACGAGGATCCGAAAGTTTCTGAGGAAAAGCGTAACAAACGAGGAGCAGTACTGACTCTGGCTTATGTTATTCTGACCTGGGCAGTGGCTCAGATGGGTCTGACCGCGCTTGTATCCAAAGGACTTACCTTTGCTTCCATCATTACGCTGTTTACGTTGATCTTCCCGACCATCATCAATGTGGTAATGACCTGGCCGGACGCAGATTATGCGCAGTTAAAAAAAGAAAAATAAATTAGGGGGAAATACATATGTTATCTGCAATTGGTTTGATTATTGCTGTTGCCCTGTTTATCCTCATGATCATCAAAGGTGTGGATATGGTAACATCAGCAGTTGTAACAGCAGCAATTATTCTGCTGACAAGCGGACTTGATTTCTGGGAAGGTCTTTTGACCACGTTCTCAGCCGGAGCCGGCAGCTTCTGTACTTCCTGGTTCATCATCCTGGCACTGGGCGGCATTTTTGGTGAACTGGTCAATCAGACCGGTCTGGCTACTAAAATCGCCAAATCCTTGTCTGCTGCATTGGGTGCAAAACGTGTAGGTCTGATCATGCTGATCTGTACCTTTTTCATTACCCTTCTGGGTATCAACGGCTATATCATGGTATTCGTACTGTATCCGATCGCAGACAGCCTGCTTCGCGAAAACAAGATGGATCGCCGTCTGCTTCCGTTTTTGATGATCTGCGGCGGTGCAAATGCAAACTGTTTTGCGTTTTCCATGGATATCTGTAATGTAATTCCGGCAAATTTCCTTGGTACATCCCTTGGTGTTGCACCGGGTCTGTCTCTGATCTTCTCAGCTATTACCTGTACCTGGTATGTGATCTACTTCAACTATGCACAGAAGAAGAGCATGGAAAAATACACCGAGGAAGAACTTCTTTCCATGTATCAGGATAACAATGTTGTGATATCGGACGATCAGCTTCCTGGGCTGGTTGTGTCTCTGTTACCGTTCGTACTGGTACTGGCAGTTGTAGTAGCTACAACCGGAATGGGCACCAGTGCCAGCCTGGCATGCGGTCTGTTAACCGGTGTGATCGTGATCCTGGCAACCCAGTTTAAGAAAGTTAAGGACTTGAAAGGCACACTGAAATCCGGCGGTATGTCCGGTTTAAGTACGATGCTTACAGTAGCAGCAGTTGTGGGTCTTTCCAAGGTGCTGACTGCGGCTCCTGCATTTACATCCGTACAGCAGTTTGTATTAAATATCTCTCTTCCGATCTATTTCAAGACCTGGATCGGTACTATGATCTGCGGCGCACTGACCGGTTCTGCGATTACTGCAGAAACCCTGTTTCTGGAAAGTTTTGGTCAGGAGTTTCTGGCAGCAGGAGCGAATATCAGCGCACTGCACCGCATCTGTGGAGAGGCTGGTATTACTTTGAACAAACTTCCGAATGCTTCTCCGGTTGTTATGGAAACTTCTGTATGTAAGTGTACGCTGGCAGAGAGTTACAAGCATGTGGTATTTGGTTCTATTATTGCATGTATTTTTGCTGGATTTATTATTACCACAATGGCGACGATGGGATTTATTTTCTAAATTGTTATCGTTGATTCATATATCAGACACAAAGCAGTCGAACCGATCCAAAAGGTCGGTTCGATATTTTTGACATCATGTGTCATTTTTTTGTCAATTTTTGTTAAATTAAGCTGTTATTTTTTTGTCAAGTGTAATATAATAGATAATAAAGCTCAGATCGGAGGAAATATGAACTTACAGCAGCTATATTATTTTCACAAACTGGCAAGGGTGCAGCATTATACGGAAGCTGCCAAAGAGCTATATATCACGCAGCCCAGCCTCAGTGATTCAATTTCTTCTCTGGAAAAGGAATTAGGAGTTTCTTTGTTTCAGAAAAAAGGACGTAATATTAAGCTGACCAAATATGGAATGGATTTTTTCTATTATGTCGATAAAGCTCTGAAATGTCTGGAAGAAGGAATCGCATCAGTCAAGGCGAATACCGGAGAGATAAGCGGAACCATTGATATTGGATGTATCCCGACGCTTCTGGGGGATTTTCTTCCTGATGTCATGGATCGATACTATAAAAAGAATCCGCATACCCAGTTCAATACCTATTATGGAATGTCCGTGGATGTGGCGCTGGGAGTTTCTTCCGGAAAATACGATATCGGATTCTGTTCCATGGTGGACGATATGCCGGATCTGGTATTTGTTCCTATTACGTACCAGGAGCTGATTGCTATTGTCCAGAATACGCATCCTCTGGCAAAACGGGATGCGATAAATCTGTCAGAACTGAAGGACTATAAGCTTTCTACTTACCGGGAGAATATTCCGATCGGAAAAGTCGTTCGGAAGCTGCTGAAAGAAAACGGGGTGGAAGCACAGTATTCTTATGATGATGAGATTTCCATAGCGGGCCGGATCTGTAAATCATCCAAGGTTGCGATCTGTGCAGATACGCCGTTTTTAAAACAGTTTGATAACCTGAAAAAGATCAAGCTATTAGATGTACCTCTTGATACCCGAATGCTATATATGGTTTACAGCAGCAAAAATTTCAAGACTTCTGCGGTTCAGGTATTTGCTAATTTTATGGTGGCAGAGTGTTTGAATCTGCCTCCGGAGTCCAATAAAGAAGGATAGAGAATAATAGGTGGAATTTTCTTGACATCGGCCTTTCGAATGATTATAATCTATAGCATGCTACATGATATGGAGGGCTGTCTTTTGCCGCAAAAAGATATTGGCTATTTTATAAAAAATATTAATGATAAGCTGAAAGTAAAAGCAGATGCAGATTTAAAGCATTATAATTTGACATTGACGCAGAGTCGCGTTCTGACTTTTCTGTACAGTAAGGGAGGCAGTGCAACGCAGAAAGAAGTCGAGGAATATCTGGAAGTATCGCATCCCACGGTTGTCGGCATTATTTCGCGAATGGAACAGAACGGACATGTTGTCTGCTGGATGGATCAGGCTGATAAGCGCAATAAGATTGTCAGGCTGTCAGAGCAGTCGGAGTCAATTGGAGCGGAGATGGAGCAAAGAATGCTTTTCAGCGAGCAGAGGATGCTTGCTTCCTTATCAAACGAAGAGATTGCCCAACTTAGAAAGATGCTGATGGTTATTTATAAAAACCTGGAGTAAATAAGCCGGAATTTTCCGGCTTTTCTTTCCTTAAAAAGTGTAGCGCGCTACAGAGAAAGGAGATATCATATGCTTAAAACATTGAAGAAGAGTCTGAGGGAATATCAAAAAGGCTCTCTGATTACCATTGCTTTGTCCGTTCTGGAGGCGGGATTTGAGATTTTGATACCGCTTTGTATGGCAAAGGTCATCGACTTTGGAGTGGATGCAGGAAACATGAGTGCGGTGTGGAATTATGGGGCAGTGCTTCTGATGTTCGCATTTCTCCAGCTTGTGACCGGCGTACTTGCCGCGCATATCGCTGCCCGCACTGCAGTTGGTTTTTCCGCAAATTTGAGGCAGGATATGTATGACAATGTGCAGACATTCGCTTTTTCCAATATTGATAAATTTTCTACGGCATCGATTGTAACCCGTCTGACCACGGATGTCACCAATATTCAAAATGCTTATCAGATGTTATTGCGCATGGCTATCCGGGGACCGGTTATGCTGCTTTTTTCCATGATCGTTTCTTTTCGAATTAACCGCACGATCGCATGGATCTTTTTGGGAGTGATTCCGCTCATGGCAACTCTGCTTTTACTGATTATCAAAAGGGTTAATCCAATTTTTAACCGGGTTTTTCGTACGTATGACCAGCTGAATAATATAGTACAGGAAAATGTGCGTGGAATTCGGGTTGTGAAATCTTTTAACCGGGAAGAGTATGAAATCGGAAAGTTTAAGCGTATCTCAGAAGCAATTTTTCATGATTTTGCAAAAGGGGAATGTCTGCTTGCCTGCAACTCACCGATTATGCAGTTTTTTATGTATGCCTGCATGATTTTGATTTCCTGGATTGGAGCAAAAGCGATTGTGTCAAGCGGGAATAACGCTGCTGTCGGGCTTACGACGGGGGATCTGACGGCTTTATTTTCATATGCGATACAGATCCTGATGAGTCTGATGGCACTATCTATGATATTTGCCATGATTACCATTTCTCTGGCATCTGCAAAACGTATTGCAGAAATTCTGAACGAAAAGACAGAAATTTCCAATCCGGCAGAACCGATTACGGAAGTGAAAGATGGTTCAATCTGCTTTGAGCAGGTGGATTTTGTATATGCGGCCAAAGCAGATAAAAAAGTTTTGGAACAAATCAGTCTCACAATCCGTTCGGGAGAAACAGTGGGTATCATCGGAGCTACCGGTTCCTCCAAGTCCAGTTTGGTTCAGCTGATTCCGCGTCTCTATGATGTAACCGGCGGAAGACTTCTGGTTGGCGGTGTCGATGTCAGAAATTATAATCTGGATGTACTTCGTAATGCTGTGGCTATGGTGCTGCAGAAGAATGAGCTGTTTTCCGGCACGATCCGGGAAAATCTTCGCTGGGGCAATGAACAGGCTTCTGATGAGGAACTGGAACAGGCCTGCAGGCTTGCCTGTGCGGATGAGTTTATTCAGAGTTTTCCGGATCAATATGATACGTATCTGGAACAGGGAGGAACCAATATTTCCGGCGGTCAGAAACAGCGTCTGTGTATTGCTCGTGCACTTTTGAAGAAACCGAAGGTGCTGATCATGGATGATTCCACGAGCGCGGTGGATACCAGAACGGATGCATCCATTCAGAAGGCTTTTCAGGAATTCATTCCCGATACGACGAAAATTATGATTGCGCAGCGTGTCAGTTCTGTACAGCATGCAGATAAGATCGTTGTTCTGGATGACGGGCGGATTGCTGCAGTGGGAACGCATAAGGATCTGCTGGAAACCTGCAGTATTTATCGGGAAGTTTATGAATCTCAGAAGAAAGGAGAAGACAAGTAATGAATAGAAAAGATACGATTGCCAGATTGTTGTTTTACATGAAGGAATACCAGGGACAGTTGTTTTTTGTGATGGTCTGTATTCTGTTGAGTGTGGTTGCAAATGCTGTTTCTTCGCTGTTTCTACAGATTCTGATTGATGAGTATATCGTACCGCTGCTTGGTATGAGCAGCCCGGTATTCACGGGTCTTCTCAAGGTGCTTGTTGTTACAGGAGCGGTGTATCTTGTGGGAGTTCTGGCAACTTTGTTTTATAATCGTTTTATGGTTACCATTGCACAGGGAACTTTGAAGAAAATTCGTGACGATATGTTTGAAAAAATGCAGAGACTGCCGCTCCGCGTCTTTGATACCCGTACGCACGGGGATATCATGAGTCTTTATACCAACGATACCGATACACTTCGTCAGATGATCGCACAGTCAATGGCACAGCTGGTATCCTCTGTGTTTACGATTGCAGTGGTATTTATCTGCATGTTGTATGTTAGTGTGTGGCTGACTCTGGCTGCAGTTGTGGTCATGTTTCTGATTATGCAGATTGTAAAGATGATTACCTCTAAAATTGGAGTTTATTTTATGATGCAGCAGAAAACGCTGGCTGAACTCAACGGCTATGTGGAAGAAATGGTAAACGGTCAGAAGGTGATTAAAGTATTCTGCAGGGAGGATAAGACAAAGCAAGAGCTTCTGGAGAAAAACAAAGCATGGGCGATGTGTGCTGCGCGTGCCAATGGTCATGCAAATTCCGTGATGCCGATGATGAACGCGCTAGGCTATATACAATATGTGGCAATCGCATTTCTGGGTGCTTATATGGCGATTAACGGAATCATGAACCTTGGACTGACCGGAACCGGAAAACTGACTCTTGGTATGATTGCATCGTTTCTGACACTTTCCCGCAATTTTACAAACCCGGTTTCACAGATTTCCAACCAGTTTAATGCAATAGAAACTGCTCTTGCAGGAGCTTCCCGCATTTTTGCGTTTATGGATGAAAAGCCGGAGCAGGATGAAGGATATGTGACATTGGTGAATGTCAGGGAGGAAAACCATATGCTGATCGAGACAGAGCAGCGCACCGGAATGTGGGCATGGAAATATCCGCACCATGATGGTACCGTGACTTATACCAGACTGGAAGGCAGAGTGGTATTGGATGATGTCGATTTCGGGTATGTTCCGGAGAAAAAGGTGCTGCATAACATTTCTGTTTACGCCGAGCCTGGGCAGAAGGTTGCTTTTGTTGGATCTACCGGAGCGGGAAAGACCACGATTACGAATCTGATCAATCGTTTTTACGATATTGACGATGGAAAGATCCGTTATGACGGGATTAACATCAATAAAATAAAAAAAGCGGATTTACGCCGTTCTCTGGGAGTGGTATTACAGGATGTAAATCTGTTCACGGGAACGGTGATGGAGAATCTGCGCTACGGAAATCTGGATGCAACCGACGAGGAATGTGTTGCCGCTGCACGGCTTGCCAACGCAGACGGGTTTATCCGTATGCTGCCGCAAGGATATCAGACAGTTCTGAAAGGCGATGGCAGCGGTCTGTCACAGGGGCAGCGTCAGCTAATTTCCATTGCTCGTGCCGCGGTATCGAATCCGCCGGTTATGATTCTGGATGAAGCGACCTCCTCGATCGATACCCGAACAGAATCACTGGTGCAGGAGGGAATGGACCGGCTTATGGAAGGAAGAACGGTATTTGTCATTGCACATCGTCTGTCTACGGTACAGAATGCCGATGTGATCATGGTTCTGGATCATGGACGCATCATTGAACGCGGAAACCATGAAAAGCTGATTGCGGAAAAAGGAACCTATTATCAGTTGTATACAGGAGCTTTTGAACTGGAATAAGGACAGAAACATTATGGCTCAGGGAAGCCGGACGGTGAAGGATGAACCTTTTCCCGGCTGGCTTTCCACCTCAATGCTTCCTTGACACAGCAAAAGAATCCGTTTCACCAGGGCAAGACCGAGACCGTTGCCGCCGCTGCTGCGGCTTCGGTCCTCCTGATAAAATTTATCAAATATATGACTCTGTACTTCCTGGTCCATACCGATACCGGAATCTTGAAAGATAACCTGAATGGTATCCTTGTATTTTCGAAGCCGGATGGTAATCGTACCGCCGGACGGTGTATATTTGATGGCATTGGAAAGCAGGTTTGTCCAGACTTGGACCAGCAGATCTTCATTACCCAGACAAGAAACTTCAGCTAAATCCACGTCCATTTCCAATTCTTTTTTGTTCCATAAAGGTTCCATGGCCAGAATACAGCATCGCAGCTGCTCATCCAGAGAAAATTGACGGCGCTCCGGTGTAATCTGCTGATTTTCCAGTTTGGAAAGAAGGAGAATATTACCGGTGAGGGCAGTGAGTCTGCGGCTGCTTTCCAGAATTCTCTGTACATATTCGTTTTGTTCTTCCGACAATTTTGACGCAGACAGAAGAGAGGCGTATCCCTCCACGGTTGCCAGGGGGGTCTTGATTTCGTGGGACACATTCTGAATGAAATCGGACTGAAGCAGTTCGATGGAATTGAGTTCTTTCACCATTCGATTAAAATTCACATTCATTTCCCGGATATCACTCCATCTTGCCTGTTCCAGAAGGTGTACGTTAAAATCCCCGCTGGTGACGGCTTTCAGTGCCTTGGTCAACTCGTGGATCGGGTGAAAAAACATCCGGGAGATGACCATCGTCAGGCTGAAGGAAAAGATAGCCGCGGCAATGGCTGTCCCAATCATCGGAAGTTCGTGTACTGGCTTGCTTAAGGAGATGAGATCCATCTGAATACCAATGAATACCATAAACCCGGTGACTAGAAAACCGAAGAAAAAGGTCATAGAAATTGCACAGGTAAATAAAAACCACAGACGGAAATTTTTCATGACCGGATCACCGCCTTATAGCCGAGTCCGCGGATCGTCTGGATCTCAAAGTCAGGATTATTTTCAAAACGCCTGCGAATCCGGTTGATGTGGACATCAATAGTCTGGATATCAGACTGGCTGTCCATCCCCCAGATTTCTTCCATAAGCTGCCGACGGGTAAAAATTTTATTCGGATAGGACAGCAGTTTATACAATAAGAAAAATTCTTTTGGCGGTATTGTGATGGATTCCTTTCGGTAGGTAATAGAAAGGGAGTCGTAATCCAGCAAAGTGCTGCGGAGCGTTAGCTGCCTTGAAGTCGCGATATTGGCACGGCGGAGCAATGCTTTGACACGCAGTACCATCTCGTCAAGGTCCACTGGTTTTGTCATATAGTCATCCGTTCCAAGGGAAAATCCCATACTCTTGGATGCAAAATCATCTTTTGCGGTGATCATCAGTACCGGGAGTTGGGGATTGTATTCCCGCAGTGTACGGACGAATTCGTAACCGTCCATCACCGGCATCATCACATCAGTGATTACAAGATCAATGTGTTTCGTTTCCATAATCTTCCATGCTTCTTCCCCATTGTGTGCCAGAAAGGTAGCATATCCTTCTTTTTTCAGAACAATCTGATAAAGTTTTAAGATTGGTTCTTCATCTTCTACGATCAGAATTTTCAGCATTAACATTGTGGATCCCTCCCATTGCTCAGTTCCTGTTTTCATATCCTGATTATACAGGACAATCATGAACTTTAGATGAATTTTTACAGAGAAGGGAAAAAAATCACAGAGCTGTGAAATTTCTGTGATTTCATCTTGAGTTCATCTTTATTTCAGGTCTTATTCATGAACATGTGATAAAGTGACACACAGCACGAAGAATGATATCTCATTTATGAAGAACAGAAGGGAGACAACATGAAGAAAACAGTAATCATCGGCAGTGTGATTGTAATTGCCGCCTGTGCATTGATTTTACCAAAGTTATTGACAAAGAAACCGTTTGCAGAAGCTGTGGCAGATCCCGTGGTTGAAGTGACCCAGCCTGAAATCCGGGATATCCGGCTGACAACCGGTCTGGTAGGTAAGGTGGAGCCGGAAGAGGTGGTTTATGTTTATCCGAAAGCTGCAGGAGAAGTAAAAGAAGTTTACGTAAAACCAGGAGAACTGGTAGAAGAGGGGCAGACACTCTGTGTTCTGGATACAAAGCAGGTGGATGGTGCTAAAAGCAGTCTGGATTCCGCAGAACTGGCATTAAAACAGGCGCAGGATGAATTATCCAGACAGTCGGTGCTCTATGCAGGCGGAGGAATCTCACAGCAGGCTTATGAACAGTATCAGAATAATGTAAAGTCTGCTCAGATTGCCTACGACAATGCGAAGGTAAATTATGACAACCAGATATCCTACAGCCAGATTCAGGCTCCCATTTCCGGAATTGTAGAAATCTGTAATATCGAAGTTTTTGATCAGGTTTCTCAGGGTAATCTGCTTTGCGTTATTTCCGGTCAAGGTGCAAAAATGGTTTCCTTCTCTGTGACAGAACGCATCCGCAATTATCTGCGGGAGGGAGATCAGATTGTGGTGGAAAAGGATCGGGAAAATTATGACGGTGAGGTGACGGAAGTCAGTTCTATGGCAGATTCCTCTACTGGTCTGTTTAAGGTAAAGGCACGGTTGGATAATAATCTGGATGAGACGAAACTGCCGACCGGTTCCATGGTAAAGCTTTATGTGATATCAGAAAAAGTGGATGGGGTCATCGCAGTGCCGGTGGACTCGGTCTACTATGACGGCGGTCTGCCTTATGTGTATACTTACGACCCGGAAAATCAGTGTCTTCACAAAATCCAGGTTGAAGTGGGGCTGTATGATTCTGACTGGATTGAGGTCAAGTCAGGCATTGACCTGGATGTTCAGGTACTTACCACCTGGAGTTCAGAACTCTATGAGGGAACTAAAGTGCGTTTGAAAGATGATTGTGCAGCGAATCCGGAAAGTGTGTCCGAAAACGTGACAGAAGAGACACCACAGACCGTGCAGTAGAAGGGGGAGAAAAACATGGGAATTACAAAATTTGTGCTCAAACGCCCGGTCACGGCCATCCTAAGCATCGTGTGCCTTCTTGTGTTTGGTTTGAAAGCCCTGACAGGTATGTCTATGGAGTTGACTCCGGATATGGATATGTCCATGATGATCATTTTAACCCGATATTCCGGAGCAAGCCCGGAGGATATCACAGAGCTGATCACAAAACCGCTGGAGGATTCTGTCAGCACCCTGTCCGGTTTGAAATCCATTTCCTCTAATTCCAGTGAAGGAACCTCTATGATCATGCTGGAGTACGAATATGGAACGGATATGGATGAGGCCTATGATGACCTGAAGAAAAAGGTGGATATGGTATCTAATATGGAGCTTCCGGAGGATGCGGATACACCGTCCATCATTGAGATGAACTCCAATGCAGGGGCCGATATGACGCTGGTTGTGGATTATCCGGGAAAGGAAAGTCTCTATAACTATGTAAACGATGAAATAGTACCGGAATTTGAAAAACTGTCGGATGCGGCCGAAGTGTCTTTGATGGGTGGTGCGGAGGAATATATCCGGATCGAACTGATTGAAGAAAAAGTCAAGCAATATGGGGTATCCATGGCATCCATTGCATCAGATATAGAAGGGGCGGATATTTCCTATCCGGCAGGAGAAACGAAGGTGGGAAGCCAGGAACTGTCTCTTTCCACCAAGATGAATTATGATACGGAAGAAGCCCTTGCCGACATTCCGCTGACGACGTCCGGCAATGAGATTGTGTATCTGGCTGATGTAGCCAATATTTACCGGGCTTCGGATGATGGGGACAGTATTGCCCGTTATAATGGAAATGATACGATTTCCCTCAGGATTACCAAGCAGCAGAGTTCGACTTCTATGGCTTTGTCGAAGGCGGTCAACGGCGTGATCGATTCTCTGATGCGGCAGGATCCGAATCTGACGATTACGGTTATCGACGATAATGCGGATTCCATTACCAGTTCTTTAAAATCCGTGGCGGAAACGCTGATTCTGGCAATTCTCATTTCCATGGGGATTATCTGGCTGTTCCTGGGAGATTTGAGAGCATCTATGATTGTCGGAAGTTCCATTCCGGTCTCGATTCTGGTGTGTCTGATCTGTATGGGGCAGATGGGGTTGACCTTAAATGTCATTACGCTATGTGCACTGACCTTGGGCGTTGGTATGATGGTTGATAACTCCATCGTAGTTCTGGAAAGCTGTTTCCGTGTGACCGATACAAGGAAAGGCGGATTTGTGGAATACATGAAAGATGCGCTGGAAGGAACAAATATCGTTGGTTCTTCCGTTATCGCATCAACTGTGACAACCTGCGTGGTATTCCTTCCTTTAGCAATGCTGAAAGGCATGACAGGACAAATGCTGGGACCGCTGGGTTATACAATTGTATTCAGTATGGCTGCGTCTCTGCTTTCTTCCATTACGGTAGTACCGCTTTGCTACATGCTTTACCGACCAAAAGAAAAAACCAGCGCACCGCTTTCTGCACCGATTGTACGGCTGCAGAATGGATACCGAGGTCTGATGCGCAAGATTTTGCCCAGGAGGAAGACAGTTGTAGTTGTTTCCGTGCTGCTTCTGTTGGCAGCATTCAAACTGGCAGGTACTTTAAAGATGGAACTGATGGCTTCGGATGATAAAGGGCAGGTGTCAATCAGCGTCGAGGCTAGACCGGGATTAGAAACAGCCAAGTTAGACGAGATTATGAAACAGGTTGAGACCATCATTATTCAGCATGAAGATCTGGAAGCTTACATGACCACCAGCGGCGGAAACGGTATGATGAGCGGTGATGATGGCAGTATTACAGCATATTTGAAGGATAACCGGAAAATGTCCACAGAAGATGTGGCTAATCAGTGGAAGAAGGAACTGCAGGATATTACGGACTGCAACATTACCGTGGATGTCAGTGGCTCCATGAGCATGATGTCTTCTTTTGGAGAGAGCTTTGAAACGATTATCAAAGGTGCCGATTATGATGAAGTAACGGAGGTATCTGACAAGATTGTGGCAGAACTGATGGAGCGGCCGGAAGTGACGAAAGTTCATTCCGATGCGGAAAACTCTTCACCGGTTGTAGAGGTTACGGTGGATGGAGCAAAAGCGAAATCGGTTGGATTGAGTGCAGCTGCTATTGGAAATACATTGTACAATATGGTCAGCGGAATCGAAGCAACAGAACTGGATATCGACGGCAACAACATCACGGTTAAAGTGGAATATCCGGAGGGTACTTACGAGACCCTGGATCAGGTGACGGGAATTGTACTGACCACCGGAACCGGAAGCTCGGTAATGCTGACCGATGTGGCTGATGTGGGATTTAAAGATAGCCCGTCTACCATCAAACGAGAAGACAAACAATACAAAGTAACCATTTCAGCAGATTACACGGAACTGGCAGACATGGGAACGCAGGCAAAACTGAATCAGGAAGTGGTTCAGCCGAATCTGACTGAAACCGTCAAAACCGGCCTGAATTCCATTGATCAGTCCATGAACGAAGAGTTTGCTGCGATTTTTGAGGCTATTGCAACAGCAGTATTTTTGATCTTTGTGGTTATGGCCATGCAGTTTGAATCTCCAAAGTTTTCTTTGATGGTTATGGTGACGATTCCGTTCAGTTTGATTGGTTCCTTCGGAATGCTCTGGCTGGCAAACAGCGCCATCAGTATGGTTTCCCTGATTGGTTTCCTGATGCTGATCGGTACGGTTGTAAATGCCGGTATCCTGTATGTCGATACGGTCAATCAGTATCGAGATACCATGGATCGGGATACCGCACTGATCGAAGCAGGTGCCACTCGTATGAGACCGATCCTGATGACGACACTGACGACAATCATCTCCATGATCCCGATGGCATTTGGATGGGGAAGTTCCGGTGAGATGACTAAGGGACTGGCGCTTGTAAATATCGGCGGTCTGGCGGCATCCACGTGTCTGAGCCTTTTGATGCTTCCGGTATTCTACTGTATCATCAGCAGAACGCCGAAGGAAATGAATCGGAGGAAATAGTATGCCTACAAAACGATTTGACAGTCTCCCGGAGAAAAAGAAGGATGTGATCAGGAAGGCTGTCCTTCAGGAATTATGCAGAGTTTCCGGTGGTGATATAAAAATCTCCAAAATTGCAGAAGCAGCACATATATCGAGAACCAGCTTTTACACCTATTTCAAGGATAAGGAAGATGCATGTCTGATGGTATTGCGGCAGTCCTGGAAAAAAATATTTGATATGAATAAGCATATACTTCTGGAGCAAGAAGGAGATTTCTGGATGATGCAGCAGGAAGTACTCAGAAAGTATTTGATCATGGGCAGAGAACATGCCTCCTGCAGGTTCCTGTATCTTTCTTCTGGATTTGTAAATGCATCTTGTAATGAGATATTCGGAAAAGTTAGGATGGAAGAATACCAGGAATATAAGCAGTGGGTGTTCCGACACCTGAATCCGAGTAAATATCAAAACTGGACTGAAGAAGAGTTTGGTGTTCTGCAGGATATCTGCCATGCAGTGATGATGAATTCGCTTCAGCAGTACTTACTTGGCGATATACAGGAAACGGAAGCTGAAGAAAGTTTTCTGGAAAGCTTTCGATTATTAAAAAGACTTGCGTAATTAAGAAAGGAGCATATGGAATGAAAAATTTGACACGGAAAGCAGCCGTGTTGT
>JBJEIZ010000002.1:67664-86312 GCA_051877535.1 Brotaphodocola sp.
ATTAAGAAAGGAGCATATGGAATGAAAAATTTGACACGGAAAGCAGCCGTGTTGTGCATAGCCGGCATTGTGGGAATTCAGGTTCCTGCAGCCGCTTTTGCGGCAAGTCCGGAATTTGCACGAAGTGAACAGGAGTGGGAAAAACTGAGGGATCAAGTGTTGGAATATGAAGAAATTCCGGACCTGATTCATGAATATAATGCGACCGTACAGAATAATCGGTATGAATATCATAAATTCATTCAGGATTATGGAACTACCAGAGAGGATGTGTCAGATGCCTACCGGGATTTGGCAGACGATCTGGAAGCTGACAAAAGCGGGGAAGATGGTATGGGTATGGTCAGCGATTTTCAGTTGGAGCAGCAGGCAAAGCGACTAAGGGAACAGGCGGATGACAATCTGGAAGACAGTCAGATCTATTACTGGACCTATTGTCAGGCAGAAGATAATCTGGCATTGTCGGCACAGTCCAAATTTTTATCTTACTACAAAAAGCAGCTGGAACTGGAGCAGGCAAAGGACACGAAGCAGTCATTGGAAAGCACGTATGAGCAGACGGTAATGCGCAGACAGACCGGTATGGCTACAGATATGGAAGTTCTGGATGCTCAGGAGGCTGTTCAGGAACAGGAGAAAACCATCGCAGAACTGGAACAGCAGATAGAGAATACCCGCCAGAATCTGATTATCATGTGCGGTTGGAAAGGAAGTGACCAGCCAGAAATTCGTGAGATTCCGCAACTCGATTTTGAAGAGCTGGATGCCATTGATCTGGAAGCCGATATACAGACTGCACTCGAGACCAATTATACACTTCTGATCAATAAA
Source organism: Brotaphodocola sp. (assembly GCA_051877535.1). Lineage (GTDB taxonomy): Bacteria > Bacillota > Clostridia > Lachnospirales > Lachnospiraceae > Brotaphodocola. The sequence goes on from JBJEIZ010000002.1 coordinate 68,496, forward strand.
AAGAAACTGGAGAATGCGTTGGATTCGGACAATAAAGAGAATATCCGTAAACAGATTGCAGCAAATGAGCGGCAGATCGGTGTGTCGGTTACCAATGCATGGCAAAACCTTTTGACAGCCAGACGTTCCTATGAGCAGGCGGTCAGTGATATGTCAGCGAAAGAGCGGGATATGGCACTTACAGAGCAGAAATGGGCTGCCGGAATGATTACAAAATATGATTATGAGTCTAGCCAGATTGCGCTGAATGCCAGTAAAGCGTCTGTGGAAACTTCCTATATGGAGTTGATTGAGGCACTGGAAACATATCGCTGGAATGTAGGTGGTCTGGCGATTGCAGAATAGAGGAGAATAGATTGATGCCGGAGAAGAATAGAAATGCAGGATTCAGAAAACAGAGTATACGGCTTTGTCTGCTGTTATTGTGTGGAATTCCGTTTGTGAATTGTCGGAGTACATATGCGGACTCTCCGGTGATTCTTGGAGAAGCAGACAACAGTTCGGAATCAGAAATCTATACGGCGGCGGATGGCAATCAGATTCCGGTAGAAAGACTGCAGGATAATAAGATTGAGTATGAGGAGCTGGGAAGCCTGATCCATGCGTATAATCTGGATGTTCAGGAAATAAAAAAGAGTACGGAAAATATCCGAACGGAATATAAGGAAATCCGGGATTATCTTCGTACAGAGCAGGCCAGTGCCAAATGGAATAAAAATGAGGCGAAGGATGATGGTGTGGCAGAAGATTATATCGAATATGCTTCATTGCAGGCGATTTACAGTGCATCGGCCAAAAGCTACAATGACAGGATGAAAAATCTGAATGGATATACTTCAAACAAAACGCGCCGTTCCATGGAAAAACAGCTGACCAATGCGGCACAGAATCTGATGATTTCCATGCAGTCGATAGCGCTGCAGAAAGAATATCTGGAAACCATGGAAGAGCTGTGCCGTGTCAGCTATGAGAATACGAAAATGTGTCAGGGAGCAGGACTTGCTACGGATCAGGATGTGACCAACGCATACAACAGCTGGCTTAGCATGTCAGTCTCCCTGGATTCCCTTTCGGGAGAAGAGGATTCCTTGTATCACAATCTCTGCATGATACTTGGCGTGGACGGCAGCGGCATGGAAACCCAGCCGATTCCTTCTGTGAATCTGAATCGGCTGGATGATTTGAATCTGGAGGAAAATACAAAAAAAGCAATCAACAATAATGCCGAGATCATCTCTGAGAGAAATATTTATTCCACTTCAACTGCATCCGATAACAAGAAATCCAGGACGCTGAACGAACTGGAAGAAAAAATCACGGTTAAGATGCAGCAGCTTTATGAGGATATCATGCAGGCAAAACAGTCGTATGATGCGGCAAACACCGGATATACCAGTGCGCATCTCCGTATGAATCAGGCAGACCAAAAGCATATTATGGGTATGCTGAGTGATGCGGATTATCTGCAGGAAAAAATGCAGTATATCCGAAAAAAAACGGCTTTTGATTCTGCAGATCTTAGATTATTGCAAGCACTGGAAACCTACGACTGGGCCGTACAGGGCATTATGTCATTGGATGAAAGCAAATGACTGCTTAATTTTCGCAGGAAAGGTTTGCGTTTCATCTTTACCAGTTTTTCAAACTTCCATCGGATGCTCTGCATATTGGTATATATGCCTTGTGGAATGGGTATTGTGCCGCAGCTTCTTCGTCGACATCGCAGCCAATGCCTGGTTTGTCATCCATGATCAGATAACCATCCTGATAGACGGGACCTCCGGAGACTACTTTTTTGACCAGATTGTCGGTGGTGCCGTCTTCCTGGATACCAAAATTGTATTCCGAAACATTCAGGTGCCAGTTGACTGCATGAGTGATCGGGGAAACATCATTCGGACCATGCCATGCTGTTTTGATGTCATAGGTCTCAGCAAGAGCTGCGATCTTCCGTGCTTCTGTAATGCCTCCGATGCGGATGACATCGCATCGGATGTAATCCGTCCAGCGATTGGTAATGGCCGGAAGACATTCCCATCGGCTTTTATATAATTCTCCAAATGCAATCGGAGCGCTTGTTTTTTCGCGCACATAACGAAGGCTGTCGATACAATCCGGAGAAACCGGATCTTCAATGAAGAACGGATCCAGATCTTCCAGTTTCCGGATGACACGAACGGCCTGATCCGGACTGAAACGTTCGTGCAGATCGTAAATAATTCCGATCTCTTTTCCTACCGCTTTTCGTACGCGTGCAAAATAGTCGACCGCATCATAGATTTCCTCTTCCGGAGTCCAGGGTTCTACCTTGGGGCTGATCTGATCCTGACTGACACCGAAGGTTCCGTCTGCAGCCGGTTTTCCTGCTCTGAGACGAATGACTTTCAGACCACGGTCGTGTACATAAGACGCAGCCTGGGCAATTCGTTCTTCCTGATTGTGTCCAAGAACGTGCGAGTAACACAGCACTTTGTCACGTACCTTTCCTCCGAGCAATGCATAGAGAGGTTTGTCTGCAGATTTTGCCAGGATATCCCATAGTGCCATATCGATCCCGCATAATGCACTCATAACGATGTTACCGCCGCGCCAGTACCCGCCGCGATAGGTCAGCTGCCAGAAATCTTCAATCTGTCCAGGATCTCTGCCGATCAGAAGCGGTGTCAGATAGGTGTCGATCAGATCGGCCACGGCCTGTTCACGACCATTTAAAGAGGCATCACCGACACCATAGAGACCGGAATCGGTTATGATCTTGACAAAGAGGTAATTTTGATTTGGAGAAGTAAGGATTGTTTTTACCTGTATAATTTTCATATATCAAATCCTTTTTCATTCTGTGTCTATTTATGAATCAATAAATCTGGTAAGAAGAAAATGGCTGTTTTTCTTTTCTCTGCTTTTATCCTAAAATAAAAATGAATATTCGTAAAGCAAAACTGCAAATACTTGCAATAGATTTCACTTTTTTAATAATAGAATTGCAAATTTTTCGAAAAAACTTGCAGGATGCAGTTGAAACGCTATAATGAAAGATAAGAAAATGGTCGGATCGGAGGGAAAACTATGAGTGAAATCGCAAGAACAGAAGATTTTTCAGAAGATGTAGAATATGTAGGTCGTATAAAAATGCAATATGCATCTCTTTCCAAGGCGCAGAAGCGGATTGCCAATTATATCCTGAATCACAAGGAAGAAGTCATCCATTATTCCATTACGATGATGGCGCAGAAGACCGGTACAGTGCCGTCGACTGTGACGCGGTTCTGTCAGGCGCTGTCCTATAATGGGTTCAGCGAACTGAAGGTATATATGGAGAAGAACCTGGCAAATCCACTTGCTATGGATGTGCCGATTCAGAAAAGCGATTCCATTCAGGTAGTCATTCAGAAGCTGATGAACACATTCCAGAATGCAGTGTCCGATACGCTTCGTACTTTAAATGGCAAAGCACTCACGGAAGTGGTAGATGCAATCCTTAAGGCAAAGAAAATCGTATTTTTCGGGCAGAGTGGTGGAGCAATTTCAGCATCTTATGCACAGCAGCTAATGCTGAGAATTAATATTTTGAGCCAGATGATCAGCGGAAGAGTCGATATGAATCTGGCAGCCAGTACACTTGGTCCGGGGGATGTAGCGATCGGAATTGCATACAGCGGCGAAGTACGTGCAGTGATTGAGGCCCTGACCACTGCAAAACACAATAAAGCAACGGTCATTGTCATTACAGCCAATCCCCATTCCACCATGGGGAAACTGGCAGATTTGAAATTATTCTACAGCAACAGTATTCCGGATGATCTTCAGTATCTTCATGTTGCGAGTATGTGTGAAGTTGCAATCATCGGTGCGATTCAGGCTGAAATTTTAAGAAGACCGATGCAGATTGAAAAGATTGAAGAATGCAAAAAGACGGTTTTGGCAAGTCGTGTGAAATAAATCATGGATTGAATAAGGCAGGAAAACCTGCCTTATTTTTATGCATTTTTCAAAATCGAAAGATTTGCAAAATAAAAAGATTTAAAGTAGAAACGGTTGCAAGGATTTGCATTTTTGATTTACTTTCGCAAGGATATGTTGTATTTTATAAAAAAGAGCAGAAATTTTTTAAGAATTTGTTTAATTCTCTGAATGGAAGAAGAATAATGGCTGAAATAAATTCTAAAAAAAAGCTCTTTTGGAAGTAAGAAACTGACAATTCATAGAAAAGAGGTGGTCCGATGAATCAGGAACTGCTTGAGATCAAAAGCTGTGCAGAAGCAGGATATCATCCGCTGATTTATTTTGAAGGATGGAGGGTGGCATTCTTAAATGATACACCAAAGTTTCATCTGGAAAATATTTGCGAAATGCAGCGTCACAATACTTCGGATGAGGTATTTCTTTTAATGGAGGGTGCGTTCACGCTGTATCTTGGTGACGGAGGGGATGATACGCCGGGCAAAATCACAGCGGTATCTCTGGAACCTGGCAAGATGTACAACGTTCGCAGGGGCGTTTGGCACACCCACGTGACGGGACCGAAATCTAAGGTCGTGATCATTGAAAATTCGGATGTATCTTCGGAAAATTCGGATTATATTCAGGTAAATCTGAAGGAAATATGCAAAACGGAGGAGTAAGATTGGACAAGTTACAAATCATTCAGAATATGAAGCGTGAAATGGAACGGAATTTAACACAATGCATTCTTCCATTTTGGCGGGAATATGTTCCGGATGACGTGCACGGTGGTTTCTATGGTAAAGTGAACGGGAACCGGGAACCGGATCTTACCAGTCCGAAATCGGTAGTATTAAATTGCCGGATTTTATGGACTTTTTCCCGGGCATATGAAAAATTCCGGGATGAACGGGATAAAATGCTTGCCCAGAGAGCATTTGATTACATTCTCCGGTATTTTTGGGATGATTGCTACCAGGGGGTCTATTGGATGGTGACCTGCAAAGGCGAGCCGGCAGAAATGGAAAAACGCACATATGGACAGGCATTTTTCATCTATTCCATGGCGGAATATTATCGTGTATTTTCCGATCCAAAAGCACTGGAATTTGCAAGGAAAACCTATGATCTGGTCAGAAAATATCTGAAACGGGCAGATGGCGGTTATGCGGATTCTGCTACCAGAGACTGGATCCTGGATGAATGGGTGAACGTGTGGGTGAAAAACCGGACGGGTGCTCCAAAGCTGTTGAATTCCAATATGCATTTATTTGAAGCGCTTCTGGCACTTGCAGAAGTGACAAATGATCCGGAAGTTATGGAAAGTCTCAAAGACCAGCTGCTGTTTTTGCTGGATACGGCATCGGATGAAACCATTGGTCATATGAAGGCAGCGATGGCAGCGGACGGAAGCAGACTGGACGGTGAGATCAATTATGGTCATGACTGTGAGTGTGCGTATCTGATCCTGGAAGCAGCCCGATTGTTTCAGGAGGCGCCACTGCTTCAGAAAGCTGAAACGGTGGTCAATCAAATGATGGAGCAAGTGTACAAAACGGGACTGGATCCGGTAAATGGCGGTATGTATTATATCGCGGATGCCGGAACCGGTGAAGTAAATCGAAGCAAGATCTGGTGGGTGCAGGCAGAAGGCGTGACAGCTTTCTTTGATGCCTGGCAGAGAACCGGAAATGAAAACTATCTGAAAGCATCGGTTTCGATCTGGAATTACATCAAACAGGACCTGGTCAATCATGAACTGGGAGAATGGTATTCCGTAGGAAAAAACCGCAGATCCGATGCATCTTTGCTGGAAGAGGAGTCCTCTCTCAAAGCGGTATTTACGAATGATGAGATGGCCGGAAAAGGAAAATGTCCTTATCACAATTCCAGAGTGTGCTTCGAGATGATGAGCAGAGTATAAAGGAGGGTAATCATGAAAAAAACACTGAGTATTTTATTGGCAACAGGTATGGCATGCGGTCTTATGACAGGATGTTCGCAGAAAGAAGCGGCTCCGGCTGCCACAGCAGCTCCGGCAGCTTCTGAAGCTGCAACCGAAGCTGCTTCTGAAGCTGCTACGGAAGAAAAGGGCGGCGCAGAACTGAATCTTTCCGGAAGACATTGGAAGATCGGCGGACAGGTTCGTCAAACCAGCCTGTACCTGTATTATGCCCGTGACCTTGGATTGTTTGAAGAGGCGGGACTGGATGTGGAAGTTGTTACGCTGGCCAATGGACCGGCTCTGAATGAGGCATTGAATGCCGGAGAGATCGAGGCAGCAGCAAATGGTATGGCTGCAGTATATGTGCTTCCGACCGAGAACTTCTATTATGTTGGTGATGCAACCATCAACTTCGGCGGTCAGGCAATGTATGGCCGTACCGACAGTGATATTGTAAAAGCAGGTGCTTACAATGGCACTCCATATCTGGGAAGTCCGGAAACGGTAAATGGCATCAGCATTCTGGGACTTGGTGCAGGTCCGCAGCAGTATATCGCTTATGCATATGCACAGAACATGGGATTGTCTTCGGAAGACATCGAATTTGTAGCGATGGATCATGCGCAGGCTTATGAAGCATACATCACCGGACAGGGCGACCTGCTGGCAACGACTCCGCCATACTCCAATACGTTAGAGGCTGATTCGGACTACACGCTGGTAGCTGATTACAAGGATCTGGCAGGCGGTCCACTGGTTGACTCTTTGATTGTTACAAAAGAACTGGCTGATCAGTATCCCGACGATGTGGTAGCAATTCTGAATTGCTGCTACGAAGCAATGGATCGTCTGGCAAAAGATGATGATGCTCGTGCAAAATATGCGATCGATCTGTATAAGAATGAGGGTGGTACCACTTATACGGATGAAGACATGGCATCTGAGATTAAAAATGTTACGTTCTGGACCTGGGAATCTCTGGAAAATCCGGAATATCCGTTTGGCAATACCATGAAGGTTATGGGTGACTTTCTGATGGATCAGGGGCTGATCGAAGAGGGATCCATGCCTCAGATTGAAGCTGCTCTGAATCATGACTTTGTTGACCGTCTGATTGAGTATCGCAAAGCAAACCAGAAATAATGTCAGAACCTGACAGAAAATGCCCGCTGCATAAACAGCGGGCATGGAACCTGATAGTTGATAAACCAGAAAGAAAGCGTTGATAAAATGAAAAAGAATGATAATCGTTATAAATACTTTCTGATATCCTGTTTGTCCGTGATTGTAGTCATAGCGCTGTGGTACATCCTCGTCGATGTAATGAAAGTAGTAAAAAGCTCTGTGTTTCCTGGAGTGGGAAAGGTATGCAGTACATTTGTGACAAAACTGACGTCAAAAAAACCAGATGGTGCGACTTTGCCGCAGCATTTGGTGGAAAGCCTGAAGGTCTGCCTGATGGGTTACAGCATCGGTGCAGTACTTGGAATACCGATTGGAATCGCTATGGCATGGAGCAAGTGGTGTGACTGGATTGTACGTCCGGTATTTGATCTGATCCGCCCGGTTCCGGGATTGGCATGGACCCCGATGTTTATTTTGATTTTTGGTATCGGAATCGAAGCAAAGGCCATGGTAATTTTTGTAAATTCCTTTGTGGCCTGTATTGTAAATACCTATACGGGAATCCGACAGACAGATGAACTGCATTTATGGGTTGGTGATGTGTTTGGTGCCAGCAATCTGCAGAAGCTGTTCCGCATCGCGATTCCGACTGCGACTCCGATGATTTTTACCGGTCTTCGGTCCGCACTGGGCGGAAGCTGGATGGCACTGGTGGCAGCTGAGATGCTTGCAGCAAGCAAAGACCTTGGATATTTGATTCAGCAGGGACGTTTTATTTCCCGTCCGGATCTGGTGATTGTCGGTATGCTGATGATCGGTATCGTTGGTTTGCTTCTGGATATGATTCTGCAGCAGATTGAAACCATGGTAGCAAAGGGGATGAATGCAAAATGAGAAAAAAGCAGTTTAATGTAATGGAACTGATCTGTGCCGTAATATCGATTCTTGCATTCTTATGCCTCTGGCATGTTGGGGTGCATGGAGAGCTTGGCAAACTGATGCCGGGACCGATTCCGGTTATCCGGAAATTTTTGGAGACCCTGTTTGGCGGAACCATTGGTTCCAATACCCTGATTGTGCATGTGCTTTATAGTCTTGCACGTGTTATGGTGGGATATTTTATCGGAGCGATTGTCGGAGTTGTGCTGGGACTCAGTATGGGATGGAGCAGACTGATAGAAGCCATCTTTTCTCCGCTGTTTCGTATTATCCGTCCGATTCCGCCGATTGCATGGATTCCGATCTCCATTATTTGGATCGGACTCGGAGAAGATGCAAAAGTGTTTCTGATCTTTCTGGCATCTTTTTGTAACGTCACGTTAAATGCATGGAGCGGCGCAAAAAATGTAGATCAGGAATATATCAATGCAGCGCGTATGCTGGGAGCAGGAAAAACGCAGATTCTGTTTTCGATTGTAATGCCAGCTTCCATTCCGCCGATCTTTGCAGGACTTCAGGTTGCATTGTCCAGTTGCTGGGCAACGGTTCTTGCAGCAGAGATGGTGCGTTCTTCGGAAGGACTGGGATGGATCATCATTGCAGGTATGAATAATAATGATATGATTCAGATTATGACCGGAATTCTGGCGATCGGATTTGTCGGTATGCTGCTTTCCACTTTATTCAGAAAGGTTGAAGCGAAATTATGTCGATGGAACAAAAGCGGAAATTAATTGAGTGCAATGACGTTAATAAAGTATTTAAAGTCCCGACAGGCGAGAACCAGGTCGTTGCGGATTTTAATATGGTGGCTCGCGAGAATGAGTTTATCTGTCTGTTCGGACCGGGACAGTGCGGGAAGACGACTCTGATCAACCTGATTGCCGGCTTTGAGATGCCGACAAGCGGAACCATAACTGTGAATGGAGAGCCGGTTACCGGGCCAGGACCGGACCGTGGCGTTGTATTTCAGAATATCGTTGTATTTCCGTGGCTCACCACGATGGGAAATGTTGAGTATGGTTTGAAAATGACCGGTATGCCTAAGAAAGAGCGCCAGGAACGTGCGCAAAAATATATCAATCTGGTAGGTCTGCAGGGATTCGAGCATTCTTATCCGGTTCAGCTTTCAGGCGGCATGAAGCAGCGTGTGGGCATTGCACGGGCTTACTGCATTGAGCCGCAGGTGATGTTGATGGATGAGCCGTTTGGTGCTCTGGATGCACAGACCCGTTATCTGATGCAGGAGGAGCTGCAGAGGATCTGGCAGACAGAAAAGCGTACCGTCATTTTCGTAACGAATAACATTGAGGAAGCCATTTATCTTGCTGACCGGATCATCGTATTATCCAACTGCCCGGCTACGGTGAAGAAAGAATATGTGATCGATCTGCCGCGTCCGCGTAAATATACATCGCCGGAATTCCTTGCATTGCGTAAAGAAATTACCAGCATTGTAGATAAGACTTTGTAAGGAGGCGGGACTATGGAAGTGAAAGAAAACAAAAATCCCAATATCAAGGTAAAAGTAAATCACCTGACAAAGAAATTCGGAGACCTGTTGGTGCTCAATGATATTTCTTTTAACGTGGAGAAAGGTGATCTGCTGTGTGTTGTCGGGCCGACTGGATGTGGAAAGACCACCTTTTTGAACAGCCTGACTAAAATCTATGATATTACTTCCGGTGAGATTCTGCTGGATGGACATCCGGTAGATCCGAAAAAGGATAATATTGCTTATATTTTTCAGGGAAATTCCACGATGCCCTGGCTGACGGTAGAGCAGAATGTTTCCTTCGGACTGGATATCAAACATGTTCCGAAACAGAAAAAACAGGAACTGGTTGATAAATATCTGGATATTGTCGGTCTTACCAAGTACCGGAAGTATTATCCCAAACAGCTTTCAGCAAGTATGCTGCAGAGAGTATCCATTGCCCGTGCATTTGCAACGGAACCGGAGCTGCTTTTGATGGATGAGCCTTATGGACAGCTGGATATTGAGCTTCGCTTTAAACTGGAGGACGAGCTTGTCAAGCTTTGGCAGATGACCGGAACTACCGTAATCTTTATCACGCATAATATCGAAGAAGCGGTATATCTGGGAGAACACATTATGGTGCTGACTAATAAGCCTACTACGGTCAAAGAGACTCTGCAAAATCATCTGCCGCGTCCGCGGGATATTGCTTCACCGGATTTTGTAGAATTACGTGAAAAAGTAACCGAACTGATCAAGTGGTGGTAGCATGGAGATCTGCTTTCTTTGGATTGTCACCGTAGCGGCATCGGTGATCAATACGGTAACGGGCTTCGGGTATGGAATTCTGACTGTGGCTTTGCATCCTTTTGTAATGCCGACCATGACAGCGGTCACGGTCTCCGGCATGATCTCGCTGATTTTGAGCGGCAGCATTGCCAGATTGGAATTCCATAATATTTGCTGGAAGCAGCTGTTCATCCCGCTTCCCATGATACTGATTGCCTGTTATCTCAGTATCTATTTCGGCGGAACACTTCCTGAGGTCGTAATCAGGAGGATTCTGGGATGTGTCCTGTTCGTTCTTTCCTTATATTTTCTGTTTTTTAATAACAAGGTAAAGATTCGTCCCACGGTTTTGAATGGCTGTCTGATGGGGTTTTTTGGTGGTGCGCTTCAGGGACTTTTTGGTATGGGAGGACCACCGATGGTACTCTATTATCTGGCCGCTTCCGGGAGTAAAGAAGCGTATATGGCTACCTTGCAGATGTATTTTGTTCTGCTGAATCTTGCAGTGAATCTGATGCGGTTCCAGAGAAGGCTGATTACTGAGGAATGTTGGAAATATTTTGGAATCCTGCTTCTGCCGATGTTCCTTGGAATCTGGCTGGGAAGCAGGATTTTCTGCAGGCTGGATGAGCAGAAACTGCGAAAGGGCAGTTATATCTGCATGGCGTTTTGTGGTATTTATTTTATGATAGCAGGATAGCAGAAGCTTATACTGCAGGCAGGTTTGTTTTATCGCTGGAAAAGGAGTTTTTATGAAGAATAAACAATATCAGGAGTTGTTTGGCGGATATACATGCCCCATGCTGATTACAACGCCTCAGAATATTTTCTATACGTCCGGTTTCTCTACAACAGCAAGAAGACCGTCACAGATCGGTCTGCAGTGCCTGATCATGACACCGGAGAAAACCTGGTTTTTGTTTCCGGCGGGCTGGAGACCGCTGGTGCTGGAGCAGATTGATCAGAACGTGATTTTTCCGGTTCCGTATCAGGGAAAAGTGCAGCAGCTGGCAGAAAAAATTTTGGAATTGCTGCAGCAGGAAAACGATGAGAAAGTACCGGCTGTCCTTGGTTTTGAGCGGGATGGTATGGAACTGAACCTGTATCTGTCTTTGAATGAGCAGATAAAAGCATCTGGATGTGAAGTGGAATGGATGGATATTTCTTCTGTTTTCCAGCATGCACGGTTAATCAAGTCTCCGGAGGAAATCCGACATCTGCGTGCCTCTGCTGCAGTGGCAAAGGCAGCGATGGAGCATGCAAAAACGATTTTAAAACCAGGCAAACGGGAAATCGAAATCGTTGCAGAACTGGAAGCGTTTATGAAATGCAGAGGTTCGGAAGGAACACCGTTTACCATGAAAGTACTGACAGGTGAAAATTCGGTACGAACCATTAATCTTCCGGGCGATCATGTGATTCAGGAAGGAGACATCGTGCTTCTGGACTTTGGGGCTACGGTGGAGCATTACGCATCTGACTGGACAAGAAGTTTTGCCATAGGAACGGTAACAGAAGAGCAGCAGCAGATCTATGATCTGGTGTGGAAAGTGGAACGTTCCTGTATTGAAATGATCCGTCCAGGTCTGACCATGCAGGATTTGTTTGACTGTGCTATGAAAGTTCTGGAGGGGAATCCCCTGGCCCGGTATTTTAATCCGTTTTTGGGTCATAGTCTGGGTATCAACAGTCAGGAATGGCCAACGATTATACCTGGAGAAGAAACGGTTTTGAAGGAGAATATGGTAATTACCATTGAGCCTGGGATCTATGTACCGGGAATCGGTGGTGTCAGAATTGAGGACGATGTGCTGGTAACTGCGGATGGTCACGAGATTCTGACCGGTTTGGAAGAAGAGGGATTTTTGCTTAGATAGGGGGAAGCTTATGGTCATCAAGAACTGGAGAGAAATTTCGCCGACGATCGTACATCACTTTGGCATTGATTATAAACTGCTGAAAGGACAAGAAAATTTTGATCCGTCTGTGGACAATTACTGTATGAGAGGTATGCTTTATGTGGCCTATGCCATGCTTCAGGAAGGGAAGTCTTATGAAGCCCATGCCCATGACGATCATGAAGAAGTGTATTATATTATTTCCGGAAACGGGACGATTACGATCAATGAAGAAACCCGTTCCATTCGGGACGGAGATGCCATTTACATTACACCGGGAGATACCCATTCGATTGCAAATACCGGAGAGGGATTTCTGATTTTTCTGGCGTTTTCGGCACAGGTATAACAGATATCAACGAGAAACATATAATGGAGGACAAGCAAATGCAGAGAAAGAAAGCGATTGTAACGGGCGGCAGCAGCGGAATCGGCCGCGGAATTGTGTACAGTCTTGCAGCAGAAGGTTACGATGTGGCATTTTCCTATCGCAGCAGAAAAGAAAATGCATGGAAAGTGCTGAATGAACTGAAGAAACAGTATCCGGACGGAACATTCCTGTGCCTGGAAGCAGAACTGGAAAAAGATGGCGCGGGGATTGCATTTTTCAATCAGTCGGTAGAGCAGCTCGGAGGACTGGATCTTCTGATCAACAATGCAGGTGTGACCATTCTGGAAAGCATTTTTGATCTGACGGAGAAAAACATGGATTATCTGATCCAGCTTCTGTTCCGCAACTATGTAATTCTGATGAGAGAGGCAGCCACCTATATGGCAAAACATGAAATCAAGGGTAATATCATCAATATCAGTTCTGTACGCGGTGAAAGTGCGCACCCGGGCGATCTGGTCTACGGTGGTATTAAAGCTGCGCTCAATCGCGCATGTCAGTCCGTTGCCCTGGATTGTGCACCGTTTGGTATCCGTGTTAATAACATTCTGCCGGGCGCAACCAAACGTTTCACTTCGGAAGAAGAGAAAACAGCAGATCCGAAACATTTGGAGAAAGTGGCATTTCTTTCCAGCCGCATTCCGCTGGAGCGCTATGGTACACCGGAAGATATTGGAAATGCAGTCGTATTCCTGGCTTCGGAAAAGGCATCTTATATCACTGGAATTTCTCTGGTAATTGATGGCGGATTGTCGCTGCCAGGTCTGGCTGAAACAGCATGGGAAGCAGAAACCGGATGGGGACGTGTAAAGAAAATTTTCTAGATACAACTACTATGTGTAGAACTCAAAGCGGAAAGAAAAATCCCACTGATAAAGTTTTCGTTTTGGACTGGAAAGTAAAAAAAAAAGATGAGAAATTTGCCTGGTTTTGCTATAATGGTAACAGAGGAAAGGATGGCGGACGGTAAGAAAGGAAGTAAAAATGGAGCAGCAGCTTTTATTTCGGATCGGAAAAATCAAGGAAGCAATGGCATCTGTCGTAGTTGGAAAAGAATCTGTGACAGATTTCCTGCTTTCTGCGTTTCTGGCGGGAGGTCACGTACTGTTGGAAGATCTTCCGGGAACAGGAAAAACACTTCTTGCAAAGACCCTTGCGGGAACGCTTGATCTGGATTTTGGGCGTGTTCAGTTTACACCGGATCTGATGCCATCCGATGTTACTGGAATTCATTATTTTAATCAGAAAGAGTGTGAATTTCAATTTCGTCCGGGTCCTGTATTCGCCGGACTGCTGCTGGCAGATGAAATCAACCGTGCAACGCCCCGCACCCAGTCCAGTCTGTTGGAGGCGATGGAAGAACATCAGGTGACAATCGATGGGGAAACACGACAACTTCCTGACCCGTTTTTCGTCATTGCAACACAGAATCCGGTGGAGAGCGCCGGTACGTTCCCGCTTCCGGAGGCGCAGATGGACCGTTTTCTGATGCGTCTTTCAGTCGGAATCCCGGGTAAAGAGGAAGAAAAAGAAATTTTGCTGCGTTTTCAGCATTCGGCAGAGCATCCGTTTGTCAGTTTAAAACCGGTGTGCAGTCGGGAAGAACTACTGAAATTAAAAAAGGCTGCAGAACAAATCTATGTACATCCGCAGCTTATGGACTATCTGTTGGATCTGGTTCGGGCGACCCGTGAATCCGGGAGGTTCGGTGTGATTTCAGGTGTCAGTCCGAGGGGAAGCCTCGCATTATTAAAAGCATCCAAAGCCTATGCGTTGATTCAGGGGAGAGAATATGTGGTTCCTGAGGATATCAAGGGACTGGCAGTTCCGGTGTTGGCACATCGTCTTGTGATGCCGAAGACTTATGGAAGTAGTGCGCTTCCGGAGACGGTGATTATGAAAATTCTGGAGAATGTAAAAGTGCCTGTTGAAAACTGGGACATTCCAAATTAAGATCCGTGCATGTTTCAATTGGTAATTCAAGTTAGTCAAATGTTGGTTGGTGTGATAAGATGGGATTTGTGTGGATTGGTACAGCAGCTTTTGTACTCTGGCTCCTGCAGGGAATATTGTATCAGAAATTCTGGATGCACGGTCTGGTCGCAAGGATTGAATTTGAATCCCTGGAAATCCGGGAAGGGGATCAGAATGTTTTAAGAGAAATTGTAGAAAATCGAAAAATGCTTCCTCTTCCGACTCTGCAGGTGAATCTTCAGGTGGACCGATCCCTCAGATTTTCTAGCAAATCCAATGTGATGGTTTCCGATCAGGTATACCGTCGGGACATATTTTCGCTGCTGCCTTGTCAGCGTATTGTCCGAAGTTTGGAATTTACAGGAACACACAGGGGATATTTTTGCTGCGGACAGCTGGAACTGATAGGTCGTGATTTGTTTTTTGATGGACCTTATGTGGAGAATCTGGATTCTGATGCGAAACTTTACGTATTTCCAAAAGCAATAAACATGGAACCAGTGGAAGCTGCCTGTCAGGAAATGCTGGGAGAGTATTTCTGGAAAAAGAAATTGTACGAAGATCCGTATGCTTTTCAGGGAATCAGAGATTATGAGGATTGGGATGGGTTTCGACAGGTGAACTGGAAAGCAAGTGCCAGAACGGGGCAGCTGAAAGTAAATATCTATGAAAATACGGCATTGCCAAAGGTTTTAGTCATACTGAATCTGGAAAATGATGATATCTGGACCGATGAACTTCTGGCGGAAAGTGTAATCCGGATTGGTGCGGCTTTGGCAGAGCAGTGGATTACGCTCGGAATTCCTGCAGAAATTCGAACCAATGGAAAAGACATGCTGACTGGGCAGTATGGCAGGACGGAAGCAGGAGCGGGCGGCAATCACCTTCGGACGGCACTGCAGATGTTAAGCCGCGTGCAAGTGCCGCGCAGACAGAATTTGCCGAAGCATGGTGAAGAAACAAAAATTCAGAATGTATTGAGACATGAGGAAGAATGCGGCAATCAGGATCCGCTATGGGATGGAGTGACGGCACAGCTGATCGTGTATGTGTCAGCCAGCCAGAATCCGAACCTTTTGACTATGCTGCAGCGTTTTCTGAATCACGGAACAACATGTCTGTGGATTCAACCGGTGATACAGGATCAGATGAATGGGGGAAAAAACAACACGAGGCAGAAACCACCTGTGTATCAGGGACCGATGAAACAATGGAGGATAACAAAATGACAAAATTCCGGATGATAAACTGGTGGATTTCTAAAAATCTGAATACACTTCATTCTGTATTTTTCTTTGCCGGAATCGTTGTCTGTCTGGTGGGAATACTTGCAGAACGTCAATTTCTGACTGTTTTGGGACAGTGGGGAATGCTGATTTTCCTTCTGATTCACCTGATTCATATGGTATTGCACGGCTTGCACCGATATCTGGAAACCTTTCAGGATGTAGATCAGATTCCGGTAACGCAGATCAAACAAGTGACTGGATTTTATCTGGTCATCTTTTTATTTGTTCTGCTTCTTTTAATATGGGTTGGAAATATTCTGCCCTGGAGACAGGCGGGCAGATCGATCTGGGGAATTATTTTGCATGTAATCCGATGGTTTGTCAGCCTGTTTCCAAAGTCCGGAAGCAAATCCATTATGGAGGAACCGCTGAATCGGGAATCAGCAGGTGTGATGGGATTGCCGGTTGGTGAGACAACCATTTTTGCAATGATTCTGGATCAGGTTTTATACGTTATTTTCTGGACTGCATTCACAACTGTCCTGGTCTGGGGATTCTGCCGGGCAATGCATTGCATAGCCAGACGGATGGGAACGCTGCATTTTGACGGAGATGAAAAAACATTTTTGGAACCGGAGCTCCTTCGTGAGAAGAGCAGGAAAACAGAATCCAAGCTGTCTGGACTGCATGACCGGATGAGACGGGGGCTGGATCGAAGCATAAATGGAAGTATACGCAGAAGGTACCGCAAATGTGTGACAGCGCAGTTGGCGGCACATGCAAGGGAGCAAAGAAAAGCTGTATTTATCAAAGAGCAGTTTGCATTTCTGACGCCTGAAGAGATAGAATATCTGTCGGGATTTGAAATGACGGATCCAAATCGGCTGCGGATACATGAAATCTATGAAAAAGCACGATATTCGAAATCAGGCTGCGAAAAAGCAGACATGGAAGCGATGAAAGAATCTTTGAACAGGGTCGCACGGTTATAAACATTTCGAAAATATTTTCTGCCACTTTTTGTGTCACATATTACATTAACCTCAACCTTATTGTATAATATCAGAGTATATCTACATACAAGTAAATGAATTACAGAAGAGAGGGAGACATATGAAGTGGCGTATTCAGAAAACAGTCTTATTTACAATTGGTATTATGGGATTGTGTACATTTCCAGGATTTGCAACCTCGAGTGATTATGGTCCCGGATTTGTTGGAGGCGGCACATCGCTGGAATCAGTGGAAGTGCAGGATTACCATAGCTGGAAAGAAGAATATATCGCAAGGATGAATTCCTATGAATATGGATATCAGATCCTCGAGAGAATGGATGAAGGAGATTTTGCAGGTAACTATTATTATGATAATTTATACCATTATCCTGTCATCGGTTATAATGGGGAACTGGAAAAGAAAGTGCAGGAGCAATATAAACGGATAGAAGCAAACCCTACGGCGGAGACAGCGGCGGCAGAAATGACAACGGTGGAGATTCCGGTCTGGAGACTGTCTAATGGACAGAAGATTCCGTCAAGTACAAGCATTACAGTCATGTCTTCTATAGCTGATGAAGTAACAGCGATTTTTACAGAGATTTTTAATGGACCAGAACAATTTCCGATCAACAGTGTCGGTGGGTACGCATGGAGGTCTAATGGATTACGGAGTTATCACAGTTCAGGACTGGCCATCGACATTAATTCGGCACAGAACCCTCAAGTTGCTCAAGACGGAACTGTTATTACAGGAGGTGCGTGGGAGCCTTATTTAAATCCGTATAGCATTACACCCGATGGGGATGTAGCCAAGGCATTCGGAAAATATGGATGGTACTGGGGAGCAAACTATGATACGAAAGACTATATGCATTTTTCGTATTAGAAATGGTAGGATTATCTTTTATAAACAATCATGTTAATATAGTCCGAAACGATGTTATGAATAGAGATATGCATTATCCATGGTATAGCCCGAGTTTGCCATTTGTGCGTTAATTATAACATTTTTTGGCCACAAGTGTTACAAAAATGCTTGACCACAACACTGTTCGTAGTGGAGATAAGGGATCTGATAACGATCCCAGTCTTTATGAAGGACATAGA
>JBJEIZ010000003.1:0-4904 GCA_051877535.1 Brotaphodocola sp.
CGAGGAACCAAAACAATGGTGCTCCGATACAAAAATCCATTAAGTTTTTCATAATGATATTGCCAGCATTCTTTGCTCTGGTAAATCCTGCCTCCACCATTGCAAATCCCGCCTGCATAAAAAATATGAGAACCGTCCCAAACAATATCCAGATTGTGTTAATCGTTGAATACATTCTTACACCTCCCTTTTATTCCCGTTTTCCGTCAGGCTTCCGTAATTCTTCTAAGGAAATCCTGCGTGCGCGGTTCTTTCGGAGCTGTAAGGATATCCTGCGGTTTTCCTTCCTCCACGATCACACCATCAGCCATAAAAATAACGCGAGAAGCAACCTCTTTTGCAAATGCAATCTCATGCGTAACGACGATCATCGTAATGCCTGTCTGCGCAACAGCCTTAATCGTCGCCAGAACCTCACCTACCAGCTCCGGGTCCAGTGCAGAAGTCGGCTCATCAAATAAAATCACATCCGGTTCCAGGATCAGCGCTCTCGCAATTCCTGCTCTCTGCTGCTGTCCACCGGAAAGCTGCGCCGGATAATAATCACACCGTTCTGCAAGTCCTACTTTTTCTAAAATTGCGCGGCTTTTCGCCTCTGCGTCTGCTTTCGACCACTTTTTCACCATCACCAGACCTTCCATTACATTCTGTAATATAGTCTTATTGGCAAATAAGTTATAGTTCTGAAAAACCATGGCAGTTTTTCTTCGAAGCTCAATCACCTGAGATGACGTATGCTTCCTGGCATCCACTGTAAAATTGTTCACTGTAATGCTGCCTTCATCCGCAGCATCCAGAAAATTGATTGTTCTGAGCAAAGTAGTCTTACCAGAACCCGAAGGTCCCAGGATTACCACAACTTCACCCTTTTCAATATCCATATCCACTCCTTTCAGGATATGATTATCCCCAAAGGATTTTTGTATGTTTTTTAACGAAACCATATATCCCATGGCATTTCCTCCCTGTTATGATGTCGCAACTGCTCTGAATCTCTTCAAGCGATTTTCGATCCTGCGGAACCATTTATTAAAAATAAGACTGATTATTTCATATATAAGCGTCGTCATGACATACGCATCTATAAAATTCAATGCCGGTGTCGCAAGCAGATTTGCCGTTGCTGTAATTTCATAAACGCCCACATAGTACGCCAGAGAAGTTCCCTTCACCAGACCAAGGAACAGACCGCTTAAATTTGGCATTGCCGTAGCCAGTGCCTGCGGAAATATAATCCGCATCAATCCCTGTGTACGGGTCATGCCAATGCTGTATGCCGCCTCCATCTGCCCTTCATCGACTGCAGACAGTGCTGCGCGGAAAATTTCTGAAGAATATGCTGCCTGATCCAGAGTCAGTGCAATGATGGCATACACCATAGCAGGCACCGCATTGACATCAATTTCCACGCCAATGCTCATTCCATAGGAATACACAAAAATTGGCAGTGCATAATAAGAAATATACAGAAGAATTACCATGGGAACGCCCCGCATAAAGGAAACAAATACAGCCAGGATCTGGCCGAGCACCGGCACCTTATATTTTCGGATCAACGCAATCCCAATTCCCAATATCCAGCCGATTCCTGCTGCAGCAAATGCCATAATAAGCGTAATCGGAACTGCTGCCAGCATCGTCGGAATAGATTTGATGATAAATGCAAAATCGATCACGGTTTCTATCTCCTTTCTTCCGAGTTAGCTTGTCGCCTGTTTCCGACCTTTTGTATACATTTTTTCTACCAGCTTGCTTCCCTGTTCCAAAAGGATACAGATCATCCAGAAAATAAAGCCGGTTGCAATATATACCTCCAGCCTGTTTGCACCATAGCTGGCAGAGCTGACTGCTCTTGCCTTTCCTACCAGATCCAGAACACCGATAGAAAACGCGAGAGATGTTTCCTTAAACAGCATGATAATGTTATTGCCTAATGCCGGAATCGCAATGCCAAATGCCTGCGGAAATATGATCCTGCGAAATGCCATAAACGGAGTCATTCCAATACTCAAAGCCGCTTCCTTCTGGCTTTTATTGACAGCCAGATAGGAAGCACGCATCATCTCCGCCTGGTTAGCGGAACTGCTCAGCGCAAGGCAGATGATAATAAACGTTGTCTTGCTGAGCAGACTCGTCAGATTCACACCACAGACTGCCATAACAACCTGCGGAAGCCCCAGATATACCAGAAAGATCCATACCAGCGTCGGGATACCTCGGATAAATGCCACATATCCTTTCGCAAATGCAAGAAGTCCTTTATTCTTGCTGAGACTTGCCAATGCAATCAATGCACCGATCATCAAACCAAACAGGAGTGACAGAAGCAGAATTTTCATCGTTTCCGGCAAAGCAGCCAATACACGCGGGATATATCCGGGAATCGTTCCCGGTTTGAACGTATTTGCCAAAATAATTCCTCCATTCTGCTATTTGTCAAGAGCTGCCTGAATCATATCACTATATAAGCTAAATACATCCTGACCAAGATATTCTTCTGCAATCTTTGACAAGGTTCCGTCTTCTTTCATTTCTTTTAAAGCACCGTCAATCGCATCACACAGTTCCTGCTCGCCGCTTGCAACCATGATGTAGGTATCTTCGCACATCAATACATCGGTGTGGTCTAGATTCTCAAGCTGCAGTTCCTTTTGTACATTGTCATAAGTAGAACTGTAGGTTAAATAAATATCAGACTGACCATTCGATACCATTTTCAAAGCATCTGCCGTTGTCAGATCACTCACAGCTTCCAGAACAATCTCTTTTCCCGGATGAGACTCATTGTAAGAAGAAAGCATACCGTATTCATAGCTGGTTGGTGTGATTTTGATTTTCTTTCCTGCCAGATCCTCCATCGTCTTGATTCCGCTGTCATTCCGAATTGCAAATACCATCGGAGACAGGCAGTAATACTCAGATGGGAATAAATACTTTTCTTTTCTGGCATCTGATTTTACCAGCTGATGAGAAACCACGTCCAGTGCCTTGGAATCAATCGAAACGATCAGTGTGCTGAAATCCATAGACTGGATATCGAATTCATACTGTTCCAGACGCTTATCAACTTCTTTTAACACTTCCACATCATAACCTTGCACAACTCCATTATCATCAAGATAACAGTACGGCGGCATGGAACTTCCTGTTCCTACTTTTACAACTGCTGCAGCACTGGATTCTGGGGTACCGGAATCGCTGCTTTCTGCCGCACTGCCTGCAGCGGTTTCTGACTTAGCACCTCCGCATGCACTTAAACCACAAAGCAACATCACACTAACAAGAACAACTCCATTCTTCCACTTTTTCATAACTAATCTCCTCACTTTCATCACTTAAAAATTCGCTTTAAAAACAGAAAAACGAAAAGGCGTTACTCATGACCTGCATGAATAAACGCCTTCGTTTGCGCTGGATTATACGGAATCCATTTTCATTTGTCAACAGCTAAATCAAATTTTTTATCATAATAAGAATTTAATCTCACTTTTGAAAGTTTTCCCTTTCTTTTTTTCTGTTTTTTGCATTCATTTCTATCATTTCTCAGTTTTTACTCTGGTCTTATTGACATTTACGGAAATTTGTAGTATTTTTTCAAAAAAAATAATTATCACAAAAAGAATATTTTATTATTCAGGAAGGTGCCGCCTATGTATTTACTCTATTTACTAATCGTTTTTTCAGTAATTGTCATTCTGTTAATGATGAAAAAGCCTTTATCCCTGGCTATGGCAGCCAGTATACTAATGGCTTTTTTTCTTTATAGAATTCCCCCTCTTCATGCACTGGAAATCACGGTGAAATCTACATTTTCCGGCAAAACACTCTCTGTTATTGCCAGTTTCTACACCATTACTTATTTACAGAGGATGTTGGAGAAGCGAAATCTTCTGAGCACTGCAGAAACCGGACTTAACAGTCTGTTCCGCAGCCGCAGAATCACCTGCATGCTGGCTCCTATTATCATCGGTCTTCTTCCTGCTGCAGGAGCCGTCTACATTTGCGGCTCTATCATCAAATCCGCCTGCATCGACTCCCTGTCAAAAGAAGACCAGACTTTCGTTACCAGCTACTACCGACACATACCGGAAAGTTTTCTGCCTACCTACTCTTCCATCCTGATTGCACTGGAACTGGCAGATATCAAGGCAGGCTCTTTTGTCATTGCCATGCTGCCTGCAGTGGCTCTTCTGATCGTTTTAGGCTACCTGTTTTATGTTAGAAAAATTCCAAAAGAAATTTCTGCTGACCAGCTTATCCCACGTACTCAGGCATTCAGGGAACTTCTCTGGAGTCTCTGGACCATTCTGCTTTGCATTTTGATCGTCATCGCATGCAATGCTCCAGTATATTATGTAATGCCAGCAGTGATCCTGATTGCTGTGTTCGTCTACCGTTTTCACTGGAGTGAACTGAAACCATTTTTCATTAGTGCATTTGAAACCAAAGTTGTGATCAACACCATCCTGATTATGATCTTTAACGGTGTCCTGGATTCTACTGGAGTTATGACGCAGATTCCTGATTTGTTTGCATCTCTGCCGATTCCTACTTATCTGGCATTTGCTCTTATTTTCTTTTTTGGTTCCATTGCCAGCGGCTCCACAGCCATCATCGTTATGTGCCTTCCCATGGCAATATCCGCCATTCCGAACGGCGGCGTTTCCCTTCTGGCACTATTGATTTCTTCTTCCTACTGTGCCATGCAGGTATCTCCCACCCATATCTGCCTGACATTGGCAACCGAATATTTTCATACCACACTGGGAGATTTGATCCGAAGAACACTTCCGGTTATTGTGACATTCTTTATTTGCATCATTCTTTATTACAACCTTCTTCTACTGTAAATACAAAGCATTTTTGTTGTATAGGGAACACCATTTCCTATACAACAAAAAACC
>JBJEIZ010000004.1:0-3398 GCA_051877535.1 Brotaphodocola sp.
GGTTTTATGAGATTTTTATTTGCTTCAGATTCATTTAAAGGAACCTTGTCATCTGAACAGATTATTCGTCTTCTGTCTGATTCAGCAAATCAGATTTTCCCAGGCTGTGAGACGATGGGTGTGCCGATTGCAGATGGCGGCGAAGGTACAGTGGATGCGGTGATTGCCGTGACAAAAGGTGAGATGCGTAAAGTCCCGGTTCATGGACCGCTGATGGAGAAAACAACAGCAATCTATGGTGTTTTCCACGAGGATTCAGCAATTATTGAGATGGCGGCTGCTTCCGGACTTCCGATGGTTCCTGCTGAAAAACGAAATCCACTGTATACAACGACCTATGGAACCGGTGAATTGATTAAAGATGCTCTGGATGCAGGTTACCGCAAGCTTTCAATCGCGATTGGAGGAAGTGCAACCAACGATGGCGGTATGGGTGCTATGCATGCACTTGGAGTTCGTTTCCTGGATGCAGAAGGAAATGAATTGGAAGGTTTTGGAGCAGATCTGGCGCGAGTAGCGGATATTGATATCAGTGGTCTGCATCCGGCTGTTGAAGAGGCTGAGATTACCGTTATGTGTGATGTGAACAATCCTCTGACCGGACCGGATGGTGCAACTTATACGTTTGGTAAACAGAAAGGCGGTACACCGGAGATTCTGGATGAGTTGGAAACTGGTATGAAGCAGTATGCATCTGTAATTGAAAAGAAGTTTGGAATGGATGTCGATAAGATTGCGGGTGCCGGTGCAGCTGGCGGTCTGGGTGCAGCATTGTGCGTATTTCTGCATGCAGAACTGAAATCTGGTATCGAGACGGTTCTGGATCTGATTGACTTTAATCATTTGCTGGATGGAACGGATCTGGTGATTACTGGTGAAGGACGGATTGACTGGCAGTCTGCGTTTGGTAAGGTGCCGAGCGGAATTGGCATGCGCTGTAAAGCAAAGGGAGTTCCGGCTGTGGCGATTGTCGGCGGCATGGGAAATGGCGCTGAGAAGATTTATGAGTTTGGTGTGGAAAGCATTATTCCGACGATCAATGGAGCAATGGATATTACGGAAGCTCTGGATCGTGCAGAAGAATTGTATGCAAACGCAGCGGATCGTCTGTTCCGCATGATCAAAGTCGGCATGAGCATGAAATAGACATTATAAAAAATTAAGACAGCCCTCGCATCTTTCCGAGTGGTTCGTTGCAATTACCGCCCAAATCCGTTATACTAAAACCACAGAATATGAACCTTTCATTTGGAGGTGCTTATGGTGAGAAATGTGGCAATCGGAATCCAGAATTTCGGTGATCTGATACAAAAGAAGTATTTCTATGTTGATAAAACTGCATTTATCAAAGAATGGTGGGACAGCGGCGACAGTGTAACGTTGATTACGCGTCCTCGTCGGTTCGGTAAGACGTTGAATATGAGCATGCTGGAGCATTTTTTCTCGGTTGAATATGCGAATCGTGGAGATCTGTTTGAGGGACTTGATATCTGGAAACAGGAAGAATACAGACAAATTCAGGGAACTTATCCGGTCATCAGTCTTTCTTTTGCGAATGTAAAAGAAAAAAATTATGATAATACCAGAAACAGGATTTGTCAGCTATTAACGAACCTTTACGTGAAATATTCATTTTTAAAAGAGAGTTCTGTACTTACTGATACCGATAGAATGTATTATGAACGGATGTTGGCTCTAGATGTGCGGGAAACCGATGCAACTCTTGCGTTATATCAGCTTTCTGATTTTCTATATCGTTATTATGGAAAAAAAGTCATTATTCTGTTAGACGAATATGACACACCGATGCAAGAAGCTTATGTAGACGGTTACTGGGAAGAACTCGTCGGTTTTACCAGAAGCCTGTTTAATTCCACATTTAAAACAAATCCGTGGCTGGAACGGGGCATGATGACTGGAATTACAAGGGTCAGCAGAGAATCTATTTTTTCAGATTTAAACAATCTGAAAGTTGTAACAACAACAGCAGATGAATATGCGACAGCTTTTGGTTTTACAGAAACAGAGGTTTTTGATGCGCTGGAGCTGTGTGGATATGCACAGGAAAAAGAACAGATCAAAAAATGGTATGATGGATTTATTTTTGGTTCTCATAAGGACATTTACAATCCGTGGTCTATTTTGAACTTTCTTGATACACGGAAGTTGTCTACTTATTGGGCCAATACCAGTTCCAACAGTCTTGTTGGGAAGCTTATCCGCGAAGGAAACCGCAATCTGAAGGAAAAGTTTGAATTACTGCTCGGCGGCGGAGTGATCCGGTCCGAGATTGATGAACAGATTGTGTACAACCAGTTAAATGGAAGTGAGAAAGCAATCTGGAGTTTTCTGTTGTCAAGTGGCTATCTGAAAGTGCTTGCTTTTGAAACATATGGAAATATTCCGGAAGGAAGCAGACCTAAATATGATCTTGCTCTCACCAATCTGGAAGTGCGGCTGATGTTTGAAATCATGATTCAGGGATGGTTCCAGGAGGCAGAAGCAGACTACAATGATTTCATCAAGGCTTTGCTTCTTGGAGACAAGAAAGCGATGAATGTCTATATGAATCGCGTGGCACTCACGACGTTCAGTTATTTTGATACGGGGAACAAACCATCCGGCGAAGAACCGGAGCGTTTTTATCACGGCTTTGTACTTGGACTTATGGTTGAATTACAGAACCGCTATGTAATCACTTCTAATCGCGAGAGTGGTTTTGGCAGATATGATGTTATGTTGGAACCGAAGAACCCCGAAAAGGATGATGCGATCCTTCTGGAATTTAAGGTTCATGACGAGGAGGATGAAGAAACGTTGAAAGATACCGTATCTGCTGCTCTGGAGCAGATTGAAAAACGACAGTATGCCGCGTCTTTGATTGAAAGAGGAATCCCAAAAGAACGGATTCGAAACTATGGATTCGCATTTCAGGGAAAAAAGGTGTTGATTGGGTAACAGTTAGATGCTTTATGGTGAACTGCGTTGTTTTTCTACCATCCGGGATAGGAATGTAGGAGGAAGGAGAGAAAACATGGTTACTTGCAGAGATGTATTGAACCTGAAAATGGATGGAGTGGAGCTGATTCCGATTTAATTTTAAGAAAGCGGCAGAGACGATGGAAGAATTGTATCGGCTGGGGATTTCCGGACTGGGGATTTCCGTGGTTGAGGATCGTGAACCTGTACCGCAGTCCCTTATGGATCAGGCGAATAAGCTGTGCCTGCCCCTGTTTTTTGTTCGTTGGGAAGGTGCATCCTTTGTGGATATCAGTCAGTGTGTAGGAACTCTGATTCTGGAAACCAGTGTTCAGAATAAACGGACAGGGGATTACCTGTATAATCTGCTGTTTGGATATGATATCAATGAAAAATATGTGGAGAAGATCTCCGGACAG
>JBJEIZ010000004.1:3498-4886 GCA_051877535.1 Brotaphodocola sp.
CCGAAATTCTCTGCAGTATCGACTGAATAAAATCCAGGAGCTGCTGGGGATGGATACGATTGATTATGTGGAATATCTGGATCTGATCAACTGCATTCTGGTCAAACGGCTGATGTTTTTGTAGGGAGACTGTGCAAAACGACAAGTCTTACTGTGCATTATGAACATTGAAAAAACAGGACAGACAGTATAGAATACTGACTATCAGCAAAGGCGTTGGAGAAACGGTATGTTTCCTCCGGCGCCTTTTACGTTGATAGGCACCGTTTAATTCAAAATTCTGAAGCGGGCTGTCGGCATATGCAGGCCGGCAGAAAGGAGGACAATTATGAAAAAGACAAGAATGATGGCAATGATCCTGACAGGAGTGATGACAGCTGTATCCCTTGTTGGCTGCGGGTCATCAAAGAGCAGTACACAGGAAGCGGATAAGAAGGTGCTGCGGGTCGGTATGGAATGTGCTTACGCACCGTTTAACTGGACGCAGGATTCTCCGACAACTCCGGATGGAAGCAAAGCAGCTCCGATTTACGAAAGCAAATATTATGCTTACGGATACGATGTTGCAGTTGCACAGATGCTAGCAGAGCAGATGGGTATGGATCTTGAGGTACATAAGGTTGAGTGGTCATCCATTGGTATTTCCATGGATGCGGGAGATTATGACTGTATCATTGCCGGTATGGGACGGACAGCAGAACGTGAAATGGCTTATGCCTTTACGGATCCGTACTATTACAGAGACAACTGTATTGTTGTGAAAAAGGACGGACCGTATGCCGGAGTGAAGAAGCTGTCAGAGCTGTTTGATACGGGATGCAAGGTGACGACGCAGCTTGGTACCGGATGGATTCCGCTGCTGGATCAGATCAAGGGAGCAGAGACCGGTGCCAATTATGAAACGACTTCTGAATGTTTTATGGCAATTTCCAACGGCTCAGCAGATGTATGTATCGTAGATTTTCCGACTGCACAGTCAGCCCTTTTGACAAACAGTGACCTTGCAATTATTGTTCTGGATTCTGACGATACTTTTACCGGTGATTCGGAAATGGTCAATGTATGTATTGCCACAAGAAAAGACGATACTGCCTTCCGTGACAGAATTCAGGAGGCCATGAAAGCAGTCGGCTGGAATGATAAGGCCAAAATGGATGAACTTATGAGCAGAGCGATTTCGCAGCAGCCGGCAGCAAACTAAGCTGAGAGGTAGACCTATGGAAGCAATTTTATATGCAATTAATAATCCGGAAAATTCCCTTGAGTGGATGGTATTTCTGGCAAAGAAATATGCAGATATGTTTTTGGAAGGAACCTGGCTGACCTTGTATATTGCTGTGAGCGGTACGCTGCTAGGGTTTATACTTGGATATCTGATCGGAATGATT
>JBJEIZ010000005.1:0-6386 GCA_051877535.1 Brotaphodocola sp.
CATTGAAATCGATTCTCCCTTAAATATGTTCGCCTGCTCCACTATTTTGAAAAAAATTTGAAAAATTCGACAGCGTCTGAGTATAATGTGTATTTGACTCAGTTTAACAGCTTGGCAGATGGATTTCGCTATTACGAATATATCGGAAATTTGAAGGAGGAACAGTTTGATCTGTTAGTGCGCCAGTCCTGCGCGGCTTCGCATTACGATACCGGAATTGTTCCGAAACATGGAGATCAGATTTTAATGCTTTCGACCTGCAGTTACCATACAGAAAATGGACGATTTGTGGTAGCAGCACGACGGAAGCGGGAGATACCAGACAAAAATGAGTGATCAGGAGCAGAAATCCATCCAATTCCGGTCCCCTCAACTGTCACTTGCATATCCCTGTTTTATCGTTTATACTAATGGTGATGTAAGATAGAATGGGTCGTTAGCGTAAAGACGGGAAAAATACTGCAGATAGTTCAGGGGTATACGACATGCCAGCCAGGAAATCAGATCAAGATTTGGATAGAAAAAAAGAGAAAAAAAGTATAGAAGTGTTGGTGAAAAATAGTCTGGTTACGGTCGTTTTGATGACGATAGCAACCATTTCCGCGGAATTATTTTTCCGATACAGTGAGAACTCCACCAGTGTAGCTATCATATATGTGTTGACTGTGATGCTGGTTGCCAAATACACAACCGGTTATGTTCCGGGCATTATTGCATCGTTGTTTGGTGTTGTTTGTGTAAACTATGTGTTTACCTATCCGTATATGAATCTGAATTTTACATTAGATGGATATCCGGTAACCTTTCTTGGCATGATGGTTGTTTCTACGGTTACCAGTGCGATGACAACAAAGACAAAACGGCAAAATGAGGTTCTGCGTCAAAGCGAAATGCTCATCATGGAAGCTGAGAAGGAGACGATGCGTGCGAATCTTCTTCGTGCCGTGTCGCATGATCTGCGCACACCGTTGACCAGCATTATTGGCATGGCACAGGCTTATGATGAGAATGCAGCGTTTCTGTCAGAAAAAGAAAAGCAGGAAATGGTAAGGGGAATTCGGGAAGATGCCGAATGGCTTCTGAACATGGTGGAAAATCTGTTGTCGGTAACGAGAATCCGTGTGGAGGATGCAAAAGTGAATACCAGTCCGGAGCTGTTGGAAGAAGTGGTTGCAGGAGCGGTGCAGCGTCTGAAAAAACGGCTTCCGCAGCTTCAGGTTCATGTGAAGGTTCCGGATGAGGTTTTGATGGTGCCTATGGACCCGGTTCTGATCAGTCAGGTATTGATTAACCTGATGGAGAATGCCTGTTATCATTCTAAGAGTGAAGAACCGATGGATTTGTTTGTAGAAAAGAAAACCAACTGCGTAGAATTTCATATCAGAGATTATGGTGTTGGAATTGCCCAGGAACGGCTGGATATCATTTTTGATGGAAGTGGTATAGAAGGAAATAAAAGTGGAGATTCACATAAAGGGATGGGAATTGGATTGACGATATGTAAAACGATCATTCTCGCCCATAACGGAGAGATATGGGCAAGAAATCGAGACAAGGGCGCAGAATTTGTATTTACGCTGCCGCTAAAGACATCGGAAAATCAGGATACGAAAGACTAGAGAGGAAGATACTTATGCCAGCAAGAGAAACGATGCTGATCATTGAAGACGAGAAAAATATCAGTAACTATATTGAGACGATTTTGATTTCGAACGGTTATAAAGCACTGAAGGCATTGAATGGAATGACTGGTTTGTCCATGTGCACATCTCACCATCCGGATTTGATCCTTCTGGATCTGGGACTGCCGGATATTGACGGAATGGAGGTATTGAAACGGATTCGCGATTTTTCCAACATTCCGATCATTGTGATTTCCGCCCGCATTCAGGAACGTGAGAAAATTGAAGCTCTGGATGCAGGGGCAGATGATTATATTACAAAACCGTTTGGTTCCGGAGAATTGCTGGCGCGTATCCGCACTGCCATGCGGCACAGCAGTCAGGCCGGCAGTTCACAGCAGCAGGCACAGATTTATCGCTGTGATGGTCTGATGATTGATTTCGACAAAAGACTGGTAACTCTGGACGGAGAAGATATTCATTTGACTCAGATCGAGTATAAACTGGTGTCTCTGCTGGCGAAGAATGCAGGGAAAGTTCTGACCTATGATTTTATTTTGAAGGAGATCTGGGGACCGTATGCGGATACGGATAATCAGATTCTGCGTGTCAATATGGCAAATATCCGACGTAAGCTTGAACATAATCCGGCAGAGCCGCATTATATTTATACGGAAATCGGGGTCGGATATCGGATGATGGAAGGATAGGAACTTTGCATGGAGATCAGGCAGTTTACTTATGTGAAAATGGTCGCGGACTGTGGGAATTTCACGAAAGCAGCGGCAAAGCTCTTTATCACACAACCGGCACTTAGCAATTATATCAGTAAGGTAGAAGAAGAACTGGGTGTTAAATTGTTTGACCGTTCTGCGACACCGTTGACATTGACCTACGCCGGAGAACAGTATTTGAATCGCGCCCGCATTATTATCGACCAGATTGAAAATATGAATCGCGAAATGCGGGACATTACGCATCATCTGACCGGTAAGCTGAAGTTGGGATTTCCCAGTGAACGGATTATTTATATGTTTCCGCTGATGTTGAAACCATTTAAGGATAGGTATCCGGGCATTGATGTGGAAGTGGTGACAGGTCCGGGAAACAGTTTGGTAGAAAATCTCAGAAGAGGCGAAGTGGATTTTTTGTTTCTTCCGACTTGGCATTCTTATAAAGATATCACGCAGGAACAGGTATCAGAGGAGGAACTGGTTCTGGTTGCGAAAAAAGGGTATCTGAGTGATGAGTATTTTCTGGACAGAGAAAAGAAGATTATCGACTGGAAGAAAGCGGCAAAACTGCCACTTTTGACTCTGAAAAAAGGGCATGCTTTGCGTGGTAGTGTCGATGTGCTTTATAAAAATGCGGGGCTGAAACCAAACATTCTTTTGGAAAGCCACAGTAACATGCTGTCATACCGTCTGGCATCTCAGGGGCTTGGCGTTGCCATCATTCCGGAAATCACACTGGATATTCTGGGCGATCGGCTGGAGGCGGAGGTATGCCATCTGTCGGAGATACCGGTTACCTGGGGTGTTTATGCATTTTACCGAAAAGATGCTTATATCGGAGAAGTAGAATGGGCATTTCTTGATATAGCCAAAGAAGCATTGAACAGCCGAAGAAACCGATTTTGAGTGCAGGTATTTCTAAAAGGTTATGAACCCCATTCATAATTAACAATTTTACTTATGGTAGGGCGTTCCCTTATAATTGTCTTAAAGGAAAGGCAATGATAAGGGGACGCCTTTTTCGTATCCTTTTCACATAAAATCTCAAATGTTGCTGTGCTGCAGAACAGAAACATGGTCACAGAAAACAGGAGTAACCTTCGGGATTTGGAGGATAGAATCGTGGGAAAATCACTGACAAGAAAAATAATGGAGTCGCATTTCGTAGCTGGCAGTATGGTGCCGGGAGAGGAAGTTTTTATTCGGGTTGACCAGACGCTGACGCATGATATTAATGCAGTTATGACGTATCTGGCATTTGAAGCAGTCGGCTTGGATAGAATCCGCACAGAATGCAGTGTAAGTTATCTGGATCACAATCTGCTTTATGTCAATAATATGACGCCGGATGATCACATTTATCTGCAGTCAGCAGCAAAAAAATTTGGAGTACATGTATCCAGACCGGGCAACGGCATTTGCCATACGGTACAACTCTCTCGTTTTGGTGTACCGGGAAAGGTAAGTATGGGCGGAGACAGCCATACGCCTCATGGCGGCGCCATCGGAATGTTGTGCATCGGTGTGGGTGGCATGGATGTGGCAACGGCGATGACTGGTGTGCCGATGCGTTTGAAAATGCCAAGGGTAATCAAGGTAAACCTGACCGGGCAGTTAAAGCCGGGATGCAATGCGAAGGAAGTCATTCTGGAAATGCTTCGCAGAGTCAGTATCAAGGGCGGTCTAGGAAATGTATATGAATATGTAGGACCGGGCGTGGCAACGCTGGAAGTTCCGCAGAGAGCAACAATTGCGAACATGGGAGCGGAGATGGGTGCGACCACATCCATCTTCCCCGCTGATGAACAGGTAAAAAAATTCATGACTGCACAGGGAAGGGGAAGCGAGTATGTAGAGCTGCTTCCGGATGAAGATGCAGAGTATGACGGACAAATTGAAATCAACCTGAGCGAAATAGAACCACTGATTTCCTGCCCGCACCAGCCAGACAATGTGATTCCGCTAAAATGTGCGGAGAAGAAAAAGGTGCAGCAAGTCTTTATCGGAAGCTGTACCAATGCAAGTTATGCAGATATTGCAAAGGCGGCACTGGTATTTCAGGGGCATCATGTGCATGAGGATGTGAGTTGTACCTGTGCGGTGGCATCGAAACAGGCGTACCGTGAACTCTTGCGGGACGGTTATATTGATATGCTTCTGGAAGCAGGAGTACGTATGCTGGAGATTGCCTGCGGTCCGTGCTGTGCAATCGGTCAGACACCGGCGACGGAAGGCGTGGCAGTGAGGACGTCCAACCGGAATTTTAAAGGAAGAGCGGGCAACCCGACAGCGAAGATTTATTTGGTGAGCCCAGAAAGTGCAGCAGCAACCGCAATCGTGGGAACTTTTGCAACGGCAAAAGAGGTTATGGGCGCTGATGTGGAAAAACTGGAAGAAGTAAGAGAGCCGGAATCCTATCTCGTAGATGATTCCATGATCATTCCGCCGTTATCGGAGGAAGAAGCGAAGAAAGTGGAAATCGTGCGCGGCCCGAATATCAAGTTCCTTCCAGTTCCGGAAGAACCGAAGCAGTATTTATCTGCTCCGGTCAGTCTGAAAGGCGGCGATAATATTTCTACGGATGATATTACACCGGCGAGTGCGGAGTTTTCCAGTATGCGTTCTAATATTCCGTTGATGTCTCAATATTGTTATCATCGGTATGACCCGGAATTTGCGAAGCGTGCAAAAGAGCTGGGCAGCAGCATGATCATTGCCGGAGAAAACTATGGACAGGGATCTTCCAGAGAACATGCGGCAATCAATCCGATGTATCTGGGCGTGAAATGCGTGATTGCGAAGAGCATCGCCAGAATCCACAAAGGTAATCTGGTTAATCATGGGATTATTCCGATGTTATTTGAAAATCCGGATGACTATGCATGGATCGACCAGATGGATCAATTAGAGATGGAACATCTGTTGGATCAAATTCCGATGAAGCGGATCAAGGTATTGGATAAGACGAAAAACAGGGAGTTTTATACAAAGTTAGATTTGACAGACGCGGAAATTCAGGTAGTGTTGAGCGGAGGTCAGCTTCGGTATTTGAAAAATCAGCTCGCAGAAAAAGACGCAAGATCGTAAAAGGGGAAGGTACGAAAAATGAATAATAAAAAAGCAGGGTTTCTTGATTCTTTAAAGGTATTGGGCGGTATGCCGTGGTGGTTATATTTGATTTGTGCAGCCGTTGTCCTTGCGGTTACATATGCAGGCGTATTAGGAAACGATATGATGGCATTTATTGCAATTTGTATGGCACTGGCGATTTTCCTTGGTAAGTTTGGACAGGTGCTTCCAGTCTGGAATACATATATTGGTGGCGGGCTGCTGATGATCTTCTTCGGATGTGCACTGTTAAAGCAATTTGCCCTGATTCCGGAGGAATATGTGGAACTGATTGATACGATGGTGAATGGAGATGTCAATATTCTGACCGTATTCATTGTTGCGTTGATTCTTGGCTCGATTCTCTCTCTGGATCGTAATGTACTTTTAAGAAGTTTCGCAGGGTATATTCCGGCAATTCTGGGAGGTCTTGCAGGTGCTGCCCTATTTGGAATCGCGGGAGGCATGTTGTTTGGTGTCAATCCGGTTGATATGATGATTAAATATGTACTTCCGATCATGGGAGGTGGAAACGGTGCAGGAGCGGTTCCTCTGTCCCAGATTTATGAACAGATCAGTGGAGAACCGGCGGCGAATTATTATTCTTTTGCCATCATCATTCTCACAATTGCGAACTTGTTCTGTATTCTGGCAGGCGCACTGCTGAACCGACTGGGCAAAAAGAAACCGAGCCTGACTGGTGACGGAACCAATATTATGCCGGTGGACGCAAATTTAATTAAAGAAGATGTGAAGATTGAAGTAACACTGGAGGACTATAAAGGTGCACTGCTGCTGATGGGAACTGCGTATGCAGTAGGACGTTTGTTCAGTAAAATCCTGCTCCCGACTGTATTCGGCGCTGCCATTCACTCATTCGCCTACACCATTATTTTTGTAACGATTCTGGCGGCAATCGGAA
>JBJEIZ010000005.1:6486-24827 GCA_051877535.1 Brotaphodocola sp.
AAAAGTAGTTGCCATGCTCACTATGGTTGGTTTGGGCTTGGATTTCGATCTGGCAGAACTGGTTGCAGCGATGAGCCCGGCAAACATTATTCTGGCTATGCTGATTGTATTCGGTGCTGTGTTGGGAAGCGGACTGATTGGTAAATTGGTAGGTTTCTATCCGATTGATGCAGCGGTGACAGCAGGACTGTGTATGGCAAACCGCGGCGGAGCCGGTGACATTGCCGTACTCGGTGCAGCAAACCGACTGGAACTGATCAGTTATGCTCAGTTGTCCAGCCGTGTCGGCGGCGGTCTCGTTTTGATTATCGCTTCCTTTATCTTTTCTTTCTTTTTGTAAGGGCAGATGTATAACGGAAGATACAGGTATACAACAGCAAAAAAGAATAATTTTCAAGAGGTGTGACAGATGGATACAGTGATGCAGGCACAGGAAAAGTTTAGAGACTTGATTCAATCCGAACTGAAGCGAATCGATCAAATGAAGCAGGATAAGGAAGTCAAAGAATTTTCTAAATTGGATAAGATCGTGATTGGCATTTTGCCGGGAGACGGCATAGGACCGCTCATTATGGAGCAGGCAGTTCGTGTGATTCAAACTTTAATTCCGGAAGCGATTGCTTCTGGAAAAGTGGAGATTCGTGAAATTGAGGGTATGACGATTGAAAACCGGGCAGAGAAAATGCAGAGCCTGCCGGATGAAGTGTTTGAAAAAATCAAAAAATGTGATGTTTTGTTAAAAGGACCGATGGTGACGCCAAGAGCCGGTGACCCCTGGCCGAATCTGGTTTCGGCAAACAGCCTGCTCAGACGTGGACTGGAACTGTTTGCTGCAGTCCGTCCAATCCGGATTCCGGATAAAGGAATTGACTGGACTTTTTTTCGGGAAAACATTGAAGGTGAGTACATCTGGGGAAATAAAGGGATTCAGATCAATGAAGACCTGGCAGTGGATTTCAAGGTACAGACCAGACAGGGAACGGAGCGCATTGCAAGGGCTGCATTTGAATTTGCCAGAAAGAACGGCAAGAAAAATGTGACCATTGTGACCAAGGCAAATATCGTAAAGCTGGCAGATGGAAATTTCATCAAGGGTGTAAGAGAAGTTGGAAAAGAATATCCAGAGATCGAGATTCAGGAACGTCTGGTAGATGCTATGTGTGCGAAAATGCTGGACCCGGAATTTAACCAGGGAATCGAGGTCGTTGTACTTCCAAATCTGTACGGAGATATCGTTACAGATGTTGCGGCAGAGCATCAAGGCGGTTTGGGAACGGCATCGTCTTCCAATATCGGTAATCAATATGCCATGTTTGAAGCAATCCATGGAACAGCTCCGTATTTAATCAGTCACGGAAGGGGAGCATATGCAGACCCAAGCTCCCTGATCCGTGCGGCAGGTATGCTGCTGGGGCATATCGGTTTCGTGAAAGAGAAAGAGATGCTGGAACAGGCAATGGATATTTGTACTGTGACAGAACGAAAGGTGATTTTGACTACATTTACAGAAGATGCAAGTGCAAAAGAATTTACGGATTATGTGATTGAGACGATTGAACGATTAAAATAGGAGGAAGAGAACATGGTAAAAATTTATGATGGCGGTGTTTATCTGGTAAACGGAAATGAAGTGATTTCGGAGACAGAGTGTGCAAGAGCAGAGGCAATAGTCGGAAGAACAGTGACAAAAGAAGCTGCGAAGAAGGGAACAATGGCTTATCATATCTTGAAAGAACATAATACTTCTGAAGATATGGAACATCTGAAATTGAAATTTGATGCCATGACATCCCACGATATCACCTTTGTTGGTATCGTTCAGACTGCAAAAGCGTCTGGTATGGAAAAATTTCCGGTTCCGTATGTGTTGACCAACTGTCACAACTCCCTGTGTGCAGTTGGAGGAACCATCAATGAAGATGATCATATGTTCGGACTTTCAGCAGCAAAAAAATATGGCGGTATTTATGTTCCGCCGCATATCGCAGTGATTCATCAGTATATGAGGGAAATGATGGCAGGCTGCGGAAAAATGATTCTCGGTTCGGATTCTCATACTCGTTACGGTGCGTTGGGAACAATGGCAATCGGCGAAGGCGGCGGTGAGTTGGTAAAACAGTTGCTGTGTGATACTTATGATGTGGCTTATCCGGGGGTTGTGGCAATTTATCTGACCGGAAAACCAAGACCGGGTGTTGGTCCGCAGGATATCGCGCTGGCAATCATCGGAGCGGTATTTAAAAAAGGATATGTAAAGAATAAAGTAATGGAGTTTGTGGGACCCGGTATTACAAATATGACCACGGATTACAGAAATGGCATTGATGTTATGACGACTGAGACAACCTGTCTGTCTTCTATCTGGAGAACCGATGAGGATACGAAAGCATTTCTGACTGAACATGGCAGAGCTGACGCATACAAAGAGCTGAATCCTGAGGATGTAGCTTATTATGACGGCTGTGTATATGTAGACCTTTCAACTGTAAAGCCGATGATTGCATTACCGTTCCATCCGAGTAATGTTTATGAAATTGAGAAACTGAATGATAATCTGGAAGATATTTTGAGAAGCGTGGAGGTGGAAGCACAGAAAATCAGCGGAGGAAGAGCAGATTTCAGCCTGATGGATAAGATCGTGGACGGCAAGCTGCAGGTACAACAGGGTATTATCGCCGGATGTGCAGGCGGAAACTACACCAATGTGGTGGAAGCAGCCCATATGCTGAAAGGAAAGACCTGTGGTGCAGGTGAGTTCTCCCTGGCGGTGTATCCGTCTTCTCAGCCTGTATTTATCGATTTGGTGCGCAAAGGTTTAGTTGCAGATTTGATGGAATCCGGAGCTATCATCCGTACTGCATTCTGCGGACCGTGCTTTGGTGCAGGAGATACGCCTTGTCACAATGGTCTGAGCATCCGCCACACGACCAGAAACTTCCCGAACCGTGAGGGATCTAAGCCTGGTAATGGTCAGATGTCTGCGGTAGCACTTATGGATGCTCGCTCTATCGCAGCGACCGCGGCAAATGGCGGTATCCTGACTCCGGCAACAGATTTTGACTGCTGGGAGAATATTCCGGAGTACCATTTTGACAAAACCGTTTACGATGCTCGTGTATATCAGGGATATACGGATGCAAAGCCGGAAAAAGAACTGGTTTATGGTCCGAATATCAAGGACTGGCCAAAGATGAGTCCGCTGACAGACAATATTCTTCTGAAAGTTTCTTCCAAGATCCTGGATGAAGTGACTACAACCGATGAACTGATTCCATCTGGTGAAACATCGTCCTATCGTTCGAATCCTCTGGGACTGGCTGAATTTACCTTATCCAGAAGAGATCCGGGGTATGTAGAAAGAAGCAAATCGGTTGACCGGCTGGAAAGAGCTCGCATAAGTGGTCAGGATGTTCTGACGTTGGAGCCGGAACTGAAAGCGGTATTGGATACAATCCGCGCCATTCCGGGTCAGGAGCATGTGGAAATCTCTGAGACAGAAATCGGAAGCATGGTGTATGCGAACAAGCCGGGGGACGGTTCTGCGCGTGAGCAGGCAGCAAGCTGCCAGAGAGTCATCGGAGGTCTGGCAAATATCACTAGAGAATATGCGACTAAGCGTTATCGTTCCAACGTGATGAACTGGGGTATGATTCCGTTCCAGACAAAGGATGAATTGAATTTTGAAGTGAATGATTATATTTATGTTCCGGCTATTCGTAAGGCATTAGACGGAGATTTAAGTGACATCACTGCCTATGTGATTAAAAACGGAGAGGCAAACAAACTGAAATTATATGTATCGGATATGACTGCGGATGAAAGGGAAATCGTTAAAGCAGGATGTTTGATTAACTACAACCGCAATCGTAAGAACATGGAATGATGGCAGCGTGAAAGGTAAGAATGAGCAGGAGGATAGGTATGGAGATTACAAGACCAGCAATAGCAGGCACTCTGGAATCCAGTGACTGTCAGGTAACGGTTGAGCCGGGAAAAGGCGGAATTGATTTTGAACTGAAGAGTGCCGTGATTAACCAGTACGGTAACCAGATTAAAAAAGTTGTCATGGAAACTCTGAAAAATCTGGAGGTTGATAATGTAAAGCTGACGATGGTGGATAAAGGCGCCCTGGATTGTACCATCAAGGCGAGGGTAGAAGGAGCGGTATTCCGCTCCGCCTGCCAGATTGACGATTTACCATGGGGAGGTGCGATTCGATGATGAATCCGAATAAAAAGCGTTTAAGAAGAACTATGATGTTTTTAAATGCACAGAAACCAAGCTTGATCAAAGACCCTTACATTTACAAACCGGATTCCATTATGCTGGATTTGGAAGATGCGGTGGCAGAAAACCAGAAGGATACGGCCCGATTTTCGTTGTATCATGCACTGAAAGAAATCGATTATCATGGATGTGAGCGCGTAGTTCGCATCAATGGTCTGGATTCTCCGTACTGGAAAGAAGATATTCGATGTGCAGTAGCGGGAGGATGCGATTCCATTCGTATTCCCAAGACCGAAAGGGCCGAGGATGTCAAACAGGTAGAAGCAGAGATCGAAAAAGCAGAGAGGGAATTTGACATTCCGCAGGGACACACACTTATTATTGCTGCCATTGAGTCGGCGCGTGGAGTCATGCGTTCTCTGGATATCTGTGAATCTTCCGAGCGTTTGTTTGGTATTGCACTTTCTGGAGGTGACTATACAAAGGATTTGCAGACGCATATCACCGGAACCGGTCTGGAGCTGATGGGCGCAAGACAGAATATGATCATTGCGGCTCGTGCGGCAGGGGTTCAGTGTTTCGATACGGTTTACACGAATCTGGATGATATGGACGGATTCCGCAAAGATGTGGAAACGATTCATCTGATGGGATTTGATGGAAAATCCATTATTAACCCGCGGCAGATTCGCATTGTACATGAAATTTTTACTCCGTCCCAGAAAGATATTATTTTTGCTGAAAAAGTAGTAAGAGAGATTGATGAAAAAAAGAAACTTGGTGTCGGCGTATTTACTGTAGATGGTAAGATGATCGATATTGCGTTCTATGACGGTGCAAAGAGAACCATTGATCTGGCGAAAGCATCCGGAGTTTATAAGGGGGATTTGTAAGATGATAAATGCAGTTGGAAGAGATATTCCGGAAGAAATCCTGAAACTGACCGGAAAAGAAGTTTTTCAAGGAAACGATTATCGTGATGGTTATGTATACAAAAAAGATGGTCCTCATACACGGTGCGTCATCAACAATAACGTCAGCAAGCTGGTGGAAAATATTCATGAAGCACTGGTGAAATGTGGAATCAAAGATGGCATGACACTGGGATTTCATCATCATTTTCGTGAAGGTGATTACATCGTAAATATGGTCATGAAGGAAGTTCATGACATGGGCATTAAGGACATAACAATCTGTGCCAGTTCTCTTGGCAAGGCACATGATCCGATCGTTCCTTATATTGAAGACGGAACGATTACCAACATTCAGTCATCGGGAGTGCGAGGAAAAATCGGTGAGGCAATTTCCAACGGCAAACTGAAAGGCCTTGCAATCATGCGTTCTCATGGTGGTCGTGTGCGTGCGATTGAAAGTGGAGAGACGCGTGTGGATATTGCGTTTATCGGAACCCCGACCTGTGATGATTATGGAAACTGTCGTGGTATTGGAGGAAAGAGCGATTGTGGTGTTCTTTCCTATGCGATGGTAGACGGTGACTATGCGGATAAAGTCGTTGCAATTACCGACTGTTTGGTTCCGTTTCCGAATTTTCCTGCCCATATTTCCATGACGAAGGTGGATTATGTGGTTGTAGTAGATGAAATCGGTGATCCCAAAAAAATTGCGACTGGTGCGGCAAAACCTACTACTGATATGAGAAAGCTGATGATGGCAGATTATTGCACGCAGTTTGTAATCAATACTCCATATTTTAAAGATGGTTTTTCTTATCAGACCGGTGTAGGCGGTGCATCTATCGCATCAACCATTTCCCTGGCCAAAATTATGAAAGAGCGAAATGTGCATATGCGTTTTGGAGTGGGAGGACTGACAAAACCGATGTGTGATTTGCTGATCAATGGTCAGGTAGATTGCCTTTTGGATACCCAGGATTTTGATTTGAATGCAGTTGAGTCGGTAAAGAATCTGAAGCATTTCCGCATTTCCGCGGGTGAGTATGCGGATCCGTTCAATAAAGGAGCGGTGGTCAATAAATTAGATTTTGTAATTTTGGCAGCACTGGAGGTCGATGTACATTTTAACTGCAACGTTGTGGTTGGCTCAGACGGCGTGATCACCGGAGCACAGGGCGGTCATCCGGATACGGCAGCAGGAGCGAAATGTACCATCGTCATTGCACCGCTTCTGCAGGGCAGGATTCCTGCAATCTGCAGTGAAGTAACGACGGTGACGACCCCGGGAGAGAGCATTGATGTGGTCATTACCGATTATGGCATCGCTATCAATCCGAGAAGACAGGATCTGATTGATTGTATGAAAGACGTGGATCTTCCGTTTAAGACTATTGAGGAGCTGAGGGATATCGCGTATTCCATCGTGGGGGAGCCGGAAAAGGTTCCGTTCGGTGACCGGGTTGTCGGAATTATTGAGGCTCGGGACGGTACGATCATGGATGTGGTGAGACAGGTTAAAAAATTTGAGTTTACGGAGTAGGATGGAATTTTAAGACGAAGAAAAAAAGGCAGGCAGAGTATGAGAAAGTTTAAAACTGTATTTATGAGAGGCGGTACCAGCAAGGGCTGCATGTTTCACAAAGAGGATCTTCCAGAAGACCGTGCGGAGTGGGATTCTATATTTATGCAGTGTATGGGAAATCCGGATCCGAAACAGATTGACGGTCTGGGAGGAACAGTTTCTTCCAACAATAAGATCGTGATTGTGTGGAAGAGTGAAGAAGCGGATGTCGATGTAGAATATCTGGTAGGACAGGTCATCGTCGGGAAAAGCCAGGTAGATTATAAGTCTAATTGCGGCAATATGACTGCGGCGGTCGGTCCGTTTGCAGTGGAGGAAGGAATGGTCGAGATTACAGAACCGATTACAACTGTGCGTATGCTGAACCGCAATACCGACAAATATATTCAGGTGACTGTGCCGATTGACCCAGAGACGAAAACATTTGCGCAGGAAGGTGACTGTGCGATCGCCGGTGTAGACGGTACAGCGGCGGAACTGAACGTAAAATTTATGAATCCGGCAGGTGCTAAGACCGGCAGATTGCTTCCGACCGGAAAGGTGATGGATGTGCTGGATATCCCGGATTTTGGAAAAATCGAAGCCAGTATTTTGGATGTTTCTAATCCGATGGTGCTGGTTCGGGCAGAGGATATTGGAATGAGCGGAAGGGAACTTCCGGAAGAAATCAATCAAAACGAACGCGTTTGTAAACTTCTGGAAAAAATACGCGGGACAGCTGCCTGCATGATGGGGGTTGCGAAAGATTTGCAGGATGCTTCTGAACATAGTCCTGCAGTTCCGAAGATTGGATTTTTTACAGTTCCGAAAGATTATGTGGATATTGCAGGAGAGCAGCAGCGGAAAGAATCGATGGATATTTGTGTAAGAGTCATTTCTGTATTTAAATGTCACAAAGCATGTCCGCTGACTTCTGCAAGCTCGATTGCAGTAGCAGCATTTCTAGAAGATTCCATTATCCACAAAACTATCGGAGAGGTAAAGTCGGGGGAAAAGCATGTAAGAATCGGTCATCCAAGCGGTGTTATGACCATGAGTCCGGAAATTGTGAGATGTGGAGATGCGATAGAACTTCCGAGTGTGGCAGTGCAGAGAACGGCACGCCGAATCATGGACGGAATGGTGTATATCAGACAATAAAGAGAAGCGGTGCGCAGGCATCGCTTTTTTTTATACGCCTTCGCATGATTGACCGAACATAGGATATACCCAAAAGACGTTGGTGATTGCCGCTGAGGGCATGGAAATTCAAAAACCGTGAAAATCCCCTTGACATATCATAAATACATGGTAATATAATCATATGAACAGTTATTCATATGACGAAACGGAGGTGTGGCATGACAGAAGCAGAAAGACTTCGCATTGAGCAGGAAGTTGAAGACGGTTCCTGCGAATTCATGCATGTGCACGATGAGATTATTGACCGGGTTGAGAAGGTTATGCCGGACGAGCAGCAGCTTTTGGATCTGGCAGAGTTTTTTAAAGTTTTTGGAGATTCGACTCGTATCAAGATTTTGTATGTGCTTAGTCAGTCTGAGATGTGTGTCTGTGATATTGCGACCCTGTTGCAGATGGGACAGTCAGCGATCTCTCATCAGCTCCGGGTGTTAAAGCAGATGCGGTTAGTGGCATTTCGGAGAGAGGGAAAGACGGTGTTCTATCGCCTGGCAGATGCTCATATTGAAACAATCCTGGCACAGGGAATGGAGCATATTGAAGAATGACCATGATGAAAGAATAACACTACGGAAGAATCATAAAAAGACAGGAAGGGGAATGGATCATGAGAAAAATTATTAAATTACAGGGATTATGCTGTGCAAATTGTGCTGCTAAAATCGAAGAAGGTGTGAAGAAGTTGGATGGTGTCAAAGAAGCTTCTTTAAGTTTTATGACGGAACGTTTAATCATGGAAGTGGAAGAGGCAAGGGCAGATGAATTGGTGGAAGCAGCGAGAAAGATTGCAGCAAAAGTGGAGCCGGAAGCCGGTTTTAAGGTGCTGCGCTAGATTTCAAAGCGCGTCCGGGGCTGCCTTGGGCGGAGAAGATATCACAACAAAGGAGACTTGTGTATGATGACAAAAAAACAGAAAATCATGGTCGTCAGGCTAGGCGTCAGCGCGGTGTGTTTTATTGGTGCTGTTATGGTGGAAGGGAGACAGTTGCCTGCCTGGATACTATTCCTTCTTGCTTATCTGGCAGCCGGTTATGATATTCCGTTAAAGGCTGTCCGAAATATCAAAAACGGTCAGGTGTTTGATGAAAATTTTCTGATGACGATCGCGACATTTGGTGCGATTGCGGTAGGAGAACTGGAAGAAGCGGTAGCAGTAATGCTGTTTTATCAGGCAGGAGAATTATTCAGCGATTATGCTGTGAACCGTTCCAGAAGATCCATCAAAGAACTGATGGATATCAATCCGGAATATGCCAATCTTTTGCGGGATGGCATAGAGGAGACGGTTGATCCGTATGAGGTGGAAATCGGTGATACCAT
This sequence comes from Brotaphodocola sp., assembly GCA_051877535.1. Lineage (GTDB taxonomy): Bacteria > Bacillota > Clostridia > Lachnospirales > Lachnospiraceae > Brotaphodocola. Next base: position 15,709 of record JBJEIZ010000005.1, read on the forward strand.
TATTGTCCGTCCGGGGGAAAGAGTGCCTTTGGATGGTGTGATAATAAAAGGGAATGCCAGTTTGGATACGAAAGCGCTGACCGGAGAATCCATGCCGGTGGATGTGACGGAAGGAGATCCGATCGTCAGCGGCTCCATCAATTTAAATGGGGTTTTGGAGGTTCAGACGACCCGGTTGTTTGATGATTCTACTGTCTCAAAAATCCTGGAGCTGGTGGAAAACGCAAGTTCCAGAAAATCAAAAGCGGAGGCGTTTATTACGCGGTTTGCACGGGTTTATACACCGATTGTTGTCCTGTTGGCTGTGGTTCTTGCCGTAGTTCCGTCTCTTTTGTTTGGCGGATGGTCCACATGGATGTACCGTGCCTGCAGCTTTTTGGTGGTTTCCTGTCCATGTGCACTTGTGATTTCCGTTCCGCTCAGCTTTTTTGGCGGTTTGGGTGCCGCGTCCAGAAATGGTATCTTGATGAAGGGAAGCAACTATCTGGAGGCGCTGGCAGACCTGGATACGGTGGTGTTTGATAAGACTGGCACGCTTACAACCGGTCAGTTTGAAGTGACGGAGGTGGTGCCGGTTCACGGATCAAGGCAGGAGCTTTTAAGGCTTGCGGCGATGGCTGAATTTCATTCCAATCACCCGATTGCACAGTCGATAAAAGAGGCATACGGAAAAGCTATTGACTCGGCTAACATTGGTGATGTGGAAGAAATTTCCGGTCAGGGAATTCATGCACAGATTGATGGGAATGATATCTATATTGGAAATCAGAAGTTGATGGAACGTCAGGCAATCCATTTGGACGCAGTCGCATCCTTCTTTGGAACAACACTTTATCTGGCTGAAAACGGCATCTATCAAGGAGCAATCGTCATTGCGGATACGGTTCGGACCGATGTAACGAAAGCACTGATCGGTCTGAAAGAACAGGGGGTAAAAAACCTGGTTATGCTGACCGGTGATAAGGAAGAGGTCGGAAAAGCGGTGGCAGAAAAACTGGGAATCCCGAACGTGTTCGGAAACCTTCTCCCTGCAGACAAAGTGGAAAAAGTCGAGTATTTGCTCAAACAGCAGACAAAGGGAAAAACGCTGGCGTTTGTCGGAGACGGTATCAATGATGCTCCGGTTCTTGCCCGAGCAGATGTCGGCATCGCTATGGGAGGTATTGGTTCTGATGCAGCGGTTGAGGCTGCAGATGTGGTGATTATGGATGATGCACCATCCAAAATCGTGGATGCGATGTTGATTGCCAAAAAGACGATGACCATTGTACGGCAGAACATTATTTTTGCGATCGGTGTGAAGATACTGGTATTGATTTTCGTTGCTCTGGGATATGCGTCTATGTGGGCTGCAGTATTTGGTGATGTTGGTGTTTCCGTGCTGGCAATCCTCAACGCAATTCGGGCGTTATCGTATAAGAGAATGTAGGCAAATTACACAACTTTCGTAATTTCCTGCACTGCATTTACAGCGTAAGTTTACGTTGACAAATGAAAGCAGAACTGATATATTTTTTACATGGAGCAAGGGTGTTGCATGAAGATCATTGATTATTGATGATTTTCTGGAACACCCTATTTTTTTATGATACCAGGGTCAGAAGACCTTTTGACGCCAACATTTTTTTATTTAAGTATGCAGGTTTCCAAACAGCGGTTTAGAGGAATGGACAGGGTATGCTCGAGAACAGGAAGGATGGTTATACGATGGGCAGATACAATAGAGATGACATCATTCGTATGGTGGAGGAAGAAGATGTAGAGTTTATCCGTCTTCAGTTTACAGATATATTTGGTATGTTGAAAAATGTGGCGATCACAGCCAGTCAGTTGGAAAAAGCGTTAAACAACCGATGCATGTTTGATGGTTCTTCCATTGAAGGATTTGTCCGTGTGGAGGAGTCGGATATGTATCTTTATCCGGATCTGGATACCTTTGAAATCTTTCCGTGGAGACCACAGCAGGGAAAGGTTGCACGTATGTTCTGCGATGTGCACCGCCCAAATGGAGAGCCGTTTGAGGGGGACCCGCGTTATGTGCTGAAGCGTATCTTAAAAGAAGCAGCGGACATGGGATTTACATTTCACGTTGGCCCGGAGTGTGAGTTCTTCCTTTTTGAAACGGATGAACAGGGGCGGGGAACGACCAGCACGAGAGAGATGGCGGGATACTTTGATGTAGGACCGTTGGATACGGCAGAAAACGTTCGGCGTGATATTGTTATGAATCTGGAAGAAATGGGCTATGAGATTGAAGCATCGCATCATGAGATGGCACCGGGGCAGCATGAGATCGATTTTATGTATGGCGATGGTGTTTCGACTGCGGACAACATTATGACTTTTAAAATGGCTGTGAAGACCATTGCAAGGCATCATGGTATGCATGCGACATTTATGCCGAAACCGAAGGCCGATGTCAATGGTTCCGGTATGCACATTAATATGTCTTTGGTTGATGCAGATGGTCACAATGTTTTTGCGGATACGAAAGATGAGCTTGGACTCAGCAAGGTAGCATATCAGTTTATTGCAGGTCTGCTGGCTCATATAAAGGAAATGACGCTTCTGACCAATCCGCTGGTCAATTCTTACAAGCGTCTTGTTCCTGGATTTGAAGCACCCATCTACATCGCCTGGTCACCGGTTTCTAACCGAAGTCAGCTGATTCGCATTCCTTCTTCCAGAGGTGAAAATACACATGTAGAACTGCGGTGCCCGGATTCGGCAGTGAATCCGTACCTGGCGATCGCAGCCTGTCTGGCAGCGGGACTGGATGGTATCCGCAAGGAGATGACACCGCCGGCAGCAGTGAATGAAAATATGTTTGCCATGCAGGAAGAGGAAATGAGATCCCGGGGAGTAGAACATTTACCGGAAACGCTGGGAGAGGCAATTGAGGCTTTTAAGGAGAGCACGTTTATTCAGGAGGTTCTGGGTGAACATATTTATAAAAAATATTTAAAGGCAAAAGAAGCGGAATGGAAAAAGTTTCGTGCTGAAGTGACGGACTGGGAAGTAGCCGAGTATCTGTATAAGTATTGATTTTGCAGAGAAAACGGTTAACCTGGGGGTGATGTTTTGGCTAATGTGATTGTGGCATTTTCCAAGCCGGAAGATGCGAAAGGCATAAAAAATATATTAATGAGAAACGGCTTCCAGGTAACTGCTGTGTGCAATTCCGGTGCTCAGGCACTGGCCAGAGTCGGAGAACTTGGCAGTGGTATTCTTGTTTGTGGTTATCGCCTTGCAGATATGTTATTCAGCGAGTTGAGTGCATGCCTGCCTCCGGAATTTCAGATGCTTTTGGTGGTATCTCCGGGCAGGCAGCGGGTGATTTCCGGGCAGAATGTGGTATGTCTTTCCACTCCGTTAAAGGTACATGATCTGGTCAGCACATTGGAAATGATGAGTCTGGCGCAGAGCAGACGCCGTAAGAGAAGAAAACAGGAGCCGGCAAAACGCAGTGAAGAAGATCGGGAACTTCTGAATCAGGCAAAGAGGATTCTGATGGAGCGCAATCATATGACAGAGGATGAGGCGCATCGCTATATTCAGAAATGCAGCATGGACAGCGGAACCAATATGATTGAAACAGCTCAAATGGTAATCAGCTTGAGTGAAATGTAATTACTTCTATAGAAAAAAGAGGACAAACATATGGATGATATCGATAGAAAGATACTAAAGTTGCTTCAGGAAAATGCAAGAACTTCTTTGAAGACCATTGCGGAGAATACGTTTTTGTCATCCCCGGCGGTTTCTGCACGTATTGAAAAAATGGAAAAGGATGGCATTATTTCTGGCTATCACGCACAGATTGACCCGATGAAATTAGGTTATCATATCATTGCATTTATCAATCTGAATGTCATACCGGAAGATAAGCCCAAATTTTATGCGTATGCGGAAAGCATCCCGAATGTGTTGGAATGTAATTGCGTAACCGGGGAATATTCCATGCTGATCAAAGTAGCATTTGAGAGTACGATGCAGCTGGATGCGTTTATCGGAGAACTGCAGAAATTTGGAAGAACCAGTACACAGATTGTGTTTTCTACTCATGTGGGACCGCGAGGTGTTTTTGTGGAATGATTATGCACGATAAGGAAAACAGCTGGTGAAGTGCGAAAAATGGGAACATAGAAAAACATCCTTTCATATGATGATAAGAGGATCATTGGAAAGGGTGTTTTTTGATTGGCTGATAACAGAAAAATCATAATTGATGCCGGTCACGGCGGAGAGGAACCAGGGGCAACCTATCAAGGAAGACAGGAGAAAAATGACACGCTGCGGCTGGCACTGGCGGTTGGTCAGATTTTAAGTGATCATGGGATGGAAGTCGTATACACGAGGGTCACCGATACTTATCAGACACCTTTTGAGAAGGCGCAGATAGCAAATTTGTCGAATAGTGATTATTTTCTGTCGATTCACAGAAATGCTATGCCTGTTCCGGGAACCGGTTCTGGTTTTGAGAGTCTGGTATATGAAAATACGGGAGTACCGGCAATGATGGCAGAGAATATTAACCGGGAATTGGAGCGCACCGGATGGTCAAATCTGGGGGTGATCGAGCGGCCGGGGCTGATCGTGCTTCGAAAAACGTTAATGCCTGCAGTGTTGGTGGAAGCCGGATTTATCGATAATGAGGCAGACAATCGCTTTTTTGATGAACATTTTGATCAGATAGCAGAGGCGATCGCCATGGGAGTTTTGAATACGGTAAAGGAAGAAGAAGCAATACCGGAGTATTATCAGGTTCAGGTTGGTGCATATCAGGACCGAGAGCTGGCACAGGAACTTCTTGAGGAACTGCAGGGGCAGGGATTCCCGGCATTCATGATAGTAGAAGACGGTTGGAACAAGGTGCGTGTCGGAGCTTATCTGAATCTGGATAATGCGGTATGGATGGAGCAAAATCTGAGAGCATTGGGGTATCCGACCATGATCGTACGGGAAAAGCCCGTGGAATGATTTCCTTTTTTGAAATGCGATAAAACGCGCAGATGGCGCGCTTTATCGCAGGATATATCGTTACATATCCGGTACAGGAGTTGGTCTTGATTCATCAAATACATCCTCTGCACGAAACAGATCATCCAGTCTGCGCTTCGTTTGATCTTCCATTATGATGTCCTGCCACATGCGGTATCCATCCAGATTGCGGCGGCCCTGACGGAAATGTTTCTGGCCGAGCTGTGCCCAGTATTGACTAGAATCTACGTTGCAGAAATAACGGAAACCGGCGTTGTACAGATAGTTAAAACGCTCATTTTCTGTAGTATATGGGTGCCAGTCACCGATATCAGAGCCGAATGGGAACAGGATAATGTCGGTCGGTCCGATCAGGGAATCGACTTCTTCTTCCCATTTGTCTGTGTCATTTGTAAAACGTTCCATATCTACGGCACCAAGATTTAAATGTCCCCAGCTGTGGGATGCCAGTTCCCACCCGTTATCTTTCAGACATTGTGCCACTTTTTGGGCATCATTCCGGTCTTTTTCATATGTTTCTGAGTCGGCATAAGACGCTGTGGTGCGGTATCCGAGGATGCCTTCATAACCGGTGAATGCTAATATGGCACGGGCACCTCGATAGGAAAAATCAGGATGTTCTTCGATGAAATTTTCCAGGATCGGAACCAGATCATAAGGTCCGGTGGAGATGCTGCCGTCGTCCATGATCATCTCGCAGGTTGGTTTGCCGTCTTCTCCGATGACAATGCGGGATGCAAATCCGTCTCCGTCCATGTAAGGGTAATAACAGACATCATCCTGAGACATCACGAATGCTTTCTTGCCTTCCGGAAGAAGAATATTACCTTTTTTCATCACAGTTTCGCCGTTTTCATCCGTGGATTCGTAAGCCAGATCGTGAAGGCGGACGAGCACAAATCCTTTTTCATACATAGACTGCAGGATCTTCTGAAATTCATCTACGGTCGTCATAACCTGATTGTAGCCGTTTTCTCTGGAATCTCCGTCAAATGCCTTAGAAGGTTCCACGATCAGAGAGTGGAAAAATACATGGGTAACTTCGTCAATATTTACAGGAACCAGCGTTGAAATCGTAGACTCATATTCGGCGATCTTCTCGATGATCTGCGGGTCGTCCTGATGATCTGTACTGCTTTTGAGCAGTTCGATGGCAGCATCATAATCGTAACCGGCTGCTAATCGTTCGGCATCACGCAAAAGCGTGATCAGGGAATCCGCCGGTTCTGTCAGAGGTTCTGCTGTGATTTCTATGGGTTCAGGCTGAGCGCGATCTGCCAACAGCTTTTTTCCAAGAGAAAACACACCAATACTGGCAGCTGCGATAAAGATAATGCCAGCAGAAATGCCCAGAAAAGTTAAGAATGCCGAACCAAAAGAACGCCTGATTCTGCGTCTTTGGCGGCGTCGCTTTTTATATTCTCGATAGCTCATGTTATCAGCTCCTTATTTGTGAATAGCCATGATCTTTTGCTCCTTGTATCATAACATAAAACAGGGAAAATAGCCATACACTAATCCTATAGAGGAAAGATCGGAAGTGTTTTATGAAAAGATTTCTGCTTGCTGTATGTACGATTACGTTCATGACGATACAGACTTTGACTGCAGCTGCCAATGAAGTGGAAATTACGGCACCAAATGCAGTTCTGATGGAAGCATCGACCGGGCAGATCATTTACGAAAAGAATCCGGATGAACAAAAAAGTCCGGCAAGTATTACTAAGATTATGACATTGATTTTGATTTTTGATGCAATTGATGCCGGAAAAATTAAGCTGAGTGATGAGGTAGTGACCAGTGCAAATGCAAAGTCCATGGGTGGTTCGCAGGTGTTTTTAGAGGAAGGAGAAATTCAGACGGTAGAGACTCTGATCAAATGTATTGTGATTGCATCTGGAAATGATGCGTCTGTGGCAATGGCGGAATACATAGCCGGGAGTGAGGCTGAATTTGTACGCATGATGAATGAGCGGGCAGCGGGACTTGGAATGTCCGGAACACATTTTGAAGACTGCTGTGGATTGACGGATTCCGCAACACATTTGACGACTGCCAGGGACATTGCGATCATGTCAAGAGAACTGATCACAAAGTATCCGCAGATTCATAATTATTCTACAATCTGGATGGAAAATATTACACACGTCACAAAACAGGGAACCAAGGAATTTGGTCTTTCCAATACGAACAAGTTATTAAAAATGGCAACAAATTTTAAGGTTACCGGGCTGAAAACCGGGTCTACATCTCTGGCAAAGTACTGTCTTTCTGCAACTGCAGAAAAGGATGGGGTGAGGCTGATTGCTTCTATCATGGCGGCACCGGATTACAAGGCAAGATTTTCCGATGCGCAGATACTTTTGAATTATGGATATGCTAATTGCCGTTTGTATGAAGATACCGAAATGCCGGAGCTTCCTCTTGTTACAGTACAAAGTGGTGTTATGGACACAGTTCCGGTCCGATACGCCGGAGGCTTTTCTTATCTTAGCTTGAATGGTGAGGATTTTCAAAAAGTAGAAAAGAAACTGATGATCCCGGAAACGTTGGAAGCTCCGGTTGTATCAGGAGAAAAAATTGGAGTTCTGCGGTATGAACTTGCGGGAAAGGTGCTGGGAGAGGTGGAGATTCTGACGGATGGTGATGTGGAACGGGCAGGATTTGGAGACTATCTGGAACGCCTGATAAACAAGTGGATGATTTCTGGATTTTCTGATTGCGAGAGCAGGAAATATGAGGAAGACTGTGTGTCATAGTGGTCAAATTCTTTTTATTGCGGCATCTTGACATTTGAAAAAGCAGGTTTTATAATAGCCACAATAGACATGAGAAAAGCAATGACGGAAACAAGTAGCATATTAAGAAGCATCCAGAGAGAACATCATTTGGTGGAAGGTGTTTATGCAGACGATATGTGAAAACCATTCTGGAGCTGCAATGCCCAAAGTAGAGTAAGTGTTGCCGTATACCTGCGTTAAAGGTTAGGATTTGTTAGAATCTGAAGAAAAAAATTAAGGTGGAACCGTGCTGACAGCACCCTTAAAGATACATGAGCAGTATCTTTTTGGGTGTTTTTTTCATGCCTTAGCATGCAGGATGAACTGCCGGCGGCAGCTCATCGGTATGCCTGAATCATAAATGAGAGAAAGGAAAAACGTATGAAAATTTTAATGAAAGACGGTTCAATTTGTGAAGCATCCTTTGAAGATGAGTTGGGGAAACAGGCATTTCGTCACACATCCGCGCATATTCTGGCGCAGGCAGTCAAACGACTGTATCCAGAGACAAAATGTGCCATCGGTCCGGCGATTGCTGATGGATTTTACTATGATTTTGAATTCTCATTTCCGTTCACATCCGATTATTTTGAAGAGATTGAAAAGGAAATGAGAAAGATCGTAAAGGAGAATCTGCAGCTTCGTCATTATTCTATGGAACGGGACAAGGCACTGAAGATGATGGAGGAAAAGAAGGAGCCTTACAAAGTCGAATTGATTCAGCAACTGCCGGAAGATGAAACCTTAAGCTTTTATCAGCAAGGCGAGTATGCAGAATTATGTGCCGGACCACATGTGTGCTATACCAGCGCAGTGAAAGCATTTAAGCTACTTTCGGTAGCTGGCTCTTACTGGAGAGGCGATGAAAAAAATAAGGTCCTGACAAGAATCTATGGCACTTCCTTTCCGAATAAAGAGATGCTGGAAGCTTATCTGACTCGTATAGAAGAAGCAAAAAAACGAGATCACAGAAAGCTGGGAAAAGAACTGGGATTATTTGCAATTATGGATGAGGGACCTGGATTTCCGTTCTTTTTGCCAAAAGGAATGGTGCTGAAAAATCTTCTGATTGCGTATTGGAGAAAGCTTCATACAAGAGAAGGGTATGTGGAAATATCCACACCGATGATGCTGAATCGACAGCTGTGGGAGACATCCGGACATTGGGATCATTACCGCAGCAATATGTATACGACTGTGATTGATGGAACGGATTTTGCTGTCAAACCGATGAACTGTCCGGGCGGTATGTTGGTTTATAAGATGGAACCACGTTCTTATCGTGATCTTCCGATGCGGATCGGCGAGCTTGGGTTGGTACATCGCCATGAAAAATCC
>JBJEIZ010000006.1:0-70859 GCA_051877535.1 Brotaphodocola sp.
CGGTGTTTTCAAGGCTTCTGAACTTTTGTCCTATTATAACTCAATCATCAATTCTTCTCACAATTCCTGTAGCTTTCATATAAAAATTCCTCCGTCTACTGTACTTTTCCGTTTCTGGAATTAGTATTTGTAAATGGAGGAATTTTATGCGTTTGTCGAAAGAAGAATACATCGACGGACCATTTCCAATGCATATACTGTTTTACTCATTCACAGCCCTTTCAATTTCCCCTTTTAAATACATATTTTTATTTGACGCGCGTCAAATATATTTCAGTTTATCGATAATAGTATTCCCCATTTCCTGTATACTATAAACAGAATATGCTTTCGTTATTTCATGGTCGTACCTGTCTCACAGAATTCTTTTTGAAAGAGAAAAGAAAATGGATTGACATGAGAATTGTCCAGATTTAAAATACGTTACTAAGATTATTGCATACTCAGGAGAAAGAGAAAAATGAATCGACTATTTTCAGATAATGACTTAAAAAAATTGATTCTTCCTTTGATTCTGGAACAGGCACTTGCCATCACAGTAGGAATGGCAGACACTATGATGGTTGCCTCAGCCGGAGAAGCCGCGGTATCCGGTGTATCGCTGGTTGATATGATCAATATGTTGATGTTCAGCATATTTTCCGCTTTGGCCACAGGCGGTGCAGTCGTAACTTCACAGTTGATCGGTGCCAGGCAGGATGCAGAAGCAAGAAACTCTGCAAAACAGCTTCTTTTTACGATCACGATCATCGGTATACTGGTCATGATTGCGGTCATGACAGCCAGACAGCCCATTTTTCGCCTGTTTTTTGGAAGTGTAGAGGCAGATGTTATGAACAATGCACTGATCTATCTCATGATAACTGCCATGTCATTCCCATTTTTCGCCATTTATAACGCATGTGCCGCATTATTCCGTTCTATGGGGAATTCGAATATTACCTTTAACACCTCGGTACTCATCAACCTCGTAAATGTTGTCGGCAATGCTGTCTGCATTTTTATACTGCATATGGGCGTGGCAGGCGTGGCAATTCCTACTTTGATTTCCCGTATGCTCGGTGCCATGATTCTATACGCTCTGCTGAAGCAGCCTTGCAGACCCATTTATTTTGAAAAAGGAAAATTTCAAATAGATATTTCCATGATCGCAAGAATTCTCCATATCGGAATTCCAAGCGGAATTGAAAACGGCATTTTTCAGCTTGGCCGTGTTCTGGTCGTCAGCATCATTTCCGGATTTGGAACCATCCAGATTGCAGCAAACGGTGTTGCCAACAACCTGGATTCTGTCGGCATTATCATCGGTTCCTCCATGAATTTGGCAATCATCACTGTGATCGGACAATGCGTCGGCGCACGTGATGAACAGCAGGTACGCTATTACACCAGAAAACTTCTTCTCATAGAATATGTTGCCTCTGCAATTTTAATTACGCTTGTACTGTTGAACCTTGACTGGATTCTTGGATGGTACGGACTGAGTTCAGAGACCACACAGCTTGCAAAAACACTGATTATCATTCACTGCGGCTGTGCGATTTTCCTCTGGCCAATTGCATTCACTCTGCCAAATATGCTGCGCGCCTGCAATGATGTACAATTTCCTATGGTCTGTTCCATTTTGTCCATGTTTATTTTTCGAATCGGCTCCAGTTATATCCTTGGTGTCCATATGGGTATGGGAGCCGTCGGTGTCTGGATTGCAATGATCCTGGACTGGATTTGCCGGATCACCTGCTTTACCATACGATATTTTCGTGGAAAATGGAGATTTCTGGCCAATCTCACCTAAGATGGGTGTGCATGTTAAAATGCACATCCATCCGGTCCGCAGCCACCTGCACCGTGGATATCCGCCCCATCTGTGCGTGGTCCGCAGCCGTCTGGTCCACACGCAAATGAATACTCATCTTCATCACTCATATTTTCATCCACATTCATCATGAGTACGCCATCTGCAGACGGTTCTTCCGTCAATAATCGCATCAGCTCTTCTTTCGTATACTCTTTGAGCTTTACTTGTTCCCCATCGAAAAATATCGTTGGGATCGATTTGATCTGCAGTTCATTTCTGGAATAAGAAGTCGCTTCTTTTTCCATTTTCTGATAAATTCCATCTTCTAAAACCCTGCGATATTCTTTTGCATCCAATCCCAGTTCTTCTGCAAGCTTCACCAGCACTTCCATATCACCAATATCCAGTTGTTCAGTAAAATATGCGTGGTACATACGGTTTGCATAAATATCGCCCATTCCTTTTTCCTTCGCATAGTGCCAGCCTTCCCAGGCCAGTCTGGTATACGGACGCGGAATGACTTTCGGAGGAAATTTTACATCCAGACCAAGCTGTCTCACAGGCTCATCCAGCACTTTATAATGCTCCCGGCGCACCGGATCATGGTAAGTATCTACACGTTCATTCGGCTCTTCCGTCAGTTCCATCGGCCAGAAACGAATCTGTGCTTCCATGTGAAGCTCATTCAATGCCTGACGCAGTGCCTCCTCTGCCACGATACAGTATGGGCATACGAAATCGGTTACAAATAAAATATCTCTCATAAAAGAACCTCCTCTGACGTTTATTTATTTGTCGTTTCCATCGTCCCTGCCATCACTGCCAGGTCTTCCAGAATTTCCTTCGCCTTCTCAATCATCGGATGACAATCCTTATTTTTATTCCTTCGGTCAATATACTGAAAATATGGCATTTCGGTCATCTGAAATTTCAGCGCTCCTTTATGCTTTGCGATCAACTCCGGAATTCCCGCCGTATCCAGTTTTGCCTTCTGGTACATCGTCAGACGAATCTCCTGACGATTGATTTTCACTTCTGTTACATAGGCTTTATGTGCTGCCGCTTTCAACGCCGCAATAATCAGAAGATTATCGACCGGCCGAGGCATTTCTCCAAAACGATCTAATAATTCATCCTGCATATCCATGTATTCTTCATCGTTTTCAATGCCGGAAATGCGTTTGTAAATATCCAGTTTCTGATACTCATTTTTGATATAATGAGTGGGGATATAAGCATCGATATCGCACTCTACAACAGTAGCAAAATCATCTTCTTCCTCCCGGTTTCCTTTTAGCGCCTGCACTGCCTGATTCAAAAGCTTACAGTACAGATCATAACCGACAGCTTCCATATGTCCGTGCTGTTCTGCGCCCAAAACATTTCCGGCTCCACGGATTTCCAGATCCCGCATGGCAATCTTGATACCAGAACCAAGCTCTGTAAATTCACGAATTGCCTGCAGCCGTTTTTCTGCTTCTTCTTTTAAAAGTTTGTCACGTTTATACATCAAAAATGCATATGAAATACGACTGGAACGCCCGACTCGGCCGCGTAACTGGTAGAGCTGCGACAGTCCCATCCGATCTGCGTCGTGAATGATCATCGTATTGGCATTGGGGATGTCCAGACCGGTTTCAATGATCGTCGTGGACACCAGAACATCTATATCTCCGCTGATAAAATCGAACATAATTTTCTCAAGCTGATGCTCCCGCATCTGACCATGTGCATAAACCACCGTCGCATCCGGAACCAGTTCCTGCACATGCAGAGCCACGTCTTCGATATCTTTAACCCGGTTATAAACGTAGTAAACCTGACCGCCCCGTGCCATCTCGCGGTTGATTGCTTCACGCACCATTTCATCATTGAATTCCATAACGTAAGTCTGAATTGGCTGACGGTCCACCGGCGGTTCCTCCAGAACGCTCATATCGCGGATTCCCACCAGGCTCATATGAAGAGTACGCGGAATCGGTGTAGCAGTCAGTGTCAGTACATCCACATTTTCCTTCAATTTTTTTATTTTCTCTTTATGCGTCACTCCGAAGCGCTGCTCCTCATCAATGATCAGAAGCCCCAGATCTTTAAACTGCACATCCTTCGACAGCACGCGATGGGTTCCGATCACAATATCCACCCATCCTTTTTTTAAATCTTCAATAGTCTTTTTCATCTCAGCCGGCGTGCGAAAACGAGACATCAGATCCACTCGAACCGGAAAGTCTTTCATCCGCTGCTGAAATGTATTATAATGCTGCTGCGCCAGAATCGTAGTCGGCACCAGATACACCACCTGTTTATCCTCCTGAATTGCTTTAAATGCCGCGCGCAGAGCAATCTCCGTCTTGCCATAACCAACATCTCCACAGATCAGGCGATCCATGATTTTCCCGCTCTCCATATCATGTTTTACATCTTCAATCGCCGTCAGCTGATCTTCTGTCTCTTCATATGGAAACAGTTCTTCAAATTCCCGCTGCCAAACCGTGTCTTCCCCATACTGGAATCCGCCCATTTCCTGCCGTGCCGCATAAAGTTTTACCAAATCTTTCGCAATTTCTTTGACTGCGCTCTTTACCTTTGTCTTAGTACGATTCCACTGATCTCCTCCCAATTTATTTAATTTCGGTGCTTTTGCATCCGCGCCTGCATATTTCTGGATACCGTCCAGACGTGTAGCCGGAAGGTACAGATTTCCGCCATCCGCATATTCGATTTTCAAATAATCCTTAATTACATTTTCCCGCTCAATTTTTTCAATTCCGCGATAAATACCAAGACCGTGATCTTCATGAACCACATAATCCCCAATAGAAAGTTCAGCAAAACTCTGAATTTTTTTACCCTCATAAGATGTCTTTTTGCGGCGTTTTTTCTTTTTTTCTGTGCCAAACATATCACCTTCGGTAATGACTACAAATTTAATCTGCGGATACTCAAATCCCCTGTGCAGCTTTCCGTAGGTAACCAGAATTTCTCCTGGTTTTACTGCCCGATTTTCGTCATCCGGACAGAATGCACTCAATTCATATTCTCTTAAATCTCCTGCCAGACGGCTGGCTCTGGTATGGGAACCAGAAAGCAGAATCACGCGATATTTTTCCTTTTTCCATCGCTGCAGATCCTTAATCAGCATTTCAAAACTATTCTGATAAGAACTGACATTTTTTACATTCACTGCATATTTTTTCTTAACGGTCATGCCGGAAAGTTTTTGTTCCAGTCCGGTGATATATAACGTATTATCCCTCTGAGAGCGGACCAAAATTTCCTTAGGCGTGTATAAAAGTTCTGTCTGCCTTGGAAGCAGATACCCCTTTTCCAGACGGTGCATCATACTCTCGCGAAACTCCAGTTCCACTGCTTCCCCATGTTCTCTTAAACGCGACGGTTCATCTAAAAAAATCATGCTGGATTCCGGCTCAAAATAGTCTAAAAAGGATACGGTCTGATCACTGAAATAAGATAAAAATGCATCTAATCCATTGATTTTCCATCCCTCTTCAATTCCTTCTGTCACTTCCTGGATAATCTGCATAATCCGGTGCGCTTCCTCCGTCTTCATTTGAGAACGAAGCGCTTTCTCATATGTATTTTCTTCTTTCCGAATCTTTTCCAAACCAGATTTCAACTGTTGTCTGGAAAGTACAAGCTCCGTCGCCGGATAGATATCCATGCTGCCCAACTGTTCCACCGAACGCTGACTTTCCAAATCAAAGCTTCGAATGGAATCCACTTCTGTATCCCATAATTCAATACGGATCGGCTGTTCTGCTGTCAATGGAAAAATATCCAGAATTCCTCCGCGAATCGAAAATTGTCCCATGCCTTCTACCTGCGGAAGGCGCTCATACCCAAGGGCAGTCAGACGTTCTTTCCAGTTTTCCAGATCCAGTTCCTGTCCTACTTCCACATGCAAGATCTGACCGCGCAGATGGGAGAGCGGAAGCAGGTGATCCATCAGGCCATCCAGCGTTGTAACTATCACACCGCTTTCATCCTCTATCAGATGCTGAAGAACCTGCAGACGCTGACGCACCATCAAATTGCCGTGGATATCGGCACTGTAAAACAGCAGATCCTTCGCCGGATACATCCACACATCCTGACGAAAGCAGCAAAAATCCTCGTAAATTTCTTTCGCACGGGACTCATCATAAGTAACCACCAGTTTCCACGGCACATCATCCTGCACTTCCTGCATCAGATGCACCTTCTGGGAGTCCAGGCAGCCGCTGACCTGAATCGGTCCCCTCCGCCTGCCCAGCTCCTGATTCAGTTCTTCATATTCAATCAATTCGGTTAACGGGTTTACAAATACCCTGCTCATGTTCGTCACCTGCCTTATTCTTTCTGCCTCTTGCCTGGCTATACTGCATTCATTGGCTCTCGCCCATCTGTTTCCATGCAGAATCGTCTCGATCAATCTTCTTTTTTCTTCTTGCTATTAAAATGATTCATCGCTTTCTCTGCCCCTTCTGTCATCATCATAACCGCAGCTCCTGCAGCTTCTTTAAACGCCTCATCCATCAACGGCTGATCTTCTTTGGAAAAGCGGCTTAATACATAATCCGCCAGATCCATACGCGGCGGTTTCGCGCCAACTCCTACTTTGATGCGTGGAAATTCCTGGCTTCCCAGATGAGCAATAATATTTTTTATACCGTTATGACCGCCCGCGCTGCCCTTCAGACGAATGCGCAGCTGCCCTGGTTCCAGACTGATATCATCATAAATAATGATAATATCTTCTGCTTCAATCTTATAATAATCAACCAACTCACGGATACTTTCACCGCTCAGATTCATAAATGTCTGCGGCTTGACAAGAATGACTTTCTGCCCTTCGATCACTCCTTTCCCGCAAAGCGCTTTGTGCTTTTTCTCACTGACATCAATCCGATACTTGTCCGCCAGAACATCAATTACAGAAAAGCCTACATTGTGTCTTGTTTTATCATATTCCCTGGTTGGGTTTCCGAGCCCTGCAATCAGATACATCGCATCAAATTCCTTTCCTTCTCTATAGATATATGTTTTACAACGCACCAAAAGCGCTAATTTTCTTACCGTGGGGGGAAAACTAACGCTGATGCGTGATTATTTATATTATTCCAAAGCAAGTGCCTTGATTCTATGCCATCCCGTTTCTCCATTTAAAACATCTACATCATTATAGCACACTTACTTTTTCACTTCAAATAGAAGATAAATATCTCAGAATATCAACTTTTCTGAGTTTTGTCTGTTCTACATAATCATCCAGTGTTATTATTTTTCTTCTATAAACATCGTAATATTTCCAAAATATTTTTGGGATTTCAATTTGCTGTAATTTTTTCGTTTTTCTATTAATCACCATATTTTCCCTCCTCCAAAACTGCATTTTATTTATCGAATTAATTGTTTAAACTTCAAACTAGTACCCCCACCACCGGCGGCTTTTCAATACGTCTAGCAAAAAAAGACCGCCTGCCGGACTCCCTACATCCGGTCAGCGGTCTTAAAATCACCTGTCATCTCACAATACATCCGCGGCGGTCTGCACAATTCCTACTTCACGTCTTCATACTCCAGAGCCGTCAGCTCATATTTATTCAGCACTACATTCTGAATCATCTCACGTGTCTCAGAGTTAATCGGATGAGCGATGTCACGATACTCTCCATCTGCTGCTTTACGGCTTGGCATTGCAATAAACAACCCTTTTTCGCCTTCAATTACCTTGATATCATGAATCACGAATTCATTGTCCAGTGTTATGGAAACGATGGCCTTCATCTTTCCTTCTTTTTCGATACGTCTTACTCTGACATCCGTTATCTGCATTTGTAAACCCCTTCCTGAAACTGCCTTTACTTGATAGAAAATAGTATACCGATTCTGCCGCTATATCTCTTACAGTGTGTAGCGCTCGTTTTTCTCCACAACTATCTTGATATTGTCCGGTGTGCCTTTATAAGTAGTATTTGCACGGATTGTATCGCGGCTTTCTACGATACAATTTTCAATAACGGTGTTGTCCCCAATATAAACGTCATTCAAAATAATGGAATTGCGGATCACACAGTTCGTTCCTACATAGGCTTTTTTAAACAGAATGGAGTTTTCCACAGTACCATTGATGATGGAGCCGCTGGAAACCAGACTGTTTTTCACTTTTGAACCCGGATTATACTTCGCCGGAGGAAGGTCGTCCACCTTGGAATATACATCCGGATACTGTTTGAAGAAATAATTTCTCACTTCCGGCTTCAGGAAATCCATATTTGTTCTATAATAAGACTCTACGGATGCGATATTGCTCCAATAGGTGTTCATCTTATACGCATAAATTCGTTTCAGGTTCTTGTAGCGAACCAGGATATCACGAACGAAATCGGTGCGTCCCTCGGCTGCACAACGCTCGATCAGTTCGATCAGCTGTCTTCTGCGGATAACGTAAATACCGCAGGAAATCAGGTTGGATGTTGCCTCCACAGGCTTCTCCTCGAACTCAATGATACGACCATCGTCATTCGTCTTCACCAGACCAAAACGTGTTGCATCTTCTCCTTCCGGAATATCTTTGCATACAACGGTAATATCTGCTTTCTTTTCAATGTGATATTCCAGAACCTTGTTATAATCCATTTTGTAAACACCGTCGCCTGATGCAATTACCACATACGGCTCATGACTGTTTTTTAAGAAAGTCAGATTCTGATAAAGGGCATCGGCTGTACCACGGTACCAGTCACTATTCACCGCGGTAATGGTCGGTGTAAATACATATAATCCCCCCTGTTTTCTTCCGAAATCCCACCATTTCGAAGAACTTAAATGCTCATTCAGAGAACGGGAATTGTACTGGGTAAATACTGCCACACTCTGAATGTGGGAATTTGTCATATTGCTAAGCGTAAAGTCGATGCTCCGGAAGCTTCCCGCAACCGGCATAGCTGCAATTGCCCGCTTATTGGATAACTCACGCATTCTCATGTTGTTGCCGCCTGCTAAAACGATACCAACCGCTCTCATCTTACGCCACCTGCCTTTACAATGTAGTCTCCGCTTGCCAGTAATCCGTCCGGGTAGTCTTCTGCGGTCGTAATGCCGGAAATCGCAGTATTCTTGCCAATCTTAACATTGTCCGGAATCACGCTGTGCTCACCGATCGTAGCCAGATCAAACTGGTAAACTTTCGGGTCATATTTGCTCGGTGCAAACTCACCAACACCGATTTCACATCCTGCACCGATCCTGGTATCCTCAGCCACGATTGCCTTGGTCACCTTGGTATTTGCGCCGATCACAGAATCGCGCATAACGATCGAATCGCGAATCTCTGCGCCTTCCTCGACAGTAACACCTGCGCCGATCACAGAGTTATAAACTTTGCCGTAAATCTCAGTGCCTTCGCCAATGATGCTCTTTTCAATCACCGCATCAGCTGCCACATACTGCGGTGGGATGATGTCGCTCTTGGTATAAATCTTCCAATATTCCTCATACAGATTGAACTCCGGAATGATATCGATCAATTCCATATTGGCTTCCCAATAAGAACCCAGCGTGCCTACATCCTTCCAATATCCGTTGTATTCATATGCAAAAATGCGCTCGCCTTTCTCATGGCAGTACGGAATCACGTGCTTGCCAAAATCACAGCCCGGCTCTTCGGACATCGCAATCAGTGCTTCTCGCAGCACCTTCCAGCTAAATATGTAAATACCCATAGAAGCCAGATTGCTTCTCGGATTCGCCGGCTTTTCTTCAAATTCTGTAATCCTGTTGTTGTCGTCTGTAATCACGATACCAAACCGGCTGGCTTCCTCGATCGGTACCGGCATACAAGCGATGGTGACTGCTGCATTATTCGCCTTATGATATTCCAGCATAACCTCATAATCCATCTTGTAAATGTGGTCGCCGGAAAGAATCAGAACATATTCCGGATTATAGGTCTCCATATACTCCAGATTCTGATAAATTGCATTTGCAGTGCCGGTGTACCAGTCACTGCCCTTACTTTTTTCATATGGCGGCAAAATGGTCACACCACCCACATTGCGGTCGAGATCCCACGGAATACCAATTCCGATATGGGTATTCAAACGTAATGGCTGATATTGTGTTAAAACTCCGACTGTATCCACACCAGAGTTGATGCAGTTGCTAAGTGGAAAATCGATGATTCTGTACTTGCCGCCGAATGATACGGCTGGTTTCGCCACCTTCTGTGTCAGAACACCTAAGCGGCTGCCCTGTCCTCCCGCCAAAAGCATGGCAATCATTTCTTTCTTAATCACGCTATCACCTCGCTGTATATTTATTGTTGTCAAAATATTATACCACATTTTTCAGAAACAGTGAACAAAATACCGTTTTATTTTTAGTGTTTTTTATGCATTATTTCGTGTTTCCGTTTTTGTTCCGTGAATACGAATTTATTTTCTTGCCTTTCTTGCATCAGCTTCATCGGAATTGTTGCTATTTTGGACCATTTAATAAAAGTCTGCCCTTGAATCACCGCCTAAAATAAAGTATAATTGAACCAATTATGCAGCTGTTCAGTTCCCTCACCGTCCTGTCAGACAGCTGCCAATTCATACAAATAAAGGAGAAACATCATGAATTTAGTAACCGTTAGAGAATTATATAAGAACAGAGATGCCTATCTCGATAAAGAAATTTCCATCGGTGGATGGGTCCGCAGTGTACGCGACTCCAAAGCATTTGGTTTTATCGTTGTCAGCGACGGCACATTCTTTGAGACCCTGCAGGTTGTTTTCCACGACACACTGACTAATTTTGATGAGATTCGCAAGCTGAACGTCGGCGCAGCCATCATCGTAAAAGGTACTCTGGTTGCTACCCCGCAGGCAAAACAGCCATTTGAGATTCAGGCAGCAGAAGTTACCGTAGAAGGTCCGTCTGCTCCGGATTATCCGCTGCAGAAAAAACGTCACTCTCTGGAATATTTGCGAACCATTTCCCATCTGCGTCCGCGCACCAATACGTTCCAGGCTGTCTTCCGGGTTCGCTCTCTGATTGCTTATGCAATCCACCAGTATTTTCAGGAACGTGATTTCGTCTATGTACACACCCCGCTGATCACCGGAAGTGACTGTGAAGGCGCAGGAGAAATGTTCCAGGTCACCACTCTGGATCTGAATAACATTCCAAAAACAGAAGACGGAGCCATTGATTACAGCCAGGACTTCTTCAACAAACCAACCAACTTAACCGTAAGCGGACAGCTGAACGGCGAGACTTACGCTATGGCATTCCGCAACATTTACACCTTTGGACCAACATTCCGCGCTGAGAACTCCAACACGACCCGACATGCCGCTGAGTTCTGGATGATCGAACCTGAGATGGCATTTGCAGATCTGCAGGATGATATGGATCTGGCAGAGGGTATGTTAAAATACATCATCAAATTTGTTCTGGAGAACGCACCGGAGGAGATGGCATTCTTCAACAGCTTCATCGATAAGGGTCTTCTGGACCGCCTGAACAACGTACTGAACTCCGAGTTCGGCCACGTTACCTACACCGAAGCGATCGAGATCCTGGAAAAGAACAACGACAACTTCGACTACAAGGTTTATTGGGGATGTGACCTGCAGACCGAGCATGAACGTTACCTGACTGAGCAGGTATTCAAGAAACCGGTATTTGTTACTGACTACCCGAAGGAGATCAAGGCATTCTACATGAAGCTGAATCCGGACGGCAAGACCGTTGCAGCAGTTGACTGTCTGGTACCAGGCATCGGCGAGATCATCGGCGGCAGCCAGCGTGAAGACGATTACCAGAAACTGCTGACCCGTATGAATGAGCTTGGTCTGAAACCGGAAGATTATGATTTCTATCTTGACCTGCGCAAATACGGTTCTACCCGCCATGCAGGTTTCGGCCTTGGCTTTGAACGCTGCGTGATGTACCTGACCGGTATGGGCAATATCCGCGACGTCATCCCATTCCCAAGAACCGTCAACAACTGCGACCTGTAAATCCTATGTAACCGTTCAGAATGATTCTTCTTGAATGATGCAAATCATTCAAGAAGATTTCTGTTCTGATACAGCAGCACATTCCATGAAGGAGTTTCCAATGAAATTCATCCATACTGCTGATATCCACTGGGGTATGAATCCAGACAGTGACAAACCCTGGAGCCGTGACCGCGCACAGGCGATCCGTGACACATTTTCCGAAATCATCCGACAGGCAAAAATCCGAGATGTGGACTTTCTCTTCATCGCAGGAGATCTGTTTCACCGCCAGCCGCTGCTTCGTGATCTGAAAGAACTGAATTATCTGTTTTCCACGATTCCGCAGGTACAGGTGGTCATCATTGCCGGCAATCACGACCGTATCCGGTCGAACTCTGCCCTTATGAGTTTCGACTGGTGTCCGAATGTGAGTTGGCTGATGGATGAAGATATGAGCTCCGTCTACTTTAAAAACCTCAATACCGAAGTACATGGATTCAGTTACCACAGCCGCGAAATTACCGAACCTCGTCTTGACAGCCTACATGCACCTGAGACAGAGCACATTCATATCCTCTTGGCACACGGCGGTGATGACAGCCATCTGCCAATCGACAAAAAGCTTCTATCTGCTGCCGGATTCTCCTATGCGGCACTGGGGCATATCCATAAACCAGAAATTGCACCGGATCATTCTTACGCCTGGTGCGGTTCCCCGGAACCGTTGGACAAGACGGAAACCGGACAGCACGGAATCCTGTACGGTGAGATTCATGCTGCCAGCAGACGTGTCACCTCTCTGGAATTCATTTCGCTTGCACAGGCGCAGTATATTCCTCTGATCGTGCATGTGACACCGGCAACTACCAACAGTGAACTGACTGCCCGCATCAAGGAAGAAATAGAACGCCGCGGCACTCAGCATATTTACCGTTTCCGTATCCGAGGCATGCGTGACCCGGACATCCATTTCGATCTGGAATACCTTTCTCAAAAAATGCAGGTCATTGAAGTGATTGATGAATCCGAACCACAATATGATTTCAGCCAGTTATTTGAAGACCACCCCAGCGATATGATCGGTTTTTTCATCCGCGCCCTGCAGAAAGATGAAATGAGCACCGTCGAGAAAAAGGCGCTGTACTATGGCATCGACGCTTTACTGCGTACCACTGATGAAAGGAGTTAACGCTTATGAAATTACTGGATTTACATATCAGCGGATTCGGCAAATTTCATGACCGTGACATTTCCTTTGAAGATGGTCTGAATATTGTTTACGGTCACAACGAAACCGGCAAATCCACGCTTCACACATTTATCCGCTGCATGCTTTTCGGTCTGGAGCGAGGCAGGGGGCGGGCAGCGAAAAATGACCTTTTCAGCAAATATGAACCCTGGGAAAACAAATCTATTTACGGAGGTCGTCTCCGGCTTGAACAAGACGGCAATATTTACCGGCTTGAACGCAATTTTACAAAAGATCAGAAATCTTTTGTAATCGTCAATGAAACGCTGGGAAAAGAAGTGCCGCCGACAAAAGCATTTTTAGACCAGCTTCTCTGTGGACTCAATGAAATTTCTTACAATAACACCATCAGCATCGGGCAGCTGAAAAGTGCCACCGACGGCGGCATGGTTGCGGAACTTCGCAACTACATTGCCAACATGAATACATCCGGAAGCATGGCGCTCAATATTACCAAAGCTGTTTCTTATCTGAAAATGCGCCGCAAAGAATTTGAACGGCAGCTGGATTCGGATGCCGCACGCAATTATGCGTCACTGGTCAGCGAAATTCGTGGCATTGAAAAAGAAATTTCTGCTCCGGAATACGAAAATCATCTTCAGGCTTATCAGAATATGCGGCTTCAGATCCGCAATATGCGCTCAGGCAAACAGCGAGAAAAAGAAGCTCTCCTGCAAAAGATCGCAAAGGGACGTCAGGTACTTTCCGGTGCCCAGTTTACCGATGAGGCATCTATCATTTCCTATCAGCAGGATGCGCAGAATACCTATGACAATTACCTGATTGCCAAAACTGCCAGCGAAAAAAAATCCCGCACGTTCCTGATTGTTCTTTGCCTGATTCTTGCCGCCGGTTTCACCGGACTTTCCGGTTACATGGCCGCACTTGGTCAGAACAGTTCTCTTTTTGCACCACTTGGAATTCCGCCCATGATCCTACTGATTGCCTCCGTCATCGGAATGGCTGTCACTTGTATTTCCGGAATCATACTTTTTTTGCGCGGTAAGAGTTTGAAAAAAGAAACGGCAATGAACAGTAAAATTTTACAGGAAATCTTCTCCCGCCATCTGGGCGATGGTACGATCTCCGAGGAAGCTATGCAGGCATTTGGCGCACGCATGGAGGAATTTCGCCGTTTAAGCCAGATTCTCACGGAATCTGAAGCCTCTGTTCAGAATCAGGATCAGGCACTGCACTCCCTGCAGGAACAGGAAACCACCTGCGACGACGCCATTTCCCGACAGCAGAAAACCCAATGGGAATTGGAAAAAAAGCTGGATCATCTGGCACGCTGCAAGGATCAGATTGAAGCATTAAAACAAACCCTGTCAGAAAATGAACGTATCCGCGAAGAGATCACCGCCATTGATCTGGCATTGGATACCATGACTGAGCTTTCCGCAACCATCCGTGATTCCTTTGGGTTATATCTGAATAAAACCGCTTCCGATTTGATTGCGGGAATCACTGGAGGTATCTATACCAGCATGAGTGTGGATGAAAATCTGAACATTTTTATGAACACAAAGACAAAACTGGTTCCCATCGATCAGGTCAGCAGCGGTACCATGGATCAGATTTATCTAGCGCTGCGGCTGGCTGCTGCAAAACTGATTCAGAGTGACCACGACCAGATGCCGCTGATCTTCGATGACAGCTTCGTTCTTTATGATGACGACCGGCTGAAAACGGCACTGAAGTGGATTGTCAACGCTTTTGATGACCGGCAGATTATTGTGTTCACCTGCCATCAGAGAGAGGAAGAAATTTTGAAGGCGGAAAATATAGAATTTAACTGTATAACGATGTAGTTTTTAAAAGAGCGATTTCTAAATTGAAATCGCTCTTTTTTAGAGATTCAATAAATATTAGCTTTCCCAAGGCAAAACTGTTCCCATAACTTTCCTTGGCTGTGCTTTAATCTGGACGTCAAACTTTAATGATGTCCTTTTAATTCTCGTATCAGCATTATGTAGCCTCATAGAAATTATCCACTGATCAAAATAAATCTCCATAGTCGTTTTACTGTTTGGCTTTACTCTAACCTCCACAATCTCACTGGGCATAGTAATCATTTGAACTGCCTGTCTATTTTTATTTTCACGAAACGGCGCCATTAGCGTTCCATGCATATTATATGGATAGATTTTCGTAGAATCTGATGCATCATCTTTAATAATTTTATAAAAATCCTGAGTTCCAAACATATACTCAAAAAGTAATTGTGTAAACTCTTTAGCTTTCCCGCGTTTTTCTTCATTATCGGAATCTGTTACAATTCCTAATCTTTTTATTTCATCCACAAAAAGCTTAATAATAGGATAATAAATCTCATCCATTTTGTTTTCAACCATAGACCATTTTTCAAACTTCGCTGCGTAATCATCAATTTTCTGAAATATTACCTGCATCCCATTTAAAAACTTATCTCCACATTTAAACTTCCCTCCCGTCCATTCTTTTACAAAATCTGGATGTTCAGTAATTCTTGGATGTTTTACAGCCTCATGATTATTCTTACAACTGATTCCTATATCCCCAACTTGTTGTTTACGTTCTGCATCAATATATACAGAAAGAGAAATATCTCGTACATCACCTTTTACACCCGCACTATCCGGCATAGCACGCAAAGTAGCAAAACATTTTTCACTTTCTTGTAATACCGGTTCCATAACTCTCAGATATCTAGCAGCAACTTTTGCTGCTCTATTATACTGATTGCTTTGTATATCAATTCGAAAAATGTCTATATTATCATCCTCATCATCATTTGTCCTTTCAACCATTTGATATGCTTTTTCAATGTTATGATAACTGGCATCATTCACAATGTTAATCTGCTCCGCTGCCCAACCGTTATCCCTTAACTCTCGATACAGTTCTATTAAGGTCGCATATTCAAATGCTTTTCCATTCATAACATGATTTGTAATTCTTCTATCCGCTTTAATTTCTGCCTCTGGGTTTTCAAAATTCAATGATGGCGATAAATCTTCCTCTGTCAAAATTTTACGAACCTCTGTCGCTATTACTTCCGCAAGTTTTACCGGAACTGCATTTCCTATCTGCTTATATTTGCTCTCCAAATCTCCACAAAATTCCATATCAGGAGGAAATGTTTGAATTGCCGCAGCCTCCCGGTAACTTAGCCTTCTATTACTACCTACAAATTCAAATTTATCAACATCTTTAAAAATCATTCCTCCAGAATCCGGACTCAAGGGTACTTGCTTTGCCATTGCAGGGATTGTAAATGAAACATCGTCATAATCTCTTTTCCGATTCCTTGACATATACCTAGAAGAAAACGGCGCCTGACAAACATCATTCATATCCACTTCTCCAAGATTTTCTAAAGCCTCTCTAAGAGTAACTATCTTAGGATCTCCCTCTGAAAAGATATATGCGCCTCCATTACAAATGTCATTACGAATACCTATAAAAATAACTCTCATTCGGTCTTGTGGTACACCAAAATTTTTAGCGTTCACAGTAGGTGCCGACATAGTATATCCTAACTCTGAAAAATCTTCGATAATTTTGTCAAATACAGCGCCTCCCCCCAATGTTTTAATTCCTATAACATTTTCTGCAACAATAACTTTAGGCTTTTTCAATTTTACCATTTCAACAAAATGTTTATACAAAATATTACGAGAATCATCTACTTGTCTAGGTCCCGCTAATGAAAAGCCCTGACAAGGAAATCCCCCTAACACTACATCAACATTCACTCCTGGTAAAATCGTAGATAAATCTATCTTCGCAATATCACCGCATTCAATAATAGTACAATCTTCTTCTTTCTTTCTAGTTCCATCTTCATTATAATTTGCCCATTTATCATAAGTATCACACGCATCTTTTGAAAAATCATTCGCCCATAAGATTTGAAATCCCATATTATGAAATCCCATATCTAATCCACCAGCACCTGAAAACATAGAAATAACTTTAAAATTCACTTAAATAACCTCCATTTTCCTCTGATTCCTTTGAATCATTCAAATGTATATGAGTTGGGGTCAAACCAATATATTACCATACCTAACATCAAAATTTTCTTTTGTTAAAACGTTCTGTAAAAGACTTTTAATTAACATGCCTTCTTGATATCTTAATTTTGGGAAAAAAAGAATCTCATTTCCTTCCATGTTTACAATAGGTCCATAGCAATTATATTCTCTACAATATATTTTTAACTGTCTCAGAAACACGTCTTTCTCCCCTTCTTTAATCACAAAAATAATCATGTAACTTTTTAAAAAGAGTTCACATTTTTCTATTAAATCATACTTGCAGATTGTCGTCCTCGTCAATAAATTTTTCTTACCAAAGAAATATGCATCAACAAATACATTTTTATTTAAATCTAGACATATTTCGCTTGTATATATACTATTTTTATGATTATATTTATTTATCATATATTCCACCCCTCTTTCATTATAGAACATATGTTCTTATTTTTCAATAGTAATTTTAAAAATATAAATTCTTATATTTATCCTTCTCATCTTTGAAAAAACAGCCCATGCACCAGACGTGCATGAGCTGTTTTATGCTAAACGCTTTTATGCGTTCAATATTTTATGGCAACTGTTGCGAGCCAACTTCAAAAATGTTCCATTTTATTATTCTTTATCATGAATTTCTTCGTGCATCTCCTGCAGAGACTTCACTTCGCTGTTGCCATGATTCTTCACATAACGGATACCTTTCGCCGTTGCTTTCGCAGCCGCCATCGTAGTCATATACGGCACCTTCGCTTTAATTGCTGCCTTACGCAGGTAACTGTCATCCGTTACGCTGTCCTTTCCTGCCGGGGAATTGATGATCAACTGGAAGTCTCCATTGGTGATCATATCCAGGACATTCGGACGTCCCTCATACAATTTCTTTGCCTTTCGGGCTTTCACGCCAGCCTCATTCAGCAGACTGCAGGTGCCTCCGGTAGCAACAATCTTAAATCCAACTTCTTCAAAGATTTTTGCAATTTCAACGATCTCTTCTTTGTCCTTACGGTTTACAGAAATCAGAACCGTACCTTCAAGCGGAAGCTTCGTCTGTGTTGCCTCCTGCGCCTTATAGAATGCTTCACCATAAGAGTGGGACATGCCAAGAACCTCACCGGTAGAACGCATTTCCGGTCCTAACAGCGGGTCTACCTCCGGGAACATCTTGAACGGGAATACCGCTTCTTTCACACCGTAGTTCGGGATTTCCTGTTCTTTCAGCTCCGGAACCGGGGATTTACGGCCGGTCAGATCGGAAGTAATGATATCGGTTGCAATCGGTACCATGCGGATGTTGCATACCTTGGATACCAGCGGTACCGTACGGGATGCTCTTGGGTTAGCCTCCAGCACAAATACTTTGCCGTTCTCGATTGCATACTGCATATTCATCAGACCTTTTACATGCATCTCTTCTGCGATCTTTCTGGTATATTCTTTGATCGTAGCAACGTTTTCCTCGGAAATATGAGCGGACGGAATGATACAAGCGGAGTCACCGGAGTGAACACCGGCAAGTTCAATATGCTCCATAACTGCCGGAACGAATGCATGGGTACCATCACTGATCGCATCTGCCTCACACTCCAAAGCGTGATTCAGGAAACGGTCAATCAGAATCGGACGATCCGGGGTAACGCCTACTGCTGCCTTCATGTAACCGGTCATGCTCTCATCGTCATAAACTACTTCCATACCGCGTCCGCCAAGAACATAGGACGGACGTACCATTACCGGGTAGCCGATCTTGTTGGCAATCTCAATTGCTTCCTCAACGGTAGTAGCCATTCCAGACTCCGGCATCGGAATCTCCAGTTTCTCCATCATTGCACGGAACAGATCGCGGTCTTCTGCCAGATCGATTACAGACGGAGCAGTTCCCAGAATCTTGACACCGTTCTTCTCAAGATCTGCAGCCAGATTCAGAGGAGTCTGTCCACCGAACTGTGCGATAACACCCACTGGATTCTCTTTCTTGTAAATGCTCAATACATCTTCCAGGGTCAGCGGCTCAAAATACAGCTTGTCGGAAGTATCGTAGTCTGTTGATACCGTCTCCGGATTACAGTTCACGATGATCGTCTCAAATCCCAGTTTTTTCAATGCCAGTGCAGCATGTACACAGCAATAGTCAAATTCAATACCCTGACCGATACGATTCGGACCGCCGCCCAGGATCATAACCTTCGGCTTGTCGGAGTTCACCGGATTCTTATCCGATGCATTGTAAGTAGAATAATAATAAGCCTTATCCTGAGTACCGCTTACATGAACGCCTTCCCATGCTTCTTCTACGCCGATTGCAATACGATGGTTGCGGATATCCTCTTCCGGAATTTCCAGGATCTGACTCAGATACTTATCAGAGAAACCATCCTTCTTCGCTGCAGTCAGTGCTTCATCGGTCGGCATAACACCTTTCTTCGCTGCCAGAGTCTCTTCTTCCTCAACCAGTTCTTTCATCTGCTGAATGAACCAGCGTTTTACTTTGGTGATCTCAAAAATTTCTTCCACGGTTGCACCCTTGCGCAGTGCCTCATACATGATAAAATGACGCTCGCTGGATGCAGTGAGCAGCATCTGCAAAAGCTGCTCTTTGGTCTTACTGTCGAAATCTTTTGCATGACCAAGACCGTAACGACCGGTTTCCAGACTGCGGATTGCCTTCTGGAATGCTTCTTTATAATTCTTACCGATACTCATAACTTCGCCTACTGCGCGCATCTGAGTACCCAGTTTGTCTTCAACGCCTTTGAATTTTTCAAATGCCCATCGTGCAAACTTGATTACCACGTAATCGCCGTCCGGAACGTATTTGTCCAGAGTGCCATACTTGCCGCATGGAATATCTTTCAGAGTAAGTCCGGTTGCCAGCATAGCAGATACCAGAGCGATCGGGAAACCGGTTGCCTTGGATGCCAATGCAGAGGAGCGGGATGTACGTGGGTTGATCTCGATAACAATGATACGGTCAGAAACCGGATCATGTGCAAACTGCACGTTGGTGCCGCCGATAACCTGTACAGACTCAACAATCTTAAATGCCTGCTCTTTCAAACGTTTCTGGACATCTTCCGGAACGGTCAGCATCGGTGCTGCACAGAACGAGTCACCGGTATGAACGCCCATCGGATCAATATTCTCGATGAAGCATACAGTGATCATATTGTTGTCTTTATCGCGGACCACTTCAACTTCCAGTTCTTCCCAGCCAAGGATGGATTCCTCAACCAGAACCTGACCTACCATACTTGCCTGCAGGCCTCTTGCACATACAACCTTCAGTTCTTCTTTGTTGTAAACCAGACCGCCGCCTTCGCCGCCCATGGTATACGCAGGTCTTAAAACTACCGGATATCCCAGTTTGTCAGCGATCTTCAGTGCTTCCTCCACACTGTAGGCAACTTCACTGCGAGCCATCTCAATGCCCAGCTTGTCCATTGCTTTCTTAAATTCAATACGGTCCTCACCGCGCTCAATCGCATCCACCTGCACGCCTATGACCTTCACATTATATTTGTCCAGAATGCCTGCATTATGCAGTTCTGCACACAGATTAAGTCCGGACTGTCCTCCCAGGTTTGGAAGCAGTGCATCCGGACGCTCTTTTGCAATAATCTGCTCAAGACGCTCCACATTCAATGGCTCAATGTAAGTCACATCCGCGGTCTCCGGGTCAGTCATGATCGTTGCCGGGTTCGAATTGACCAGTACGATCTCATATCCAAGTTTCTTCAGTGCTTTACAAGCCTGCGTACCGGAATAGTCAAATTCACATGCCTGACCGATGATGATTGGACCTGAGCCAATGATCAACACTTTATGAATATCAGTTCTCTGTGGCATAAATATAGCCTCCTTTTCAGATTCTGTCATTTTTTCTCATCGTATATTATGACTTAATTTTCAACAATACGCAAGAGGAAATTCTCATTTACACATGAAAATTTCTTACAAAAACAAGGACAGCTAACTTATGATTCTTAGCTGCCCTTGCTTTGTCAAAAGATAATCTTTACACAAGTTCCTTTCCCCGGTGTACTTTCCATCTTCACGGATGCATTATGGTAAATAGCACCGTGCTTCACAATAGAAAGTCCCAGCCCTGTACCGCCGATACTTTTAGAATGGCTCTTATCCACCCGATAGAAACGTTCAAAAATCCGTTCCTGCTCTTCTTTTGGAATCCCGATTCCATTGTCCATCACGGACAGATACGGCTTTCCCTTCAAAACACCCACTTCCATTTTTACGAAACCGCCCTGCCGATTATATTTGATGGCATTATCACACAGATTAAACACCATTTCATTCAGAATCTGTTCCACTCCAGGCACCTTCGCAGAATGACCTTCGCAGGAAATATGAATGTCTTTTTTCTGTGCCACCGGCTGAAGACGTTCTGCGACATGCTTCATAACCGAATACAAATCTACCGGTTGTTTTTCTATCTCAATATTTCCCTCATCTAACTGAGAAAGTCGGATAATATCGCCCACCAGCATGATCAGCCGCTGTGCTTCCATATAAATTTTTTCAGAAAACCGCGGAATGTCCTGAGTCTGTACCAGACCATTTTTCATGATTTCAGCATATCCGGAAATAGAAGTCAGCGGGGTCTTGAGCTCATGGGAAACATTGGCAGAAAACTCTCTCCTCAATGATTCTCGATTCTGCTGTTCTGTCACATCCAGGATCACCACAACCGCACCATATTTATCCTGAGCCTCCACAACCGGATTGGCAATGATCTGATAATGGCGTCCGTTCAAATCAAGGGTTTTCTCGCATCGCTCGCCCTTCAGCACGGTGTCCACCACCTGCCGGAAATTGCCGGACCGATTAAAATTCAACACATTCATGCCGGAACCACGTTCATATACTCCATCAACCCCGAGAATCCGGAGGGCGCTGCTATTGTACGAAATCACATCTGCATGACTGTCTACAATCAGAAATCCCTCTTTCATATTTTCTGTGATAGCAGTAAATTCCTCCTGTTTTTCCCGCAGGGTCTCTATCTGACGGGCAATGGTTTCCTTCTGTTTCTCCAGACGGTGAACCAAAGGAGAAAGCTCATCATAAACCTTTTCCTCCTGCGGCGCATCCGGATTCAGACGATTAATCGGCTCCACGATTTTTTTCGTCTGGATCTCCGCCAGGAGCATGGTCACTCCCATGATCACCATCGCCATAACAAGCATGACCGGAATCGTTCCCACCATCGCAGCCAGACCGCTTTTCATCGTACTCGCCACACGGATGATCGTGCCATCTGACAAACGGCTGGCGTAGTAATATGTCTGTTCTGCAAGTGTATTGGAATATCGGGTACTCTCACCTCGCCCTTGTTTAAGCACCTGCTGAATCTCCGGCCGGTCCTTATGATTTTCCAAAGATTCCCGATCAGCAAAACTGTCATAAAGCACCGATCCATCTTCATCTATCCAGGTAATGCGATTCGTCAAATTTCCATCTCCGTGACTGGAAAGATGTTCCAGAAATGCTTCTCCGGATACTTCAATGGCAGACGACAGATAACGCACTTCCGTTACCACCTTCTGTTTCATATCATGCTGCAATTCCAGACACATAAGCCCTGTAGTCAGCATCGTCGCCAATACCATGGCAAACAGTGCTACCCTGCACATGTTCCAGAATATTTTTCGTTTCATCCGATTTCCTCCATTTTATAACCGACACCGCGTATGGTTTCAATACAGTTGCTGGCCTCTCCGAGTTTCTGTCTGAGCATTCGGATATGCACATCCACCGTGCGCGTTTCCCCATCAAAATCATAACCCCAGATTTTAGACAGAAGCTGATCACGATTCAGCACAATACCCTGATGTTCCATCAGACAGCACAAAAGTTCAAACTCTTTAAATGTCAGCGTAACCGGTTTTCCATCCACCTTTACCGTGTGCTTGTTCAAATCTACAACAATGGAACCTAACTGGAGAACAGAAGACGTCTGCTCCGGTTCCACACGGCGCAGGAGTGCTTTTACCCGTGAAATCAGTTCCATCATGCCAAACGGTTTCGGAATATAATCATCCGCGCCGCTGTCCAGACCAATGACTTTATCGTACTCGGTTCCTTTTGCAGTCAGCATGATGACCGGCACTTTTGCAGTCTGATGAGATTCTCGCAGTTTCTTTAAAATTGTCAGTCCATCTTCGTCCGGCAGCATGATATCTAACAGTACCATATTGGGACTACCTTTCTTCATTTCTTCCCAGAAATCCGCAGCACAGGCAAATCCCTTCGCGTCAAACCCCGTTGTCTGCAGTGTATAAACAACCAGTTCGCGGATACTGTCGTCGTCCTCCACAAGATATATCATCGTGTTCATTCCTCCTTCACAGATGTCCGCAGCCGCAGGCTATTTATGAACACCTGTGATCGAATACTCTACCCATTCCGCAATATTAGTCGCATGATCACCGATTCGTTCAAAATACTTGGCTGCCATCAAAAGATCAATACAAGTCTCTCCCGTCTGCATATTGGCCTGTTCCTGCCCCAGCAGCCCGATCAATTCCTGTTTGACCTTACAAAACAGATCATCCACAATATCATCATCCGATATCACTTCCCTGGTGAGTTTCAAATCCTTTCTGACAAAAGAATCGATACTTTTTGTCACCATCTGGATCGTTGCCTCTGCCATATCACGAATGTGCAGGTGACTTTCAATCGTATTGCCCTGAATATAACCACCGATCTCAGCGATATCCGATGCCTGGTCACCGATTCGTTCCATATCAGAGATCATTTTCAATGCAGAAGACACCTGTCTCAAATCTCTCGCCACCGGCTGCTGCTGAAGAAGAATCCGCATGCAAAGCGCCTCGATCTCCCTCTCCTTCTGATCGATCTCATGATCTGTTTTGTAAACTTGTTCCGCCAGATTGTTCTCACCCATCAGAACACGGACTGCATAAGAAATCGCATCCTCACAAAGTGCACCCATTCGTATCAATTCCACATTCAACTGTTCCAACTGTTCATCCAGACGACTGCGCATATCAACCAAACCTCCCCGTAATATAATCCTCTGTCCGCTTCTCCTTTGGCATAGAAAAAATCTGATCGGTATCACCAAACTCCACCACTTCACCCAACAGGAAAAATGCGGTCTTATCTGAAATGCGGGCTGCCTGCTGCATGTTATGCGTAACCATGACAATCGTATAATGGTTCTTCAAGTTTACAGCAAGTTCCTCAATTTTGGAAGTAGAAATTGGGTCCAGTGCCGAAGTCGGCTCATCCATGAGAAGTACCTCCGGCTGTACCGCCAGTGCACGGGCAATGCAAAGCCGCTGCTGCTGACCGCCGGAAAGGCCCAGTGCACTTTTTTTCAGACGATCCTTCAGCTCATCCCAGATGGCTGCATCCCGCAGGGATTTTTCTACAATATCATCCAGACGAACTTTGGAACGGATTCCATGAGTACGCGGACCATAAGCAATGTTATCATAAACGCTCATCGGAAACGGGTTCGGTTTCTGAAATACCATTCCCACTCGTTTTCTGAGCAGATTTACATCCATAGCACCATAAATATCTTCTCCGTCCAGGCAGATCTTTCCAGAAATCTTACATCCCTCTACCAGGTCATTCATGCGGTTTAGGGACTTTAACAGTGTGGATTTTCCACATCCGGACGGACCAATAAATGCAGTAATTTCATTCGATGGAATATTTAAATCAATGCCTTTTAATGCCTTAAAATCACCATAATACAATTCCATATTTTCAATCGTAATCTTATCCATAAATACCTCTTTTTTACAGCGGTTTTGCTGCTTCACAATTCTCTTTGATCATGCTCTGCCCGCTACTTTTTTCGCGATCTGACCGGAAATGCCATTGATGCACACCACAATGACAAGCAGCACCACTGCAGTCGCATAGGACTGGTTCGTGTAAAGCCCTTCATTTGTCAGCACATACATGTGAACCGCAAGCGTGCGCCCGGAACCAAACAAATTTTTCGGAATACCTGCAACCGTTCCTGCCGTATACATCAGTGCCGCAGTTTCTCCTACGATTCGTCCGATCGCCAGAATGATTCCCGATAAAATACCAGGCATTGCCGGAGGCAGAACAATACGAAATACCGTTCGCAGTTTTCCCGCACCTAGACCAAAACTGCCCTCTCGATAAGAATCCGGAACCGATTTTAATGCCTCTTCTGTGGTTCTCATAATGACCGGAAGAATCATAATTGCAAGCGTCAGCGCACCTCCGATTATGGTATAAGACCAGCCAAGTGTCACTGCAAACAGAAGGAACCCAAACAAACCATAGACAATCGACGGAATACCCGTCAGTGTTTCCGCCGTAATACGGACAACCGATACCAGTTTATTGCCCCGTCCGGCATATTCTACCAGATAAATTGCCGCAAAGATTCCCAACGGGACAGCGATCAAAAGCGACAGGATCGTCATCACAATGGTATTTACGAGCGCCGGCATCAACGACACATTTTCGCTGTTATACTCCCATGCAAACAAACTTGGTGTCAGATGCGGAATTCCTTTTACCAGAATATACAGCATCAGGAAGATCAGCGTTAATATGGTGAGAAATGCCGACACGCTCACCAGTATATATAAAAGCAGAGACAGCGGACTTCGTCTGTAAGCTCTGATTTTTTGCACAAACTTCATCTACGCATTCCCCTTTCTGCTCAGAATAGAAAAACACAGGTTGATGATCAGGATAAACACAAACAACACCACAGCCGTTGCAATCAGTGCTTCCCTGTGAAGGTCTGTCGCGTAGCCCATCTCCAGAACGATATTGGCAGTCATGGTACGAACACCTGCAAACACCCCCTTCGGCATGCGCGCCTGATTGCCTGCAACCATGATCACTGCCATCGTCTCTCCGATTGCTCGTCCTACGCCCAGGATCACGCCGGCAAGAATGCCGGATCGCGCAGCCGGAAGTGTGGCAAAAAACACGCTGCGTTCATGAGTGGCTCCAAGCGCCAGAGAACCTTCATAATAGCTTTCCGGCACCGCGCGGATCGCAGATTCTGACACGCCGATGATGGTCGGCAAAATCATAATTCCAAGCAAAACCGATGCGGTCGCAATACTCTTTCCGCCTCCGAACAGTTCCGACATGACCGGAACGATCACGACCATTCCGAAAAATCCATAGACAACAGACGGGATTCCGGCAAGCAGATCAATTGCAGGCTTAATCAGGCGATACATCTTTTGCGGACAAAATTTTGCCAGATAAACAGCAGTCAGAATACCGATGGGAACTCCTACAAGAATGGCACCTGCCGTTACATAAATGCTTCCCAAGATCATCGGCAAAATACCGTAAATGTTGTTTCCCGGTTTCCATTTGGTTCCCAACAGAAAGTTTGATACACCGATCTTGCCAATTGCAGGAACACCATTCGCAAACAGAAATACACAGATCATGACAACTGCCAGGATGGACATACAGGCAGATATCAGGAAAACCAGATGCATTCCTTTTTCTTTCCAATCTTTCATACACAAATTCTCCAGTTTTCTTTCCCGATAACACGAAAAACGCGTCATAAACGCGCTTTCCGTATCCTCCGCGTCCTGCTTACTGAACCTCTTCCCAATCGGTTACTTCGCCTGTAAAAATTGCTTTGACATTTTCACTGCTCAGTTCATGAACCGGACTTTCCTTATTTACGATAACCGCAATTCCATCCATTGCAATGACTGTCGGAATCAATCCCGCTTCCAGCTCGCTGTCTTTTAATTCTCTGGATGCCATACCGATGTCGCAAACGCCTTCCATTGCAGAAGTCATACCTGTGGTAGAATCACTCTGCTGTACCTCAATCGTTACATCCGGGTTCAGAACCTCATAAGCTTCTTTCAGCTTTTCCATAACCGGAGTGACGGAAGAAGAACCTGCAACAACCACTTTTCCGCTCAAACCTGCAGCAGTGTAAGCACCTTCATTGCCCTGGCTGATATAATGGTTTTCTTCCACTACCTTTTGTCCGTCTTCGCTCATGATGTATGTAATAAAATCTTTTGCCACATCACTCAAATCTTCTTTCACTGCAATGTTAAACGGACGTGCAATTTTATATTCGCCATTCTTAATATTCTCTACGGTCGCCTCCGCTCCATCAATAGCAATTGCCTGAACGGTGTCATTTAAAGAACCCAGGGAAATGTAACCGATGGCTTCGGTATTGCCCGCAATGGTGGTCATCATAACAGAAGTACTGTTAGTGATTTCTGCATCCTCTGTGGTATAATCAATCTTCTCTCCCGCATCATTTTTCTGCTCGATGCCAAACAACTCGATGAACGCGCCTCTGGTGCCGGAACCATCCTCACGGGAAACTACGGTGATTGGACCTTCTGCCCCTGCTTTTTCCTCATTCTCCGATACAGCGCTTTCTTCCTGCTCTGTTGTCTCGGTCTGTGCTTCTGTTACAACAGCCTGTGCTGCTGTAGTTTCTGTAGTCTTACTGCCGCAAGCGGTCAGGCTCATCACTGCCATGCTCATTGCAAAAATAACTGCTAATGTTTTCTTCATAACGTTGCCTCCTCTTTCTATTACATTCGGTAATGTTGTTTACAGTCTGGATTGTATCGTTTCAATGTAAAATTTATAAGAAGAGAAATGTTAAATGAATGTAAAAAAACCCGCCGGCGGCGGGTTTTCTATTGGCAAAAAAAGGATTTATTTTAAAATATAATGTCAACAATACTACTTTTTATTTAATAAAACTTACGTGTTTGCAGATTTCCTCCAGTGCTTTTGCTTTCTTCTGATTGAAGATCACTTTATTTTCCTCAAACAGATTACGACCCTCAGTATCAATCGAAACAATCAGCGGACCGAATTCCTTCACGCGGCAGTTCCACAAAGTCTCCGGCATGCCAAGGTCACGCCACTCGGCGCGGACGATTTCTTCGACCTCTGTTGCAGCAACCACAGCGTTGCCTGCCGGAAATACACAGTGAATCGCTTTATAATTTTTACATGCATACTCGGTATTCGGACCCATGCCGCCTTTACCGATAATTACTTTCACGCCAGTCTTCTCTACAAATTCTTTCTCGAATTTTTCCATACGCATGCTGGTAGTCGGACCAACAGAAACCATTTCAAACTTATCATTTTCCAGAGGACGGACGATCGGACCTGCATGGAAAATCGCATTGCCCCGCACATCAACCGGCAGTTCACGACCGCCTTCTACCAGACGTCTGTGTGCCACATCACGGCAGGTTGTCATGCTTCCGTTCAGGTAAATAATATCGCCAATATGGATATTCTTTAAATCCTCATCACTTACCGGTGTTGTCAAAATTTTCTTTCCATCTTTGATTTCTAACATTATAAAGTCACCCCCGAATGTGTTGTAATGGTGTAGTTCAGATCTTTATCAAAAATAATGTGTCCACGGCGATGAGACCAGCAGCCTACGTTTACAGCAACGCCGATTGCGGATGGATGTCTTGCGGTATTTTCAATGTGAACACCCATTACGGAATATTTACCGCCCATTCCCTGCGGTCCAAGACCGATGGAATTGATTCCGTCTTCCAGTAATTTTTCCATAGATGCAGCACGCTCATTTTCATTGTGGCTGCCTAACGGACGCATCAGTGCCTTCTTAGAAAGCAGTGCGGCAGTCTCCACGGAAGTTGCCACGCCGACACCTACCAGCAAAGGCGGACATGCGTTCAGGCCATAGGAGGTCATAACATCCAGCACGAACTCTGCAACACCCTCATAACCGGCACCTGGCATCAGGACCATTGCTTTTCCAGGAAGGGTGCAGCCGCCGCCTGCCATGTATGCGTAAATCTCACACTGGTCACTGTCCGGAACGATATCCCAAAATACAGTCGGAGTTCCTTTACCAACGTTTTTGCCGGTATTGTACTCATCAAACGTCTCAACGCTGTTGTGTCGAAGCGGTGCTTCAAAAGTAGAAATTACAACTGCTTCCTTTAACAGAGCTTCCAATTCGCCGATCAACGGGAACTGAGTGCCGCATTTTACCCAGAACTGCAGAACACCTGTATCCTGACAGCTCGGACGATTCAGGCTTACCGCCAGATTCTGATTCTTTTTCATCGTATCATAAATAACCTTGGACAGCGGGCTGTCCTCCTTCTCTGCCAGTTCATCCAACTTGGCAATGACATCATCCGGCAGTTTTTTACCGATATGGGAAACAAAATTCGCCATATATCGGGTGAGCTGCTCTACCTGTTCCTGCTTACTCATAATGATTCCTCCTTGTTATTATTTATTTTTAATAATGTATCCTTATTTAAGCAAATCTTGTCCTTACGGGAAGAACGGGAATGCGATCGGCAAAATGATCATGCTGACAATCGTCGCGATCACGATCAATGGAACTCCTGCTTTTGTATAATCCATAAATGTATATCCGCCTGCTCCTACCACCATCGTATTAGCCGGCATGCCAATCGGAGTTGCATAAGCGCAGGAGCCACCGATAACACAAGCCATCAAAACAGCTCTCGGGTCTGCCCCCATGCTCTGCGCGATTGAAAGACAGATCGGAACCAACAGTGCGGTCGTTGCCGTGTTCGACATGAAGTTCGTCATCACACAACATAACATAAATACAACAAATGTTAACACATACGGAGAAGGGTTTTCTCCAAGTGCACCCATCACCGTGTTTGCAATCACCTCACCAGCTCCTGTTTTCGATAATGCAGCAGCTAAAGATAAGGTACCGCCAAACAGGAAGATCGTCTTCATATCAATCGAATCGATTGCTGACTGTTCTGAAATAACACCTGTCAGAATCAAAGCAAGCGCTCCTACGCATCCGGAAACACAAAGCTTGACACCAATCTGATCTTCAAAAATCATAGCAAGCAAAGTCAGCACCAGGATAATCAATGATAAATTTTGTTTCCACTTTGGTACATCGCTAAAATCTTTGGTCGTATCAAACATACCGTCATCTTTCGGCTCCCGATCCGGCAGCAGTTTCATACCGATCGTCGCGTAAAACAAAATGCCGGCAAACAAAATCGGAACACCTACAATGGCATATTCAAAAAATCCGAACGATAATCCGATTTCCTGTAATGCACTCTGCGCGATCAGGTTGCCCGGTGCGCCAATCAGAGAAAGATTGCCGCCCATTGCTGCCGCAAATACCAACGGCATCAACAATCTGGAACGGGAATATCCGGACTTGGCAGCAATACCGATAACAACCGGAATCAGGACTGCAGCAGTACCGGTATTGGAAAGTACGCCGCTCATGAATCCTACAATTACCATGATTGCAACAATCAGCATACGTTCTGTTTTTGCGAATTTCGTTACCACGCCGCCAATCTTATTGGCCATGCCCGTCTCGAAAAATGCTCCTCCAACAATGAACATTGCTACAAATAAAATGACATTGCTGTCAATAAACCCCGCGAAAGCAGTCTTGACATCCAACACTCCTGTGACAACCAATCCCACGCATACGATCATGGATGTGACACCCAACGGAATCTTCTCAGATACAAACATGACAATCGCAAATAAGAGAAACAACATCGTTATGGTCGATGGGTTCATATATCTCCTCCTTATATTTCGTCGTAACTGCTTCTGTACTCCACAGCTAACTCTCATCTTCGTAAGATTTGGAACATCCTTCAAGACTGGCGCCATGTATCACTGGCGATTTCTTATGTCCGTAACGCTCTGCCGCTTTTACGGCTTCCTCGTCACATCTCCATGCTGCGTCTCATTGATTTCGCTTTGATATTTTATCTTTGATAATGTATCCATTTCTTGATGTCATCATACAAAAAAAATCTGAATCTGTCAACCCTATATTAACAGATTCAGCAAGTTGTAAAATTTGACTGTCCATTTATTATGCATTCTGCACAACTCCCATGCAGGCGTATTATTCCGACAGCCTATCCCCTAAAATTATGACATGCAAATCCCCTCGTCCTGACGGCTTATCCTGCACTTTAATGATAGCGTGTCAGCACGTCTTCCATGCTTCGCAAAATATGACGTTCCATTACATTTCGCGCAAAATCGGCGTTTCCGCTTTTCAGCGCTTCGAGAATTTCTTTATGTTCCCTCTGCGACTTTCTGGCATACTCCTCCTCTGTTGTCTTCAGACCCATAGAAAGTCCATTCCACAACTGGGAAACCATCAATTTTAATTTTTCATTTTTCGCTGCAGTCCAGATTTCATAATGAAATGACTGGTTGAAATTAGAATAGCTGCTGGAATCCTGACGATCCAGCGCGTCTTCTGCCGCGTGATAGCAATACTCAATTTCCTCCAGGCTGCTTCCATTCTGTACACACAAGGCACAGGCAGCTCCTTCTAATGCCGCTCGTACCTGATAATGTTCGCGAATGGTCGTTTCATTAATTCCCAATACTATAGCACCTTTATTCTGTTTTAATTCAATCAGACCATCATGTGCTAAAATCTGAAATGCTTCCCGCACCGGTGTGACAGACACTCCAAGTTCCTGTGCAGTTGTCTCCAGTGCCAAAACAGACCCTTCCTCAATCTGCCTGGAAATAATTGCTTTTCTCAAAGCAGATGCCACCCGTTCTCTGGCAGGAAGTAATTTGATCGGTTTTAATCCAAGTGCCATATTTTCCTCACTTTCTTCCTTTTTGAACAATCGCTGCCAGCACATCAAAATATTTCTCCAGTATGCATCCGGCCTCTTTCTCGTTTCCCACACGGTAAAGCTGAACTGCCTGCTGCAGCAAGAAAAAGCGCTCAGAAGCACCAATGCTATCCTGATTGACTGCAAAAACGATGTAGATTTCAATCATAGTTTCCAGTGTCTTTTTGAGAAAACTGTGACGCATACCACGGCAGATACGGCGGTGAAAACCCAGTTCATCGACATCTCCTGCATTTCCCTCGCATTGCTTTAACTCCATCTTTTCCAATTTTGCACAAAAATGAAAAATCTTTTTAAAATAATCTTCCGAAAATTCAGCCACTCGCACATGGTTATTCGGCAAGCGTTCCATCAATCCCTGATATTCCAAAATAATCAGCGCTTCCCTAACCG
Organism: Brotaphodocola sp.; assembly: GCA_051877535.1. Classification (GTDB taxonomy): domain Bacteria; phylum Bacillota; class Clostridia; order Lachnospirales; family Lachnospiraceae; genus Brotaphodocola. The sequence goes on from JBJEIZ010000006.1 coordinate 32,148, forward strand.
GCATTCGCGACACACCTAATGCATTTGCGATTTCATTTTGCGTAAGCTCCGTTCCGCCCGCTATTCGACCGGAAAGAATCTCTTCTTTGAGTATTTCTACAATACTCCCCTGCTTTTTGACTGTGCCTATATATTCCATTCTTCTTCGTTCTCCTGATTACCTTTTCCTTCTCGGCTGCCGTCCGGGACTTTTATAGTAATTTATTGTAACTGTTCAAGACGGCGGGAAAACACGGACAGAAGCGGGCGTCAAGCTCGCTTGTAAGCATGTTTTGCCCGTGCTGAATAGTTACAATTTATTTTTATAATATCCTTCTGCACAATAGTTTCTTACAAAGTACCAACGTTTCTTTCAGTCTCGGCCACTGCCCATAGCCTTCCGCCTCAATACAGGAACACTGTACATAAAAATCGTGATTCTCCGGTTCATCGTATGCTTTTAAAGTTTCCAGCATCATTTCATCCTGACGCATCGGACAGTTCTTAGGAAGATTCTCTTTCTTCTCACTGGCGCATGCAAGGATATTGCAATTCGCACATGTATACATACCAATTACTCCTTTTTGATCTTCGTCATAAACCTTTGTAAAGATTGTATCCATTATTTGAGATAAAGTAAAGAGATTTGTTGACAGTTTTTCCATCCAGACTTTTCTGAAGCGATTCCTGCACCGGTAATGACCGAAATCCGACCGCCCATCACGGTACCGATCACCATCATGATCACGCCGCCAACCAGAAACTGATAACCAGAAAGCATCACCGGATGATCTGTCACAGAATAGCGCTTAATATATACCGAAGAAAACGCATATGCAACTGTGGAACACATAATAAATCCCTCTCCCAGCAGAGACATCTGAAAATTATTCATGCCGCTCATATTAATCAGAACCACACCGGAAAATCCGATCAAACAGCCTGCAATCTTCTGCACCGTCAATTCTTCCTGGTGATAAATCAGGCTAGCTACCAAAATGGCAACAAATACATTAATCGCAATAATGATGGATGCCTTTACACCTGTGGTATGAGCCAGGTCCACATAGAAAAAGAAATACTGCAGCACTGTCTGCAAGAGGCTGAGTTTCACTACACGCCCCCAGGCACTGCCTGACGACGGCCGCAAACACGTTCCTGCCAGCATGCTGCCGATCAAAATTGTCAAAATCCCGGCAAATGTAAATCGGATGCCGGCGAATAAGATCTGCGACGCTGTATCGGCTGCATCAATCTGAAACATCGCATAACCAAGTTTAATACATGGAGAAGCACTTCCCCACAGGGCGCAGCAGAGCATCGCTCCCAGCCAGATCACTGCTGTTTTCTGAAGCCACATCTCTTTTGTCTGTTGATTCATATCCTCACTTCCATGTAAACGGACATGTCGCCTAACAGCGACATCACCATGAATAAAAGTCGATTGTTCGTGCTCGCAGTACTCCCGCAATCGACGACAGTATGGCAACAAAATGGGACGTGGTTATCCCGCGCCCCACTCACTCAATTATTCATAAATCGGATATTTTTCCAGAAGTTTGGTAACTTCTGCACGGATATAATCCTTCTGATTTTCAAAATCAGTTGCTGCCAGCCAGATGCACTCTGCGATCTTCGGCATATCTTCTTCTTTCAGACCACGAGTCGTGATCGCCGGAGTACCGATACGCACACCGGAAGTAACAAACGGACTTCTCGGATCATTCGGAACGGTATTCTTATTCAGCGTGATGTAAACCTCATCACAACGATTCTGAAGTTCTTTACCGGAAACTTCCATACCACGCAGATCAACCAACATCAGATGATTGTCTGTTCCGCCAGTTAAAATCTTAAATCCCTGTTTCTGTAATTCTGCTGCCAGTGCTTCCGCATTCTTGCGAACCTGTGCCTGATACTCTTTGAATTCCGGTTTTAAAGCCTCTCCAAAGCACACTGCTTTCGCAGCGATCACATGCTCCAGCGGACCGCCCTGGGTTCCCGGGAAAATTGCCTTATTAAAATTGAATTTAGCTGCTGCTTCTGCATTTGCCAGAATCAGACCGCCTCTCGGTCCACGCAGCGTCTTGTGTGTAGTGGTAGTAACCACATCTGCATACGGAATCGGACTCGGATGCTCACCGGCTGCTACCAGACCTGCGATATGAGCCATGTCTACCATCAGATAAGCGCCAACTTTGTCCGCAATCTCACGGAAACGCTTAAAATCAATGGTTCTTGCATAAGCACTTGCACCTGCAAGGATCAGTTTGGGCTTGTTTTCCACAGCCAGCTTCTCAACCACATCATAATCAATGTAACCATTGTCGTCTACGCCATAAGGAACGATGTTAAAAAAGATTCCGGAGAAGTTTACCGGGCTTCCATGAGACAGATGACCGCCGTGATCCAGGCTCATACTCAAAACCGTATCGCCTGCCTCCAGCATTGCCATAAATACTGCCATGTTCGCCTGTGCGCCGGAATGCGGCTGCACATTCGCATAATCACAGCCAAACAGCTTTTTTGCACGCTCGATTGCAAGTGTTTCTACCACATCCACACACTGACATCCGCCGTAATAACGTTTGCCGGAATAACCTTCTGCATATTTGTTCGTCAGCACAGTTCCCATTGCCATCATAACCGGCTCGGAAACGATGTTCTCCGATGCGATCAATTCCAGATTTCTTCTCTGGCGAGCAGCCTCAGCCTCGATCGCCTGACCAACCTCCGGATCATATTCCGTGATAAACTTCATTACATCATTAACCATAGTTACCACCTCGTTCTTCATAATTTTCCACAACAATTCGATACCATTGCGTGTTCCTCAACAACCATTTTAACACGTTATCATGTCAAACTGCAATTTGTCTGATTATAATATACCCGCAAGCATTGTGTCAAGAAATATTCTTCTTTTTACTGTTCTGCCTGGGCTTTTTCTTTCAGAAGCCTCAAATATCTTTCGTCATCAAACGGAAGTGCCACTTTTTCGCCTGTCCAGCCAGAAAGATATGCCGCATTCGTCAGCATAATCGCATTCAGACCATCCTCTCCAACTGCCACAAGCGGCGTCCCTTTTCGGATGTGGTCGCTGAAATTCTGCAGCATGATCCGATACTGATTCACAGGAGAATGGTCCACCAACGTCTCTTTCACATGCTCCGGCTGAGCAAAAATCACGCGATTCTCCCGGTTAAACGTATCAATATCCAAAAGATTCCGGTCAAAGGTCAGAACCTTTCCATCCGTCACTGTCAGACATCCGCGGCTTCCCCAGATCTCCAGCCGGTTCACGCCAGGATGCTCACCGCTGGAACTTAAAATACTTCCTCGCAGTCCTGGATATTTCCGCTCCTTTCCCAAATCATTTATCCCGCTTTCACTGCGGTAGATCAGGCGAATATCCGCGCCGTCGTCCACGGCAAAGTCATTGTATTTTCCAAAATCCATATCCGCATCGATTACATCCGGCATACCAAACAGCCACTGCCAGATATCCAGGAAATGCTGCGTCTGATTGATCAAAAGTCCTCCTGCTTCTGTGCTCCAACTGCTGCGCCATGGCGCACTCTGATGGTAATAATGAGAGCGGAACCAGTTGTTGCATGTCCAGATCACTCGCGTAATGTTCCCAAGTGTTCCTGCCTCCAGCAGCTCTTTTGCCTTCTGGAACGCCGGCTCTACACGGTTATTAAACATCATGGCAAATGCTGTGTTCTCCCGCTTGGCACCTACAAATTCTTTCACTTCTGCAGTGGAAATACCAGCCGGTTTATCGCACAGCACATGCTTTCCATGGGCAAACGCCAGCTTTCCGATTTCCACATGGGTAGTGTGAGGTGTCACAATCAAAACTGCATCAAAATCATCTGCATGCGCAAAGGTATCATCCACATTCTGATAGATGGTCACATCCGGGTAAAGTTCCCGGATTTTTGCCTGTCCTTCCTGGTTTCTGCAGCAAATGCCCTGTAATTTTAATCCCTCAATCTCACCATCAGCAATGATTTGCGCATACTTACTTCCCATTCCGCCAAAACCAATGACTGCCATACGAATCTGTTCCATTTTTCCCCTCCGTAATATTTGTACTGCTTCCTGAATTTTTACCCGCAAATCCTACATCTGTCTCAGATTGCCTACTCGTGAATCTTGTACTCCCGGATTACAATCTGCAGTGACCGATTTCCATTATATTCATTCACATCCGGATAATAAACGACATCCATGACACGCCGTTTTCCCAGTTCCTCCATAAAGCGGTCACCCTCCGTAAATAACATTGCTTCCATCGGCTTTCCACGCTCCGTCACCAGGGTCATACGCACAGCATTGCGATTTTTCCCTAACACCCTGCAACTGCGGATATACAGGTTTTTCTGGGCAAACTGGGGTTTTTCATTGCCCTGTCCAAACGGCTCCAGAATCTTTAATTCTTCAACCAGCGCCTCACTTATGTACTCCAGCGGCATCGGTACATCGATCCATATTTTCGGAATAAAATCTTCCGGTTTAAGCTGCGCCTGCTCATTCAGACGGCGGCGAAACTCCTCCACATTTTCCTCTTTTAAGGACAAACCGGCTGCCATCGGATGTCCGCCAAATTTCAACAGCAGATCCTTAACCCCACACAAAGCCTGAAACATATGGTATGCTTCAATCGAACGTCCAGAACCCTTGACACAATCTTCGCTTTTTGTCAGCACGAAAGTCGGTCGATTCCATGCTTCCCGCACGCGTCCGGCAATAATACCTGCCAGGGACTCGTGACAATCAGGCAGATACACGACCAGCACTGCATCATTTATCAGCTTTTCTTCCACTTGACATAATGCCAGTTCTACGCCCTGGCTGGTCATATCTTTTCTTTCTTCATTTAATTCTTTCAGCTGCGCCGCCATTTTTTCTGCCAGCTGCTCATCTTCACAAAGCAAAAGCTCCAGCGCCAGCTTTGCTGTCTGCAGACGGCCGCTGGCATTGAGGCACGGTCCAACCACAAATCCAATATGGTATGCTGTCACTTCCCGAATGTCCAGGTCACAGGCTTCCACCAGTTTGCGAAGTCCCATGCTGTGAGTCTGGGGCATCCGTTTCAGCCCCCACTTTACAATGATGCGATTCTCATCCTGAAGTTTCATCACATCACCAACCGTAGCAATCGCTGCAAACTCCAGCATTTCCTCCCATTCTCGCTGCGGCACTCCAAACCGCTCATACAGCACCTGAACCAGTTTATATGCCACTACGCCGCCGCAGATTCCGGAAAAAGGATAACGGCAGGCTTTCTGTTTCGGATTGACTACCGCGTCTGCAGGCGGCAGAATTTCTTGTCCCTGTTCATTTGTCGGGACTTCATGATGATCCGTAACGATTACCGTCAACCCCAGTTCCTTTGCCAGACCAATCTGCTCCGACGCAGATATACCATTGTCGCAGGTAACAATCGTATCAATGCCATCATCAGCCGCCTTGCGGATGATGGACTCATTGATTCCATAACCATCCTTGATGCGTTCCGGAATCTGATAGTCCACCACCGCTCCGCAGCGAGCCAGTCCTTTGCACAGTAAATAGGTCGAGCAAACACCATCGATATCATAATCACCCACGATCCGAATGGGGCTCCCTGCTTTTACTTTCTGCTGAATCAGTTCTGCTGCACGGTCCATATCCTTCATCAGATGCGGATTGTATAAATCCCGAACCGTTCCTTTCAGATAGCAGCGGATATCTTCCATATCGGTTACATTTCGATTGCGGATAATGCGGGCCGTCACCGGACTGATTCCAAAATGAGCCGCAATTGCAGAAAAATCTGCCTTTTTCGTCTGCAGCATCCACACAGCTTCTTTTTTTCTATTCATCATTTTCTTCCACTCTGTCTATAATCACACGCAAGTGAGAATTTTCCTCTTCCGCATCCTGCATGACACCTGTTATTTTATCCATACAACAATCACGATCCTGCTTTTCTTCCTTTTTTTGGGGCAACCATATCCGGATGCAGGTATCCTCTGTTATCTCTGTGAGAAGATCATACAGCGCATCCAGATTGCGTCCATAATAGTTTGGAAAACCAAACTGTCGTTCCAGATGATCATGAATCTGCTCCATCGTTTCAAGACTTTTAAAGTCCAATGATATTGTTTTCATCTGTTTCCTTCCATCAATACAATTGCTCAAAAGTTTTGTAATGATCTTCCGTATAGAAAATCAAACCATCATTTGAATAAATGATTCGTTTTGCGCCGCGATAATCCCCCTCATAATCAATATCACACTCAAAATATTTTCTTCCCTGCTTCTCCGGAAGAAGTTTCTCATAATTTCCGAATCGGCTTCCTCCAATGCTTTTGCCCGGTGCCACATCCCAAAGGTTGCCTTCCTTGCTGTTCCAGCCAAGCTCCTCCGCCTCCTGTTTTGTAATATAATTCTCCGGTAAATGACCATAGGTATGAAGATAAGCTGCAACATCATTGCAAGAAGTATAGGAACCATGCTCATCAAGTTCCGTCTGCGCCTGTTCCTGCTCCAGGGACTCCTGCCTGTCTTGATTCTGTACCTGTTCCGACTCTGCGTCGATTTCCACTTTGGTTTCTTCCGCCGTTTCCAGAACTGCCTCCACCACTTTACCGGCTGTCCGAAGTGCCTCAGCCTTTTCCTCGGCTGTCATATCTAAGCCGCATCCTGCGACACCAACGACCACCATAAAAGTTGCCAACAGCCAGAGCAGCACCCTGCGAATTCTATATTTCATAGATATTATCCTCCCAATCTTTTCTTCCCTTCATTATACTGAATATCCCGGAAAGAAACAAGACTTGACCGGAGGCGATTGCTTTGCCCTTGCCACTCCCAAACAGTTGCGTTATAATAAAACGACGTTATATGGCAAATACTAACGACACCAGACAAAAGAGAGGCGCGGCCGTTTTATCCATACAACAAAACGGCACAGCCGCACTACATAACAGGAGAGATCATTATGAACAACGATACAAAAACAAATTCTACGGCCAGCAATTTTCTCATCCAGGGAAGCATTCTGGCGGCAGCCGGTATCCTGGTGCGCTTCATCGGGCTGTTATACAAAATTCCTATGACGCGAATTTTGGGAACAGAAGGCATCGGCTATTACAACACGGCTTATGAAATTTATAACATTGGCCTGATCCTGTCATCCTATAGTCTGCCGCTGGCAATGTCCAAGCTGATCGCAGCCAGACATGTCCACGACCGGCATCAGGATGTACGACGTGTATTTCGGATCGGTATGACATTCAGTATTTTTGTCGGCGGCATCATGACGCTGATTCTGCTACTTGGCGGTGACTGGATCACCAGCAATATTTTCAAAAGCCCAAGCAGCGCACTGCCGCTGAAAGTAATGGCACCCACGATTCTCGTATTCTCCATCATGGGCGTTATCCGTGGTTATTTTCAGGGTCATGGCGACATGGTGCCAACCTCTGTTTCACAGATCATCGAACAGATTGTAAATGCAGTCATCAGTATTGCCGCCTCTTATACCTTCTCCATCTGGTTTGCAGCGCGCGTCAACCCCAAATCCTACGCCGCAGCAGGAGGTACGCTCGGTACATTAAGCGGCGCTGTTGCGTCTCTCATTTTCCTTGTCATTTTGATGAACCGCTATCGCCATCAACATGCGGAAATTCTGAATCAGCCGCAGGAACGTGCCGTAGAATCCTGGGGCACGGTATTTACCACCTTGATCCTGACCCTGACTCCAATCATCATGAGCCAGTTTGTCTACCAGCTCAGCGGCTCTGTCGATAACTCCATGTTCGGTGTGATCATGGACGGAAAAGGACTTATTGAGAAGGAACGGGCCTCTCTGCTCGGCGTCTACAGCGGCGAATATCGCCTGCTTTCCAACGTGCCGGTTGCAATCGCCTCCTCTCTTGGTGCTTCCATGATCCCAAGCATTGTCCGCTCGCGCACACAAAACAAACCAGAAGAAGTACAGTACAAGATTCGCATGTCTATCAAATTCAACATGCTGATCGCCATCCCCTGCTCCGTCGGCATGGGTGTACTGGCAGGTCCGATCATGCAATTGATCTTTGGTGACAGTTCCAGGCTAGCAGCTGACATTATGCGAATCGGTTCCTTTGCCGTGACTTTCTTTTCCTTATCCACAGTAACCAACTCGGTTCTGCAGGGAATTGACCTGATGCGCAAATCCGTAACCCACTCCGCAATCTCTCTTGTCATCCATGTGGTTCTGGTTTATGTGATGTTAAAATATTGGAACCTGGGCGTTTACGGTCTGGTTATCGGCAACGTAACCTTCGCTTTGGTTGTCTGCCTGCTCAACTGGCTTGCTGTAGGTCGTGCCCTTCAATATCGTCAGGAAGTGAAGACCACCTTCATCCTTCCACTGGTTTCCGCCCTCATCATGGGTGTTGTGACATGGGCAGTATATACCGGAATCCATGTCTTATTCAGAAGCAATGCATTAGCACTGCTCATCAGCGTTCCGCTGGCAATGGTGGTGTATGGCGTGCTGATCATTGTGCTGAAGGCAGTGACCGCCGAAGAACTTCCTGATATGCCGTTCGGTATGCGGATTTTAAGACTGTGCAGAAAATTACGATTGATAAAATAAGGCAACCTACAAAGAGAGTTTCCACAAAATCTCCGTACAGTACAGATATCCCAGTACCACATGCAGCACCAGACACACCGGAACGCCAATCTTGAATTTCCAGTGTTTTGTCTTGTGATGAAACACCTGCATCCCCGCGAGAGCACCTGCACTTCCGCCCAGAAAGGCCGCACCAAGCAGCGTTTTCTCCGGAATTCGCCATTTGTTTTTGACCGCTCTCCGCTTATCATCTCCGTACAGGATGAAAGTCATGAGATTGATCACCAGCAGATAAAACAATAATATTTTCCACAACATCCGTTTCATTCTCCTACTACTTTTTCAGACATTGTATCACATATAAACTTAATTTTGTTAAGTTTCTCACTTCCACACTTGCAAATTTCTCTTAATAATAGTAGGATAATATTCATATGTTTTATAAAATTTGAGGAGGAACCATTCATGGCACTGATTTTACCGGAAGGTTACGACCCGCATCTCACAGTCCGCGAGACGCAGGAAGCAATCAAATATATCCGTGATACGTTTCAGAAAGAATTTGGCAGAGAAATGCATCTGGAACGTATTTCTGCACCACTGTTTGTAGAAAAAAGCAGTGGTCTGAACGATGACTTAAACGGCGTGGAGCGCCCGGTAGCCTTTGATATACTGGGCATTCCAGGGGAAACCGTGGAAGTTGTTCAGTCTCTGGCTAAGTGGAAACGTATGGCACTGAAGGAATACGGATTCCAGCCAGGAGAAGGTCTTTACACCAACATGAACGCCATTCGCCGTGACGAGACCTTAGACAATCTCCATTCCTGCTATGTGGATCAGTGGGACTGGGAAAAGGTGATCACGAAAGAGCAGCGTACCATTGAAACCCTGCAGGAAACTGTACGCACCATTTTTAAGATCATCAAACACATGCAGCATGAAGTCTGGTATAAATATCCGAATGCCGTAAAACATCTGCCGAAAGATATCAAGTTTTTTACCACAGAAGAACTGGAAGACCGCTGGCCGGATAAGACTCCGAAGGAACGGGAAAACTTGATCACGCAGGAGAACGGCTGCGTATTCCTGATGAAGATCGGTGACAAGTTAAAGAACGGGGAACCGCATGACGGACGTGCTCCGGACTACGACGACTGGCAGTTAAACGGCGATATTCTGTTCTGGTATGAACAGTTGAACTGTGCTCTGGAGATTTCCAGCATGGGTATCCGTGTCGATGAGAAAGCTCTGGATGAACAGCTTACAAAAGCCGGCTGCAATGACCGCAGAAATCTCCCCTATCACAAGATGCTTCTGAACGGCGAGCTGCCTTACACCATCGGCGGTGGTATCGGACAGTCCCGCCTGTGCATGCTGCTGCTGAACCGTGCTCATGTCGGTGAAGTGCAGGCAAGTCTTTGGCCTAAAGAAATGCGCGAAGCATGCAAAGAACATAATATTATTCTGCTGTAAAGACCAAAACCCACGCCACTTGAGGATTTTCAGTATACTTAGCAAAAAAGGGCTGCCGCTTTACGAATTTTCATTCGTTAAAGCGACAGCCTCTTTTGATTCTATTACATAAACAGAGCCGGGAAAACCGTAGCCGGAATTGCCAGCCACAGATCCGGGAACAGTACCAGCAGAGCCAGAACCGCGATAGAGGATAAGAAGTAAGGAAGCGTTCCCTTAAATGCATCCTCGATGGTAATTCCGCTGATAGAAGAAGCAATCAACAGACACAGACCGTATGGCGGAGTTACCAGACCCAGAGCCAGAGTAACTACGATGATCAGACCCATGATGATCGGGCTGACACCCAGAGCCGTTGCAGACGGAAGGATGATCGGTACGAACAGGATCATAGCCGGAACTGCGTCCATGAAAGTACCAACAAACATAAAGAATGCAACGACAACAAGCAGGAAGATCAGACGACCGCCGGTCATATTCATGAAGAACTGCTGCACGATCACGTTCAACTGGTAGTAGCTTAACAGTTCACCCAGAGCATTCGCGGTTGCCAGTGCAAACAGAGACAGAGAAGACATCTTCATGGTCTCGATCAGGATGCGCGGCAGGTTCTTCACTTTGATGGTCTTGTAGAAGAACAGACCAACCAGCAGAGCATACATGCTTGCAAATGCTGCAGACTCAGTCGGAGTGAACAGACCGGTTACAATACCTCCAATCAGGATGATCGGTGTCAGAAGAGCCGGCAGAGACTGCCAAACCAGTTTCATTGCTACACTTACCGGAACACGCTCACATTTCGGGAAATTCTTTCTCTTAGAATAAAACTTAATTACTGCCATCATAGCAAGACCAAGCAGGATGCCCGGAACCAGACCAGACATGAACAGCGCACCGGTGCTGACGTTAGCAATACCGGCATAAACAACCATGGTGATACTCGGCGGGATGATGGAACCCAGTGTAGAGGATGCCGCGGTAACACCTACGGAAGTACCCTTATCATAACCCTGTTTTTCCATTGCCGGGATAAAAATTTTACCAACACCTGCGGTATCTGCCTGGGAAGAACCGGAAATACCTGCAAAGATCATGGATACCAGTACGTTGGAGTATGCCAGACCGCCGCGGAAGTGACCAACCAGTGCGTTACAGCAATCGATCAGTTTCTCAGTAATCTCACCTTCATTCATCAGGTTCGCTGCCAGAATAAACAGCGGAACTGCTAACAGCGTAAAGCTGTTCAGACCATTGAACATCTTAGAGAATACTACTGTATTCGGAATCAGATCAAGGGAAGCAATACCGGTAAAAGATACAACGCCCAGTGCGAAAGAAATCGGAACACCAATCGCTACGAAGACAACGAACATTACAACCAAAAGTGCAGCCATTATTTATTTCCTCCCTTCGTAAGCTTTCCAATTTCTTCAATAATCAGTTCTACCAGATAAATCGTAGAAGTAACACCGCACAGAGGCAGGCACAGCCAGGTCGGACCTCTCTTAAAGGACGGGATATTCGTCCAGGTGTAGTTCCAGAACTGCTTCGTTACTTTATAACCGTAGAAAACCATCAATACGGCAAAAATCAGCATAATCAGATAAATGATGATAGCCAGAATACTCTTTATTGTCTTGTTCTTCAGCATATCGCTGATCGAAGTAAATGCGAAGTGACGGTTCTCATATACCATTGCACCTGCACCCATAAATACAGCCCAGATAAAGGAATACATGGAAACATCTTCCGTCCAGGTTGCTGCAATACCGACATAACGGGACAGCATCTGGAACACAACGGTAAGCAGAAAGATCAGCAGGAAGAATCCACCGATTGCAACCTGAATCTTCTGAATCATATCAATTGCTTTCTTCATTGTTTCTCCTTTTTTTATTAAGTTATCATGCCCGCTGCCGCGGACACTACATCTCTTGAAAGCTGACTGCACTGTGCTTACGCACGACAGGGCTTTCACCTTTTTTAACAGTTTCTTAGCAGGTCTTTAGATGAAACAACAGCCACCCAGTCGCCCAGGTGACTGCTGTTCTTTATCTCAGCATATTCAAAATTTAATCTTATTTAGCTGCTGCTTTGATCATATCAAGCTCTTCCTGCATGTTGTACTTCTCAGCGAATGCCTCCTGGATCGGAAGTGCCAGAGCTTTGAAAGCGTCAATGTCCAGATCCTCGTAGTTGGTAACGATTGCGCCATCAGCGATAACTTTGTCTTTGGACTCTTTGAACATTCTGTAAACAACTTCACGCTCTTCTTTCGTACAAGCCTCAACACCTTCTTCAATCCATGCTTTCTGCTCGTCGGTCAGACCATCATAGAAGTTGCCGTTCATCAGAAGAAGACGAGTGGTGTAGTCGTGATGAGTCTCTGCGATGTGTTTACCATTGTCTGTTTTGTGATGCTCTTTCAGCATGAAGCTGGTGTAGTCGTTCTCTGCAGAATCAACAACGCCCTGCTGCAGTGCCTGATACAGCTCACCCCAAGCTACGTTGGTCGGAATAGCGCCGCAAGCTTTCCAGAAATCCTGCTGAACCTGAGAAGACTGACAACGAATGGTCATACCACTCAGATCAGCCGGGCTCTTAATATCTTTCTTACCATAGTAGTCACGAACGGAAGAAGTCCAGTAAGCCATGATACGGAAGTTATTGCCGGTCTTCTCAAGAACGGTTTCTTTCATCTTGTTACCAAAATCACCGTCCAGAGCTGCTTCCCAATGATCAAAGCTGTCAAACAGATAGTACAGGGAGAATACATCTACTTCCGGAACACCGATAGCAGTCATGAAACCCGGGGATGCAACTACCATAGAAGCTGCGCCCATTTCCAGTTTCTCGATCAGTTCACTCTCGTTCTCGCCCAGAGTTCCCTTATGTACGGTAACTGCGATCTTACCGCCTGATACATCCTCAACTACTTCTTTGAACTTATCCATACCATAGGAGTACGGGTTCTCTAAAGAGGTCTGATTAGAAGCGATAATCAGGTTCAGCTCCGGTGCAGCTGCTGCTGCCGGTGCTGCCTCCTCAGCTTTTGCACCTGCCTCTGATGCTGCCGGTGCAGCTGCTGCTGCCTGAGTCTCTGCCGGTTTGGAACCGCCGCAGCCTGCCAGAGATGCCATTACCATTGCGCCTGCCAATACTAATGCTACTTTCTTTTTCATAATTAGATTCCCTTCTCTTTTTTATTTTTACAGCCTGCCATTCCGACAGAACCGCAAATCTCATACTTTCATTCCCCAGTGGTACTACAGTAATGCTACGCTTACTTTTACAACCACCTTGCGCACTTTCATCGGTTCGCCCGCTGCTACTGCCGGACGATGAACATCTGCCGGGAAGAAAATGCTGTAGCAGCCTGGAACTGCCTCGATAAATCCCTCGTTCTCTACTGACTTATAGAAAATCAGGTCTCTTTCATCGAAGCGCTCATCGACTTCATACTTTCCTGTATCCGGGGTAAAACCAAGCTTCTCTCTGCCGGATGCCAAAAACTGTACATCAATGTACTTTTCATGAACTTCCGGACGTTTCTCTTCTGCCGGACCGGTCACAGCATCCATAACCTGTGCATAGATATCTTTGCCCTGAATCTCATACACACCAGTCTCCATAGAAACGAAATCATTGGATTTCAGATATTCCAGAGCTGTCTGGATTGCCTTCGGATACTTGCTCATGTCATCATTTGCGTAAATAGATGAAAAAATCATTTCCTTTGCCCTCCTTTCCTGAATTACTTTTATAACTTGTAACAGTTACTTCTTTGGTTCCTGTGCACGCCTGTTACAGTGTGCTTAAATCTATCTTGATTACAATTTTTTTCACTCTGGACGGCTCGTCCACCTGGCAAAACGGTCTGTGGACATCTTCCGGAAAAAACACAGCATACGTTCCCGGTGTCATCAGAAGCATCTTCTCTCCTGACTCTGGATTCTCCTTATAGTATAGCGTATCCTTCTCTAAAAGGCAATCTTGTAAAATTACATTATCACCACAATCCGGATAAAATCCCATCAATTCTGAACCTTCTGCCATGAACTGCAGTTCTGCATATCTGCGGTGTACCTCCGGCAGCTTTTTCTCTTTCGCTTCTGTCACCCGGTCACAGATCAAAACAATGAAGTCCTCACCATGAATCAGGAAGCGGCTTTCACCCAGTTCAGATACATCAGTTTCCCTGCAATAGCGGATAGCCTCACGAATCGGCGCCGCATATGCCTGTTCCGTTTCCTTTGCAAAAATATTTCCAAAAATCATAATCGGCTTTCCTTTCTTGCAATCGATTGCGATTACGTAAATTATAATAACACATGTTATTTCGGATTTCAAGTGCATTGTTATCGCTTTAATTCACATTTTTTTATTCGATTTTTTGTGCATTTTGTCTAATGAATATTTTTTTACTATATTTCATTTCGAAATCGATTGCGAACAAAATAAAAATAACAGCAGATTCTGTTATCTGCTTGTCTATTTTATTGCTCTGTTTTCCGTTTTCAAACTGCAATCGAACTTACGTGGTTTCCCGTTCAATAATTTCTGAAAAAATCATCATTTTCTTATTCTGAATCTTGCCTTCCAGTCCTTCCCGCAAAAGGCTCGCTGCCAGTCCGCTCATCTCAAAAATCTTATTATCCAGTGTGGTAAGCTTCGGCATACAGATCTCGCCGTAAATACTGCTGTCAATGCCAATCAGACCAAGATCCTCCGGAACCTTACGCCCTGCGTCATATGCCGCACGAACACCGCCTACTGCGATCAAATCGATGGAATAAACAATGCCTTCCACATCCGGATGTTCCTGCAAAATCCGTTTGGTCACCTCATAACCGCCCTGAACCGAACTTTCCGGTGCATCATACATCAAAAAATCAGCCTCAGTCATACCTTGACTGAGCATACCGTCCCGATATCCCTGCTGCTTGTTTGCGTTCGCCGGTGAATAGGAATCCAATGCAAATGCAATCTTTCGTTTGCCCTTTTTCACCAGTAGGTTCACACACTGTTCTACACCGCGATCTTCATCCACGATCACTCCGGATACGTTCGGCAGATCCAGATAACCATTTACCATAACAATCGGAATCTTCGAAAGATACTTCTGAATCGTTTCTTTTACCGGCTCAGTTCCGAACATGGAACCCATCAGGATAATACCTTCCACACGGCGCTGCTCCAGAATTCTCAGATATTCAACCTTCTGTTCCTCTTCCGGACCGGTGCAAAGCGTAATACAGCAATATCCGCGCTTCGCCAGCTCCTGGGCAATGACAAACGCACTGTCTGTATGATGTGCAACGCGGATATCCACGATCAGGATTCCTACCATCTTGGTAGACTGCGTGACCAGACCTCTTGCCGCTGCATCTGGTGTATAATTGTATTTTTTCAAAAGTTCCTGAACCTTTTTCCGGGTCTCTGCCTTAATACCCGGTTTGTTGTTTATTACCCTGGAAACGGTGCTCGCCGCAACTCCTGCTTCCTTGGCAATATCATAAATTGTCATAACAAACACTCCCAACCTGTTGTTTTCACTTGACCATACGGTAATGCGTTCGTCCCTTACAATTACGGTCAGTACAGCAAGTATGTAAACTCGCATAGCTACATCATAGCTTATTTTCCCACAACAAACAAGTCAGAATTAAAATATATGCAACACTTTTCCCGTAACCCTCTGCCTAATCCGTCAGATGCATCGTCAACGGCATCATCAGATGGACCATCATCAATTTATATGCCTCATCGCCTTTGCCTTCTGACAGATATTCAAAAATCAGTTTATGTTCCCGCAATGTATCCTCTGTTCTTCCCGGCACTGCCAGCGCACCGGCTGTAGTCAGCTGAATTAAATACATGAGCCGTTGAAACGTATGCTGAAATTCTTCATTTCCTACATAATCGATCAGCGCAAGATGGTATTTATGGTCGTAATCCATGAACTGATTCATGGAATTTTTGTTCCAGTTTCCGTTCCGGATATTCTCTGCACAGGGACCATTGACCGAAAAAAGCACTTTCTCCTGGCGTTCCAGAAGCTTTTTCAAATCTGTCAGCAGCTTCTGTCCCTTTTTTGACTCAATCTCCGCAGCCGCCATCTGTGCGCAGAACCCCTCAATAGCACAGCGGATCTGAATCGTTTCTACCATATCTTTTTCATTCAGCTGCCGAAGCATGAATCCCTTGCTCGGTACAACGGTAATATAACCATCCTGACTCAGGCATTGAATCGCCTCTCGCATCGGAGTCCTGGAAATACCAATCTCTGAAGACATCTTCGTTTCAGAATACAACAGATTCGGTTCCAGTTTTCCGGTAAGGATCATTTCTTTCAAATATTCGTATGCCTGTATCTGCAGTGGACTCTTGCTTCCCATATCCATTCATTCCTTCCTCTATGATTCTGGTATCATGTCATCATTATCATACCGTAAATATTTTGCAAAGTCAATGAAAAAAGTACTTGACCGGTATACCGGTATACGCTATAATATGCTTATACCAAACAAAACCGTAATAATTTCAGGAGGTATTTCTAATGAGCGTTTATCAGATGGGCAACTTAAGAATTGTAGACTTAACCAAAGTTCTGGATCCGAAGACCGAGACCAGACGCTGTGGTCTGACCAGATTCAACACCGGCGGTCCGATTCCGGATTTCCACACCATCATGGATCTGACCAGCCATCTTGGAACTCACTGCGAGTGTCCTTATCATCACAACGACAACTGGCCGAGCGTTGCTGACCTGCCGCTGACCACTTTCATGGGCAGAGCCATCTATGTTGATTTCAAGGACACGGTCGCACCACGCGCCCACATCACCAAGGCAGATCTGGATCGCGCAACGGAAGGTCTGATTCAGGAAGGCGATATCGTTATCATCGATTCTTCCTACAAAATCCAGCCATTCACTCCACTGACCAACACGGAAGCTGACAACCGTCTGCTGATTGGCGTTGAGAGTGCTGAGTGGTTCCGCGATCACAAAGTAAAATGCGTGGGCTTCGGCGATGGCGTTTCCATCGAGAATTCCAACGAAGATGTAAAGCCATTCCATGACATTCTGATGGCTGAGAACATTGTTTTCCTGGAAGTACTGCAGAATCTGGAAGAATTACAGAGCAATGTATTCTTTATGTCCTATTCTCCGCTTCCAATCAAAGGACTGGATTCCTGCCCGATCCGTGCTTATGCGATCGAAGGTCTGGCTGAATTCTCCAAATAACGGAAAGAAGGAAAAATGAACATGAGAATTGCAGTTATCGGTGCCGGTGCCATGGGTTCCATCTATGGCGGACATTTATCTTTACACAATGATGTATATCTGGTAGATACCAACCAGGCAATCGTTGACCATATCAACGAGAACGGACTGATCATTCAGGAGAATGGTGAGGACGTCGTTTATCATCCGACAGCAATCACCTCCTCAGAAGGGCTGGAACCAGTGGATTTGATCATCCTCTTTGTAAAATCTCTGTTTTCTCGCGCTGCATTAAGCGGCAACCGGAATCTGATCGGTCCAAACACCTATCTGATGACCCTTCAGAACGGTTCCGGTCACGAAGATATTCTGGCAGAGTTTGTTCCGGAAACCCGCATCATCATCGGCACAACCGAGGATAATGGCGCAGTCCTGGCTCCCGGACACGTTCGCCGCGGCGGTGCAGGAAAGACCAATATCGGTATGCTGACCGAGGACGCAGACAGCTTCCTTCCAAAAGTAAAAGAAGTGTTGGATTCCTGCGGCTTTCACGGATATATCCATTCCAATATTCAGCAGCTCATCTGGAACAAACTGTTTACCAACGTTTCCTTAAGCGCGGTAACCGGCGTTCTCCAGGTGCCGATCGGATTCATTGCAGGCAACGAACATGCATGGAACATTACCAGACAGTTGATCCATGAAGCTGTTGCTGTAGCACATGGTTTGGGATTGGAAGCTGATGAAGAAAAAATCATAGAAGAAGTTCGTCTCGTTTCTGTGAATTCCCCGGAAGGCATTACTTCCATTTGCGCAGATCTGCGTAATGGACGTAAGACCGAAGTCAATACCATCAGTGGTTCCGTTGTCCGCGCAGCGAAAAAGTGCGGCGTTCCGGCCCCGACTCATGAAATGATCGTAGAACTGATTCATGCAATGGAAGAAAGATAATCATTAAAGTTTAAAAGGCTGCGGCAAAACAATTGTCGCAGCCTTTTTATACCAATGTATCACTCCTGTGCCGTAATCGGTACAAATACTCTCATATCCTTTATCCGCGTTCCCTCAGCCTGCTTCTTTGCCATCTCTACTGCTTCTTCGCAGAACTGTTGCTGAGCAGATACCGGCGTCTTGCTCCGCCGCTTGATTTTTTGATATTTACCATTTGGCAGGAGTTCCTGGGCTTTTACATTATCCTGGAGCTGTACATCCAGAATATGGACGACTCTCTGCCTCAGCTCCGGATCTTCCACCGGAAACAGGATTTCCACACGTCGGTCTAAATTACGCGGCATCCAGTCAGAACTGCCCAGGTATACTTCCGGACTTCCGTTATTTTCAAAATAGAAAATACGTCCATGCTCCAGAAATTGCCCCACGATCGAATGAACACTGATATTTTCACTGAGTCCGGGCACGCCGGCTTTCAGACTGCAGATCCCCCGGACAACCAGCTCAATCTTCACCCCTGCACAGGACGCCTCATAAAGCGCAGCAATTACCTCCTGATCGCAAAGAGAATTCATCTTCGCCTTTATGTGAGCAGGATTTCCGTTGCGTGCGTGCTTTGTCTCCCGGCGGATCATCTTGAGAAATTTGCTTCGCAGCCAAAGCGGTGCCAGCGAAAGCTTATTCCAGGTCAGCGGCTCGGAATATCCGGATAGCATATTAAAGACCGCAGTTGCATCTTCGCCGATCAGCGGATGGCAGGTAAGAAGCCCGCAGTCCGTATAAAGCCGGGCAGTCGAATCATTATAATTGCCCGTTCCCAGGTGTACATATCTTCGAATGCCATCCTCCTCCCGACGAACGATCAGCATGATCTTACAGTGCGTTTTCAGACCAACCAGACCATAGATCACATGGCATCCTGCTTTCTCCAGCTTTTTCGCCCAGTGAATGTTATTTTCCTCATCAAATCGTGCCTTCAACTCTACCAGTACAGAAACCTGCTTACCGTTTTCTGCCGCCTCTTCCAACGCCCCAATGATCGGAGATTGACCACTGACACGATACAGCGTCTGCTTGATCGCAAGCACATTTTCATCTCTCGCCGCCTGACGCACCAGGTTGACTACCGGGTCAAAGCTCTGATATGGGTGATGCAGCAGAATATCTCCTTTTCGGATATTGGTAAAAATGTCATCCTCATTCATCAGCTCCGGAATGGGTTGAGGAATATAGGTTGGCGTCTTCAAATGCTCAAAACCGTTCATATCATACATCTTCATCAAAAAAGTCAGATCCAGCGGTCCGGCGATTTCGTAAATAGAATCACTGCCCACCATCAGTTCTTTTGTCAGAATCTCCAAAAGACGTTCATCTACTTTCTCTTCCACCTCCAGACGGATGACTTCCCCCCACTGGCGACGTTTGAGTTTCTTCTGAATCTGTACCAGCAGATCCGCCGCATCATCCTCTTCCAGTGTAAAATCTGCATTTCTCATAATGCGGAATGGATGTGCAGACACAATATTATAGTTCAGGAATAAAGTGTGAATATTACGCTCAATGATCTCTTCCAAAAGAATCACTCTGCGTTCGCTTCCCTCAATTTCCGGAAGTTCCACCACACGCGGCAGCACAGACGGCACCTGCACCATCGCAAATTCCAACTCATCTTTGCCGGTTTTTTTCTGCACCAAAGCCGCAATGTTCAGAGATTTGTTGCGGATCAGCGGAAACGGCCGGGATGAATCTACTGCCATCGGAGTAAGAACCGGATAAACAGTTTCTTTAAAATAGCGGTCCACATACTCAGCTTCTGCCGGTTTTAGCTTTTCATGCTCACGGATGACCCGAAGTCCTTCCTGTTTCAGAGCCGGGAGCAGTGCCCGGTTATATGTGGAATACTGCAGCTCCACCAGCTCATGCGTTCCTTTGGAAAGGGCATCCAACTGTTCCTGCGCCGTCATACCGGAAATATCCGTCTTTTTAAATTTTGCATTCACCATGTCCTTCAAAGATGCCACACGAACCATGAAAAACTCATCCAGATTGGATGCCGTAATACTTAAAAATTTCAGGCGCTCAAACAGAGGGATGCTTTTATCCCGCGCCTCTTTTAAAATCCGGTAATCAAACTCCAGCCAACTGAGTTCCCGGTTAATAAAATTTTCCGGTTTTAAAAATGTATGCTCCATCTCTGCCATAGTCACACCTTCTTTGTCTGTTTCAATACAGGTCGAATACCGTAAATTTCTTCAAAAAATTCACTCTTTGCTTCGATCGCCATCGCCTCCAGTGTCACATCGCCGGCGTAATCCGTGCCAATGATCAGATGATTATCCCGGACTGTCATGCGGCAATCCGCCAATTTCCCCTGGTGACTCTGATCCATGGAACTTGCCAGGCGCAGGATCGCGATCAGCTTTGCAATCGTTAGTTCCGGATTCTGCGGATTTGTCAAACGACTGTAAACGGACATGCGCGCCTCCATGTGTACCACGTCATACCGAAATGACTTTGTCTGATAACGGACCACATCTGCCACAATCTCACGTTCCAGATGCGACAGCCCGATAATCTCCGTCGCCATGATAATACTGTATGCAGATTCATTTGCATCCCGCATGGCAACAAAATTACCGCAGGTATGCAGATTCGCCGCAATCTGCAAAAGCAGGCGTTCCCGTTCCTTCAGACCATGATATTTCTTCAGGCAGTCAAACATCTGGAGCGCTGCCTGTTCCACCCTCCGTACATGCGACATATGACATTTATAACGCTGTGCCATACCGCGGGCCGTAGCAATAATATCATCTGCAAAGCTATGATTGAACTTCAGCAGTTTCTTGATTTCCGCATAATCTGCCGCAATTCCATCCACCAGTCGGATCCCCGGAATCCAAAGTGTCTCTGCTCCGGTAATCTCCATAACGCGCTTATAAATCGCAGCAGTCGGAAACAAGACCGGAGCGAATCCGGCACTGACTTGAAACTCTTCTTCGATCTGATCCTGCGTCATGCGGCTCAGCTTCTCATAAACGGCATCTACGGCCGCTTTTTTAATCTGTTCCCTGCTCTCCCGCAGACCACGCAGATGAAGGGACAAAATGGGCTCACCGATTGCGATCAGACTCTGAATCTCCCTGTTTTTCAGATACATTTTTCGAAAAGTTACCAATTCGTTGTCTACCATTTCCGAGACCAGGATCCGCTCAATATCCGAGGATACTTTTGCCTGTATCAAAAGTTCCCGAATGCGCAGGATTCCAAGCGGCAGATTCTGGGTAAAACTCAGTGCATCCTGATCAAACAGCGAGACCTGCATGCTTCCGAATCCTACATCCACAATGGCAGTTCCCTCCTGAACCACTTTCTGAAACAGTGCATCCTTCGCTGCAATCGCCTTATGGCAGATAAAACGCTGCTCCGAGTTGCTGATGATACGGATTTCAATTCCGGTCCGGACACGAATCTGATCCAGGACGATCTGGCTGTTGTTGGATTCACGAAACGCACTGGTCGCATAGGCACGGTAATCCTGCACCTGATACCCTTTCATGATCCGCTGAAAATCATTCAGCACCGCGCATATTTCCTCCACGCTGCCGTAGCTGATCCGTCCGGTCTGGTGTGTTTCACTTCCCAACGACATCACATGTTTCAGATGATCGATGGTCTGAATTCCGTTCTTATCCGAAATTTCATAAATACCAAGTTCCAACTCAAATGATCCGACATCAATGGCTGCAAATATGCGTACCATAGCTTTTTATACTCCTCCTGACTGCTGCTAATAATTGCCCAAAATCCGCAGATTCTGGGCTTCCTGGGCGATTGCCGTCAGCGCATTGCTGATGCGCGGCTCATCCAGATTGCCCTCTATATCGATGAAAAAACGGTATTCCCAGTTGCGTCCCGGAATCGGACGGGATTCGATCATGCGCATGTTGACACCGTTAAAAATGAAATTGCTCAGAAGATTGTAAAGCGTACCGCTGCGGTGCGGAAGTTCAAATGAAATCGATACTTTCGCAGCGTCCGCACGGTAAATTGCCTTTTTCGACAGCACGATAAACCGGGTAGTGTTGCCCTGATTATTCTGGATCCCGGATACCAGCGGCTTGAGTCCATACAGCTTCCCTGCGATTTCACTTGCAACTGCTGCCTGACTCTTATCGCCGTCGCGGACCACTTTCTGCGCGGCGACTGCGGTATTTTCCAGTTTTACCTGCTTCCACTCTCTGTGAGAATTCAGGTAATCGGAACACTGCATCAGCGCCTGCGGATGAGAAAATACTGTGCGGATATCGGAAAGCTCCGCGTCCGGATGTCCCAACAGACAATGGCTGACCGGAAGAAATACCTCTGCCACAATGTGAATTTGATACTTCATCAGAAGATCATAATTGTCAATCACGGCTCCCGCAGAAGAATTCTCAATCGGAAGCACCGCATAATCCGTCTTTTCATCCCAGACTTCCCGCATCGCATCTTCAAACGTCTGTACATGATAAACCTCTGCATCCTCACCAAAATACATCAGCGTTGCCGCATGACTATATGCGCCTTCCACACCCTGATGCACGACGCGTACACCCTTTTTGGGAATATCAGTCACCTTTTCAAATCCCAGTTCCATAGTTCTTCCATGTTCCGCCAAAAGTCCATACTGAAAACGGCGGCTGATCGTCATCATCTGCGCAAACAGCTCCTGAACTGCCTGCCGGTTGAATTCACCATGCGCCAGTTCTCTCACCGATGCCAGCTTTTGCTTTTCTCTCTCTGAATCCAAAACGGCTTTCCCGCTTTCAATCTTGGAACGGGCCACATCTCCACAAATTTCCATTCGTTTTTCAAATAATTTCACAATTTGACTGTCAATACTGTCCAGTTCTTTTCTGCATGCTAACAAATCCACGTCTTTATCCCCTTCGTGCTTCCTGCTCTTTTTTTAATAACTCGGCAATTTTCTCTCTGGTGTAAGCTCCGGCACGCTTCTTCTGCTCTGCCGGAAGTTCTTTTATGTAAATCGGTTCACCGAATTCAATCGTAACCTTCCCCGGAACAATACGCGGAAACGGCTTCTCATACACATCCCTTGTGCCCGTGATCGCCACCGGAATCACCGGACATCCGCTCTTTTCCGCAATCTTTAAGCTTCCCTCGTGAAACGGCATCAAATTCCAGATATCTTCGCTTTCATTGCGGGTTCCCTCTGGAAAAATCCACATGGACGTACCGGCTTTTACCTGCTCGATCCCTTTTAAAATCGTCTGAAGCCCCTGCTTGATATCCTTTCGATCCAAAAACAGAGAACCCGTCAGGCGCATCCACTCCCCCAGCATCGGAATTTTCCGCAATTCCACTTTTCCAATGAATCCCATCTTATTTTTCACGGCAACGTAACCGGTCACAATATCAAAATAACTGCGGTGATTAGACACATAAAGCACCGCTTTATCATCCGGAACATGATCCAGCCCTTTCACGAGCAGTTCCACACCGCTTATTTTCAAGATCCTGCCAAGTGCTCCCTGCACCGCATGCTGGCTCTCCCACTGCTGCTTATAAACATCCACCTGCTCCATCTTGCGGTGCTTTGCGCGCAGCGGACCGGAAAAGAGCAAATATCCAAACAAATAGACATAAACCGATATTGTTCTTAACATAAGCTTTACCTCGCTGTTTTTTATCTTTTTAGTATATAAAAAAAGAAGGACAAAAACAAGTCATATGTCCTTCTTTTTTGTAATTTGTTCAAATAATAATCCGGTTCCAAACCACAGCGGTGCAAAATCCAGGCGAATCAATCCGTTGATGCTGGTCTGGCGCCCGCTGTAGTCCCACGGACACATGCCGCGATTTTTCAGCCACGCTCCGGAAAGATATTCCGCCATAAAAATCAGCACCATATAAAGCATCCCATGACGGACATACCGGTCAGAATTCCGCACCGGTTCCCCGCCGAGCCACCGGTCGACACTCCTGCCGATCGGTCCCAGAAGCGCTCCGCAGCCATAGATCGGAAACATCAAAAGCGATGTCCGCCCCATCAGACGCCAGTCATGAATTTGCATCGATTCTATGGAAGTAAAAATCACTTCCAGACACCAGCCTGTGATTCCGCATTTAAAAAAATTAATTGGAAGTTGTTTTAATGTGTTCATGGGAATAGTCTGTACGAAAAGGTTTGATATTATACATGAACACTTCCTGTCTTACTTTTTTATCGATGTAACAGAAAAATCCCCATCGGTGATCTCGATTTCATACCCATCTACCAGGTACACCATCTGGCGGATGTGTACACCATTGTCCTCCATTGTCAGGTTTTGAACATGTGCTCCTTTTGTGCAGGTCACCTTCATAAAGTCTGAAATTACACAGTCAGAAGAATTCAGATCTTCTGTTGAAAGCATCTCCAGCAATTCCATCATATCAATATCGTCATAGGCATATTGATTCAGCAGATACATCTCGATGGACTGTCTGACTCCCTGTGCTTCCATGACATATTTCTGCTGTTTTGCCTTGTCGATGTATCCTGTCATCGACGGAATAATGATAGAAAACAGAACACCGATGATCACCAGCACGACAATTACTTCCACCAAAGTCACGCCAGAACAGTCATTTTTCCACGATACGGCCCGTTCCCGCAGCCTGTGCTGCAGTTTTTTCCACATTTTTCCATTCTCCCTTCACTTGCCATTCCGGAAAGAACTTCAAACGCAGGTTAAATAAACTGATTGCGTGTCTGGTCATAATGATAATCGATCTGCGCCAGTTTTTTCTCCAGTTCCTGCTGTTCCAAATCAAGTGCGCTGCACAATTCTGTCAATGACGGGTATGCATCCCTCAACTGTGTATTCAAATAGCTGAGAAGCATAACCGGGTCTTTTGGTACTGCCATACGAATCCTCCCTTCCTTTGTTCCTTACGCACATCAAATCAGTCAATCCGGAAATTTCTTTCGATTCTAGCATATCTGCAGCGAAACTTCCGTCAAGATATCGTCCTCTTAAAAATTTCCGTCTGAATGTATCACCTCTTGTTATCCAAATTCCTGCTTCCTGAATTTCTACTGCCCGGATTCCTGCTCTCTGGATTCCTGCATCGGCAGCCTGCCTCTGAAAAATCTCTTTCTCAACTCCTGCCACGAAAACGGAATCAATGGATAAATATAACTCTTTCCCGCAATGGTCTTGTTTTTGACAATTGCCAGTACCGCCAGCACCAGACCTGCCGCATATCCCCATCCGCCAAACATTTGCGTCAAAAGCAGTATGATGATTCGCATAAATTTCAGCGCGTAACCCAGTTCAAAGCTGGACTGACTGTAATTGGAAATAGTTACAAATGCCATATACAGCATCGTTTCTGAATTAAACCAACCGGATTTTACAGAATATTCACCAAGAACAATACCAGCGATCACGCTCAACGGCGTCGTCAGCATAGTCGGCGTATTGATTGCCGCAAGACGCAGACCATCGATCGCAAATTCCAAAATTAAAAGCTGCCAGATTAACGGGATTTCCGGTGGTTCAGACAACCGGATCAAATCCAGCCAGGCTGGAATCCAATTCGGATTCATCATGAAAAGAAGCCAGGTTGGTGTCAGCAAAAGACTGATCAGTGCCGTTACCATCCGGCAAAGCCTCAGATAAGTGCCTGTAATAGGCGGAAAATAATAATCGTCTGCCTCTTCAATAATATCAAATACCGACGACGGCAAAATCATGGCAGCCGGAGAATTGTCCACCAAAATCACAACATTTCCTTCCAAAATGCAGGCTGCCGCCGTGTCAGGGCGCTCAGAAAACTTAAATTTCGGAAATGGATTATACCATTTATGCGGGTAAATACACTCCGCCAGACTCTCCTGATTCATCGTCAGCGCATCCACATGAAGCTTTTGGATCCTCTGCTTGATCATCTGCAGCAGTTGTTCATCTACCCGGCCGTGCATATAACAAATCGCGATATCCGTATGAGAACTCTCGCCTGCCTGCATCATCTCAAACGTCAATTTCGGATCGCGGATCCTCCGCCGGATAAGGGCGGTATTAAAAACTAATGTTTCTACAAATCCGTCTCTGGAACCGCGCAGAACTTTGTCCTTCTCCGGTTCATCCACACCTCTGGCCGGATAAGTCCGACAGTCAATGGTCAGACACGCTTCATATCCGTCAATCAAAATACAACTGATACCGCTCAGAAGCTGGACGATCATGTCTTCTTCATTTTGAATCAGTCCAACTTCCCCATAAGGAATATATTTCTTTGAAAATCCATGCACATCCGACGGCATGTCTTCTTCTTTGATTGAAGACCAGGTCTGAAGAATTTTCAACAAAACTTCATCCTTTGTCAAGCCATCTACGCAAAACAAACAGGCTTTTCGGCTGCCGATACGGATTACCCGGTAAATTACATCAAAATTCTTATCTGCCTGCAAAACCTGTTTCAAATGCTCCATATTTTCCGAGAGCGATTTCGTAAAATTCATCAATCAGTCTCCTCTCTGTTCAGATACCTTTAGCATGCCATTTATCAAGAAAATTATTCCTTTTTTCTCTTGACAAACCTTACTGCGCACACTTGTCTTTCCAGAGCGGACACAACTATGCATTTTTTAAATTTCTCCTCGAAATCTTCTCATTTTTTGTGGAAATTTGCACAAATTACGTTGACTTTCCTAAAAAAAAATGCTATATTATTCCTCGTAAGAAACACATAAGGTGTCTTACTCGCTTATTGGTATGGGGATACCGAGCATGAACTTTATAGTGTACGGTTTTTGATCGTGACCGGAGAACTGCCTTCTGTGGGGGAAAGGCAGTTCTCTTTTTTACCAGGAACGTCCTGTCATTCGGACAACATCTTAATGGTTTTCAATATCCATCAGCATATCAACACGTCTCTGATGGCGGCCGCCTTCGTATTCATTGTTCAGCCATTCATCAACAATCATCTTTGCCATCTCAACGCCGACAACACGTGCACCAAAGCTCAAAACGTTGGTATTATTATGCATTCTGGACAGACGTGCGCTGTACGGCTCGCTGCAGGTGCAGACACGAACGCCTTTTACCTTGCCTGCTGCAATGCCGATTCCGATTCCGGTACCGCAGATCGTGATTCCATAATCTGCTTCGCCGGATGCGACTGCGCGTCCGACTTTCTCACCAAATTCCGGATAGTCACAACTGTCATGTGTATCGGTGCCGAAGTTAATCACTTCATAACCTTTTGACTCCAGATAAGCCTTGATTTCCTGCTTCATTTCCACTGCTGCGTGGTCATTGCCCATTGCGATTTTCATATCCTATTATCTCCTTGCATCCTGTTTATAAGTTTCTTTCATTTTTATGATACACAAATGATTCTGTGCTTCACACTCTCGCATTTTTATTCATCAAAAGCAAATCCAGTACCGTCAATGCTGCCATGGATTCCACCACTACCACTGCTCGCGGAACCACTACCGGATCGTGACGGCCGTGAATGGAAATGTCTGCATTTTCTCCATCTCGGTTGACCGTCCGCTGTTCTTTTGCGATCGACGGTGTCGGCTTAAATGCTGCACGCAAAATAATATCGCTGCCATCGCTGATGCCGCCTAAAATACCGCCGGAATGATTGGTTTCTTTGATTACTTTTCCCGCTTCATTCACGCGAAATGCATCATTATTGGTGGAACCGCACGCTTTTGCCGCCGCAAAACCATCACCGATTTCAAATCCCTTGACCGCACCAATGGACATCACTGCTGCTGCCAGACGGGCATCCAGTTTATCAAATACCGGTTCCCCGATACCTGCCGGAACTCCCGTGATTACACATTCCACTACACCGCCTGCCGAATCCTGCTCTGCAATCAGCTTTTCCAGATAAGCACCTGCCTCTTCTGCTGCCACAGCATCCGGCATGTACAATTTATTCCGGTCACGTTCCGCAAGATTGAACCGCTCCGGATCGATTTCATAAGTACCGATGCTCCTGGTATAGGCAGTCACCGTGATCCCGTATTGAGCCAACAGCTTGCATGCCACTGCACCTGCTGCCACACGGGCAATCGTTTCACGGGCCGAAGAACGACCGCCGCCTCGATAATCTCTAAAACCGTACTTTGCATCAAAACTGTAATCGGCATGACCAGGGCGGAACACATTCATGATCGCACTGTAATCCCTGGAACGCTGGTCTTTATTCCACACGACCATGGCAATCGGTGTACCTGTGGTCCTGCCTTCAAACACGCCGGACAGAATCTCCACCTCATCGCCTTCTTTGCGGGCAGTCGTGAATTTGCTCTGTCCCGGTTTTCTTCTGTCTAAATATTTCTGAATATCTTCCTCACACAAAGCGAGTCCTGCCGGACAGCCATCGATGGTAACACCGATGGCTTTTCCGTGGGACTCACCCCAGGTCATGATACGGAAAATATTCCCGAATGATGATCCTGCCATCTTCCATTCTCCTTCATCCTTAATCTGATACTTTGACCAGAGCGCAGCTGTTCGGCTCATTGCAGCGAATCTCATTGGTGCACATGATCAGCAGCCCCTTTTCATAATCCACTTTGAAAAACGTGATCGTATCGCTCTCATGGTTCATACATGCAATATGCTGATCATCCGGGAACACTGCAATATCTTTCGGATACTCACCGCTGATCGGCAGACAGCAAAGCTGAGTCAAAAGTCCCGTCTCTTTCTCTCTCTTGTATACAGAAACAGTCTCATCTCCTGCATTTCCGCAGAACAGATAATCCTGATGGGTGGAGAATCGTAAAGAGCATGCTGCAGTCAGCTGGTTGCGTCTCTTTCCTGTAGTCGAAACTGTCTGAATCCGCTCAATCTTCGGCACACGCTCACCGCTTTCATATGTAAATACATCAATCACATTTTTCTGCTCATACATCAGATAAATAAATCTTCCGTCCTCGCTGAAACAGAATCGTCTTGGACCGGACTCCAGATCACAGCGGATCGCATCCACCTGCACCAAATGCTCGTCCCTTTCACTAAAACGATAAATTTTCACATGATCCAGACCACAATCTGCTGCCATCACATACTTTCCATCGGGGGTACGCTTGCTGCAGGTTACATGCGGACGAAAATTTCGTTCCGCAACACTTCCCAGTCCTTTATGATACACACCATCTACGATACCACCAACCCTGCCATCCTCTTCCAGACGCAGAACCGTCAGCTTTCCGTCATGGTAACCGGATACAAATACATACTTATCTTCTGCATCCGTAGAAAGATGACAGCCTCTCATACCCTTGATCTTTGCGTTATTCAGTCTGACCAGGTTGCCGTCGGGCTGGATGCGAAAGGCTACAACACCCTCATCTGCAATGGAGTACAGTGTTTTTCCGTCATGTGATACCGTCAGATAAGAAGCATTATCCACTTCAATCTCACAGCGTTTTTCAAACTTACCCTCTTCAACATTGACATCATAAACGGTAATTCCTCTCGCCTTGCCTGTATAGGAATAAGATCCTACATATGCCATATATTTTCCTTCCACTGCCATTCTCATTCCTCCTGAAAATCAGATTTTTGAGCGAATCGCTCCACACTTCGTCTTTGGCTCGAATTATATCACACATTCTTTCAAAAATCTATCTGCAATGTATTGACATAGAAAGTTTTTACGATATAATGAAATAATGCTGTGAGTTTATAAATACTAAACTTTGAGATTATTTTTAGAATCAGTTAGTATTTCTAAACTTTAAGTTCAATTTTTGATTCATATATTGCGAGAGTGTATACAAAGCAACACCGCATACTTACCGGGAGGCGTATCATTTATGGACATCGGATTAAAATTAAAGGAGCTGCGTGTTCTCAAAGGACTCACACAGGAAGAGCTGGCAGACCGGACAGAACTTTCCAAGGGATTCATTTCCCAGCTGGAACGCAATCTGACCTCTCCTTCCATCGCAACGCTGATGGATATCCTGCAGTGCCTGGGCACCTCTCCCGGCGAATTTTTCAACGAAACGCCGGAAGAACAAGTCGTCTTCAGCAAGGCAGATTATTTTGAAAAATACGACGCAGAATTAAAAAATGAAATCAAATGGATCATTCCAAATGCACAGAAAAATGTCATGGAACCGATCCTTCTCACCCTGGAACCGGGCGGTCAGACCTACCCGGACAATCCCCATGAGGGAGAAGAATTCGGCTATATTTTACAGGGAACAGTATCCATTCATATTGGCAGCAAGACCTATAAAGCACGAAAGGGTGAATCCTTCTACTTCACACCGGACAAAAAGCATTCCCTTTCCAGCAAAAGCGGTGCTGTACTCATTTGGGTAAGCTCCCCGCCTAGTTTTTAAGAAAATTCACACAGGAGGAATTGAAACATGGGTCACTCTTTAATTGAGTTAGTGAATATTTCCAAGAGCTTTGACGGAACCATGGTACTGGATGACTTAAATCTTTCCGTAAAGGAAAATACATTCGTGACTCTGCTGGGACCGAGCGGCTGCGGCAAAACCACAACACTTCGCATCATCGGCGGATTCGAATCGGCAGATACCGGAAAAGTCCTGTTTGACGGCACTGATATCAGCAAACTTCCGCCCAATAAACGACAGCTGAACACAGTTTTCCAGAAATACGCGCTGTTCCCTCACATGAACATTGCCGAGAACATTGCTTTTGGTTTAAAGATCAAGGGCAAATCCAAGGCCTATATTGATGACAAGATCAAATATGCGCTGAAACTGGTCAATCTGAACGGTTTTGAAGACCGTTCCATCGACTCTTTGAGCGGTGGTCAGCAGCAGCGTATCGCCATCGCACGTGCCATCGTGAATGAACCGAAAGTCCTGCTTCTCGATGAGCCGTTAGGCGCTCTGGATCTGAAACTCCGTCAGGATATGCAGTATGAACTGATCCGTCTGAAAAATGAGCTTGGAATTACTTTTATTTATGTTACCCACGACCAGGAAGAAGCACTGACCATGTCTGATACCATCGTCGTTATGAACCAGGGTTACATCCAGCAGATGGGCACTCCGGAACAGATTTACAACGAACCGGAAAATGCATTTGTAGCCGATTTTATCGGCGAAAGCAACATTGTAGACGGTATCATGCTGCAGGACGAACTGGTTGAGATTTTTGGTGCTAAATTTGCCTGTGTAGACAAAGGTTTCGGCCGCAATCAGCCGGTCGATGTTGTCATTCGTCCAGAAGATGTCGATCTGGTAAAACCAGAAGAAGGCACACTCCAGGGTATCGTTACCCACCTGATTTTCAAGGGTGTCCACTACGAAATGGAAGTCACTACTCCAAATGGTTTTGAGTGGCTGGTACACAGTACAGACATGTTCCCGGTCGGTCAGGAAGTAGGAATCCATGTAGAACCTTTTGACATTCAGATCATGAATAAACCGGCATCCGAAGATGAGGAAGCGGTAGGTGTTGAAGAATAATGGCACCCGCAACAGCGGGCATAAAAGTTTACTGATAAAAGGAGACTCTGAACCATGAAAAGAGAGAACCGAAAACCTCTTTTAGCCGGTCCGTATATTCTGTGGATGATCGGATTTACTATCATTCCGCTGCTGCTGGTCGTTTATTATGGTCTAACGGACAGAAGCGGCGCATTTACCCTGGCAAATGTATGCTCCATCGCTGAATCAAAACATTGGAAAGCGCTGATACTTTCTTTAACACTTTCGCTTTCAGCGACGGCTATCTGCCTGTTTCTTGCTTATCCGCTTGCCATGATTCTCCGGAAAAAAGGCATCCGGCAAGGCAGCTTTGTCGTTTTTATTTTCATTCTTCCGATGTGGATGAATTTTCTGCTCCGCACTCTTGCCTGGCAGACACTGCTCGAAAAAAACGGCGTGATCAACGGCATTTTGACACTCCTTCATCTGCCGAACATCGCCATCATCAATACTCCTGCTGCGATCATCCTCGGCATGGTTTACAACTTTCTTCCGTTCATGATCCTGCCGATTTACAACGCACTTGTAAAGATTGATGACAACACGATCAACGCCGCAAAGGATCTGGGTGCCAACAATTTCCAGACTCTGATCCATATCTGGTTTCCTTTGAGTCTTCCGGGAATCGTAAGCGGAATCACCATGGTTTTTGTCCCTGCTCTGACCACGTTTGTCATTTCCAACCTGTTGGGCGGAAGCAAGATCCTCCTGATCGGCAATGTCATCGAGCAGGAATTTACCAAAGGAAGCAACTGGAATCTGGGGTCCGGACTTTCCCTGGTACTGATGATCTTTATTCTGATCAGTATGGCACTCCTTGCCAAATATGACAAAGATGGAGGAGGAACCTCATTCTGATGAAACGCTATAGTTTAAAACAGTTTTTCCACGATTTTTACCTGGCGCTCATCCTGATTTTTTTGTATGCGCCGATTCTGACCATGATGGTCCTTTCCTTTAACAATACAAAGTCCAGAACTTTGTGGGGGGGATTTACGACCAAATGGTACATGGAAATGTTTCAGAGCCAGCCAATCATGGACGCACTTTACAACACGCTTCTGATTGCGTTCGTATCCGCTCTGATCGCTACGATCATCGGCACGATAGCCGCTATCGGCATCAATAACATGAAGAAATTACCGCGCACAATTGTCATGGGCATAAACAACATTCCGATGCTGAATTCCGACATCGTAACCGGTATTTCCCTGATGCTTGCGTTTATCGCATTTGGTATCTCCCTTGGTTTTAAGACTGTACTGATCGCACATATCAGCTTTAATATTCCGTATGTCATTTTAAGCGTCATGCCGAAATTAAAGCAAACCAGCAAGTATACTTATGAAGCTGCCATGGACCTGGGAGCAAGCCCGCTGCAGGCATTTTTTAAGGTGATTTTCCCGGATATCCTGCCTGGTGTTTTATCTGGATTTTTAATGGCATTTACCATGTCACTGGATGATTTTATCATTACTCACTTCACCAAAGGTGCAGGTATCAATACACTTTCCACCTTGATTTACAGTGAAGTGCGCCGCGGTATCAAACCATCCATGTACGCGCTGTCCACTCTGATTTTTGCAACTGTACTGATCCTGCTTCTGATCACAAACTTTTCTCCGGAAGGGAAAATTTCTGCAGCCGCAAAAGCCGGAGTTGTCGACCCGGAAGCCGCAGACAGAGCCAGAGAACGAAAAAGAAGAAATGAAGCCATCAAACGTGGAATTCTTGGCACTGCTTTCTTTATCATCCTCGGTGTTGTTGGATTTTCTACCTACGAACGGTACGCCGGATACCATTCCGATGAGCTCTATGTCTACAACTGGGGCGAATACATTGACGAGTCCGTCATTGAACAATTTGAAGAAGAAACCGGAATCAAAGTGACCTACGACAACTTTGAAACCAACGAAGAAATGTATCCGGTCATCGAGGCGGGAGCCGTCAATTATGACGTAGTCTGTCCTTCTGATTACATGATTCAGAAAATGGCTGAAAACGGTCTTTTGCAGGAAATCGACTTTGACAACATTCCAAATATCGAGCACATTGACCCGTCATATATGGAAATGTCAAAAGCATTTGATCCGGAAAACAAATATTCGGTTCCGTACACATGGGGTACCGTTGGCATCCTCTATAACACCAAACTGATCGAAGAAAAGGGACTTCCGGTTCCGGAAAAATGGATCGATCTTTGGAATCCTGCATATGCTGGTGAAATTCTGATGCAGGACAGCGTTCGCGACGCATTTATGGTTGCTCTAAAAGCAAAGGGTTATTCCATGAACACCACGGATAAGGAAGAGCTTCAGGACGCGAAACAGATGCTGATCGACCAGAAACCTCTGGTTCAGGCATATGTCATTGACCAGGTCCGCGATAAAATGATCGGAGGCGAAGCTGCCATCGGTGTCATTTATTCGGGCGAAATCCTTTACATTCAGGATGAAGTTGCCAGTCAGGGACTGGATTTCTCTCTGGAGTATGTCATTCCGGAAGAAGGCACAAACTATTGGCTGGACTCCTGGGTCATCCCGACTACTGCGCGGAACAAGGAAAATGCAGAAAAATGGATTGATTTCCTTTGTCGTCCGGACATTGCACTGAAAAATTTTGAATATATCACCTACGCAACTCCAAACGTATCAGCGAAGGAAATGCTGGATGAAGAGATACAGGAAAACAAAGCCGTATTCCCAGATATCGATTCCCTTACAAACTGCGAAGTTTTTCAGTTCCTTGGAGACCAGGAAGACATTTATTATAATGAACTGTGGAAGGAAGTAAAATCCAAGTAAGATAAAATGCTGTGAAATTTTTCTTTATGAAAAGATGATTTTGCAGCATTTTCTTTTTCCTGTTTTTATGGTAAGATGCTCATATATCATTTGACTGAAAAACTGTTCCATATCGGGACAAAAAATAAGAACTCTAAGGAGGCTTGAAAATATGATCATCATTAAAAATGGACGGGTTATAGACCCGAAGACCGGTCTGGATCAGGTCATGGATCTGATCGTAAAAGATGGAAAAATTGTAAAAATCGGTAAAGGAATTGGCACCGATGCTGACGATCACAACTCGGATGTGCAGGTCATTGACGCTTCCGGCATGATCGTTGCTCCTGGACTCATTGACGTACATGTACACTTCCGCGACCCGGGTCTGACCTACAAAGAGGACATCCGGACCGGTGCCAGAGCAGCCGCCAAAGGCGGATTTACCACCGTCGTCTGCATGGGCAACACCAAGCCGCCAATTGACAATGTCAAAACCCTGGAATACGTGCTTTCTGAAGGAAAAAAGACCGCTGTCAACGTGCTTTCTGCAGCTAATATTTCTGTCGGAATGAAAGGGGAAGCCCTGACGGATATGGAAACCTTAAAGGCCCATGGAGCTGCCGGATTTACCGATGACGGCGCGCCGTTAATGGATACGAAACTGGTGAAAAAAGCAATGGAAGAAGCTGTTCGCCTGAATGTCCCGTTAAGTTTCCACGAAGAAGATCCGGGACTGATTGATGCTCCCGGTGTAAATCAGGGTGCGGTTTCAGAAGCATTGGGATACGGCGGCGCTCCTGCTGTTTCTGAAGATATCATGGTGGCCCGTGACTGCATGCTGGCGCTCCATACCGGTGCTGTTATCGACATCCAGCACATCAGTTCCGGTCACTCCGTGCGTATGGTAGAACTTGCAAAACAACTGGGGGCGCATGTATTCGCAGAGGTAACCCCGCATCACTTCACACTGGATGAGACCGCTGTTTTAAAGCATGGAACCCTTGCAAAAATGAACCCGCCTCTGCGCAGCTTTACCGATAAACAGGAAATCCTGCGCGGCTTAAAAGAAGGGATCATTGACATCATTGCCACCGACCATGCACCGCATAGTACGGAAGAAAAAAACAAACCGCTCAGACAGGCTCCGAGCGGCATTAC
Organism: Brotaphodocola sp.; assembly: GCA_051877535.1. GTDB lineage: Bacteria > Bacillota > Clostridia > Lachnospirales > Lachnospiraceae > Brotaphodocola. The sequence goes on from JBJEIZ010000006.1 coordinate 67,832, forward strand.
CGGTCTGGAAACCGCACTGGCTCTTGGCGTAACCAACCTGGTAAAAGCCGGTGTGCTTTCTATGGTCCAGCTTATGGAAAAAATGAGTCTGAATCCAGCCATTCTGTACCATTTGGAAGATACCAAAGGCTGGCTTGGAACAGGTGCCGATGCAGATTTGGTTTTGTTTGACCCGGATGAGCAATGGACTGTAACCGAATTTGAGTCAAAGGCATCCAATACTCCGTTCCTTGGTGAACGCTTGTTCGGAAAGGTAAAATATACCATCTGCAGAGGAAAAATTGCTTATCATGATTAAATGATACCGCACGCCGGATTCCGGAAAAAGACCGTTCAAATATGCTGATCATTGGCGACAGCCTGACCTCTGATATCAAGGGTGGAAAGCTGGCAGGGATTGACACCTGTTGGATTGGGGATGAAACTCAGGAATGTCCGGAAGAATTAAAACCAGACTATGTGATTCATGAACTGATGGATTTGAAGAAAATTTTATAAGACAAGTATGCGGGGCGATGCGCATTCTCTTTACGCTCCCATCGCCCCACCAGAATCAAAGCATCTTACTCTGCTGTCTCAGCAACAACTTCTGGAGCCTTCTCCTCTGCCGCTGCCTCATCAACTTCTTTTCTCTTTCTAACGTACTTTCTCTTGGTCGCAGTTTCCTGCTTCTCCTCCGTCGCCGCTTTCTCTTCTTTCTTCTTTGGCTCTGTCGGTGTGCAGCTAAATACGATCGTGGACATTGGCGGAACATCAATCTCGATCGAGTTCGGACGCTCATTGCACTCTTCTGCTTTGCTGTTCTTCACGCGCGGGTTTCCTTTTCCGCTTCCTCCGTAAACTTTCTTATCACTGTTCAGAATTTCTTTAAACTTACCTGCAAACGGAACCCCCACCTTGTAATTGGTACGTTCTACCGGTGCAAAGTTGCAGACAAACAGCAGGGTTTCCTCTGGCTTATCAGTCTTACGGATAAAGGTTACGATATTTTCTGCACTGTTGGAACAGTCAATCCACTGGAATCCTTCCGGCTGGAAGTCCATCTCATACAACGCAGGCTGACTCTGATACAAAGCATTCAGGTCTTTGACATACTTCTGAATGCCTTTATGTACCGGATAGTCCAGAATATCCCACGGAAGTTCTGTATTCTCATTCCATTCAGATACCTGTCCGAATTCCTGCCCCATAAAGAGCAGTTTCTTTCCCGGATGTCCATATTTAAAACCGTATGCGGCACGCAGATTGTTCGCTTTCGCTTCGTAATCAGCGCCCGGCATCTTCAGCAGCATAGAGCATTTACCGTGTACAACCTCGTCGTGAGAGAATACCAGAATAAAATCTTCACTGTATGCATAAATCATGCTGAACGTCAATCCATTGTGGTGATAGCAGCGGTATAACGGGTCGGTTTTCAAATAACTGGTAAAATCATTCATCCAACCCATATTCCATTTCAAGTCAAAACCAAGACCTCCATCATTTAAATCGCCGGTAATCTTCGGCCATGCGGTAGACTCCTCTGCGATCATCAAAACTCCTGGTTCCTGCTTTTTCATGATACTGTTCAGATGTTTCAGGAACTCAACGGCTTCCAGATTTTCATGGCCGCCATAAATATTGGCAACCCACTCACCATCATTCTTGCCATAATCCAGATACAGCATGGAAGCCACTGCATCCATGCGGATACCGTCTGCATGATACTCTTTCACCCAATACAATGCATTCGCGATCAGGAAATTGGATACCTGTGAACGTCCGTAATTAAAAATCAGGGTGCCCCAATGAGGATGTGCTCCCTGACGCGGATCCTGATGTTCGTATACACAGGTGCCGTCAAATGCAGCCAGACCGTAAGCATCTCTTGGGAAATGAGCCGGTACCCAGTCCAAAATAACCCCAATTTCATGTTCATGCAGATAGTTCATGAAATATTTGAAATCATCTGGTGTTCCATATCGGCTGGTAGGTGCATAATATCCAGTTACCTGATATCCCCAGGATGCATCCAGCGGATGTTCCATGACCGGAAGCAGTTCTACATGCGTATAACCCATATTCTTTAAATATTTTACAAGACGGGGCGCAATCTCACGATAGCTGCAGAACTCAGAACCAACAATCGCCGCGCCATTTTCATCTAATTTTGCCTGTTTACGAATCCACGAGCCAAGATGCAGCTCATAAACTGCCATCGGTTTTTTCTTAATATTCTCTTTCTTACGAGCAGCAAGCCATGCATCATCCGACCACTGGAATTTATCGATATCCCACACAACGGAAGCGTTATTCGGCCGCAGTTCTGAATAATTGCCATAAGGATCGGATTTCATCATCGGATCGCCGTTTGTGTTCTTAATTTCATATCTGTAAATGGTTCCCTCTTGCAATCCTGGAACGAATAACTCGAAAATGCCGGAATCCCCGCGACGGCACATCTGATGGCGTCTTCCATCCCACATATTGAAATCACCAACTACACTGACACGTTTTGCACATGGTGCCCACACAGAGAAATTAACACCGGAAACACCTTTCAGGGTTACCGGATGGGCTCCCATCTTTTTGTAAATGTCGTAGTGGATACCTGCTGCAAATTTCTTAAAATCTTCTTCTGTATACTGACTCGGAAATCCCGCATACGGATCCAGTATTTCCTGCGTTTCTCCCCCATCAAACGCAATAAGCAACGTATAATCCGGCTTGGTCTTACGTGCGATCACCACTGCAAAATAACCAGCTTCATCGACCATCGTCATCGGATAAGTCTTTCCGGTTTTTGCTAATTTTACAGTCACTTCCTTTGCATGCGGAATCAATGCCTGAATCAGCAGGCTGCCGTCTACAACATGTGCTCCCAGAAGAGTTTCCGGATTTGCAGATTCCGAATTCACAAGTGCCTTAATACCATTCATGTCTAACATGTCGTTCAGTGCTTTTGCCATTTTACTGCCCCCTTAGTTTCATTATGTCTTCCCCATTTAGAATGTAGATTCATTCTTTCATTATAACGCATTTCACCTCT
>JBJEIZ010000006.1:70959-79674 GCA_051877535.1 Brotaphodocola sp.
GTCTTCCCCATTTAGAATGTAGATTCATTCTTTCATTATAACGCATTTCACCTCTCTTTTCCATCATTTTATGAGGTCACTTATCCTATGATATGCAAGCATCAAATCCACCATCCGTCCATAACTTTTCACGCCATCTGCCTGTTGATTCACTTTCAGATATGCATCATTGACCTGATTAGCCGCTTCCGCAATGCCGCCTTCATAACGATTCCAGAAGGCGTTGTTTTCCTCCATATCTTCTATCGCCCGCTCATCAATCAGATTTCTCAGCTCCATAAAACTTTTCATGTCTGTTTTCGCCAGAGCATTGCCTGCATATACCCAGCCGGTCAGATAACCGCTATAACGAAATGACGGATTCTCTGACATGATACAAGCCAGATAACCAATAAAATTTGCCTCGTCCTCCCGCATGAATCCCTTCAAATGGGACAGCTCATGGCACATGGTATGAGGGATATTGTAATCTGGCATATCCCCGTTAAAATTCGCCTCTATCGTAAACGGAGAATAAATGCCGCACAGCTGCTGTACTGACAAAAGCTCTGAAATCATCAGTTCTTTTGGTATTGGGTAAAATCCTCCCAGACATGAAAATTTCTCCCCTGCATGCCGCATTGCCTCTATACTCTCCTGCTTCCATTCCTGTTTTTGTTCCATATAATGCACCTCGGAAACATTGGCATTGACCTGTTCCACCAGATATCGGCACAATTCTTTTAATTGCTCTTTTGTATATAGTTCCGTCTCAATTCCCGCATAAGCAGAAAACGGTGATGCAAAATAATTGATTCCACAATTCACTGTATAGGAAAACAACAGCGCCATACAGATACAGAAGATCCTGCTTACTACGCGCAAAGGTTTTTTGTAATTCAAAATTATGTAAATTACAACTCCGATCATCAGCAAATAGAGTCCCAGTTCTGCCAGAGAAATCGGAAAAATTCCACTGAAGCGCCCTATCGTTCCGACCAGCACCGGATAAATGTGATGTGCATACCAGGTCGCAAAACCGGGAATACGGCGGGCAGCAAGCTGGAGGACGGCTGTAAGGATGAGCAGGATGGCACCTGCAAGGAAATATTGGTGTAGCTTTTCTTTCATTTGTGTCACACATTCACTTTCTAAACTTTCATGCCCGCTGTCGCGGGCACCGCCATATAGGAAAGTCGATTGGGTTGCACCGGCGACAAAAATCCCGGCGAGAACCTTGTTCCCACCGGGATTTTCACTTTTCAAAACCCGCCTGCACACAGGCGAATTCTCATCTCTCCTTAGTGCTTCATTTCCAAACGAACCAACGCACGTTTCAAAGCCAACTCTGCACGCAGCACATCCAAATCTGATGCATGAGCAGCAATTCTCTTTTCTGCACGATTCTTCGCTTCCTGAGCACGATTAAAGTCAATATCATCCGGCCATTCAATCGTCTCTGCCATGATCGTCACAGCATCCGGAAGAATGGTAATGAATCCGGACATCAGTGCAGCTTCCTTTACCTCAGTGCCTTCATGAATTTTCAGGACACCCGGTGCTACTACTGCAGTCAGCGGAATATGCGCCGGATATACGCCGATATTACCTTCCGTAGTAGTCAGCTCTACCATGGTAACATCACCTTCATAGAACCGCTTATCCGGAGTGATAACTTTTAATTTCATTCCATCAGCCATAGACGTACCCCCTATTTAACCTGGGCAAGAACGTCGTCGATGCTACCTGCATTCATGAAATACTGCTCCGGAATGTCGTCATGTTTGCCTTCCAGAATCTCCTTGAAGCCCTGAATGGTATCACTGATCGGTACGTAACGTCCTACACGACCGGTAAACTGCTCTGCAACGAAGAACGGCTGAGACAGGAATCTCTGAATCTTTCTTGCACGAGATACCGTCAGCTTATCTTCCTCAGACAGTTCATCCATACCTAACATAGCGATGATATCCTGCAGTTCTTTGTACTTCTGCAGTACTTCCTGTACACCACGGGCTACCGCATAATGTTCCTCGCCTACAACACGCGGGTCAAGAATACGGGATGTAGATGCCAGAGGATCTACTGCCGGATAAATACCGATTGCAGCAATAGAACGATCCAATACGGTGGTCGCATCCAGATGCGCGAATGTATTCGCCGGAGCCGGGTCTGTCAGGTCATCTGCCGGCACATAAACTGCCTGTACAGAAGTGATAGAACCATTCTTTGTTGAAGTGATACGCTCCTGCAAAGCACCCATCTCAGTCTGCAGAGTCGGCTGATAACCTACTGCAGACGGCATACGTCCAAGCAGTGCGGATACCTCAGAACCAGCCTGAGTAAAACGGAAAATGTTATCGATGAACAGCAGTACATCCTTACCGCCCTTATCACGGAAATATTCTGCCATGGTCAAGCCGGTCAAACCAACACGCATACGTGCTCCCGGCGGCTCATTCATCTGACCAAATACCATCGTTGTCTTGCTGATAACGCCGGACTCGGTCATTTCGTAGTAAAGGTCATTACCTTCACGGGTACGCTCACCAACACCGGTAAATACAGAGTAACCGCCGTGCTCAGTAGCGATGTTACGAATCAGCTCCTGAATCAATACGGTCTTACCTACACCTGCACCACCGAACAGACCGATCTTACCACCCTTCTGATACGGGCAAAGAAGGTCTACGACTTTGATACCGGTTTCCAACATCTCAGTAGAAGTAGCCTGTTCCTCAAAGGTTGGTGCCTTTCTGTGGATCGGAAGGTACTCGTCTACCTGTGGCTTCTCTTTATTATCAATCGGTTCACCAAGCACATTGAAAATACGGCCAAGCGTATTCTCACCTACCGGAACAGTAATCGGAGCTCCGGTTGCAATGGCGGTCATACCACGTCTCAGACCATCGGTACTGCCCATTGCGATACATCTTACAGTATCGTCACCAAGATCCTGTGCAACCTCAACCACCAGATCGCCGCCGTCTTCCAGCGGAATCTTGATCGCCTCGTTGATTTCCGGAATCTTGCCCTGGGAGAACTTGATATCCAAAACTACACCGATGATCTGTGTAATTTTACCAATATTCTGTTCAGCCATTTTGCTTCTCCTTAAACTTTTTATTCTATAATCTTAACTGATTGCGTTGGCACCGGCAATAATCTCAGTAAGTTCCTGAGTAATCGCACCCTGACGGGCACGGTTATACTGCAGCTCCAACTTTTCGAGCATTTCATCAGCATTCTTGGTTGCCGAATCCATGGCGGTCATACGAGCGCCATTTTCACTGGCAACTGCCTCAAGCAGTGCACCATAGATCAAACTGCTCATGTATTTCGGAATGATCATATCCAGAACTTCTTCCGCATTCGGCTCATAATTCATCAGAGCCTGCGCCTTTGGCGCCTCTCCATCAGCCGTCTTCTCTTCCATCGTAAACGGAAGCAGTTTGATCAGCTTCGGAATATGCACCGCAGTATTTTTGAAAGAAGTGTACGCCAGATAAATCTCGCCGATTTCGTTCCGTCCAAATGACTCCAGCAATTCCTTTGTCAGGTCTGCCGCATCCTGATACTGCGGCTCATCGATCACATCAGAACAGTCTGCTGCAATCTGATAGCCTTTTCTTTTCAGACCCTCCACACCTTTGCGTCCGATCGCATACACTATGGTATCTCCCGCCGGAAGCTCCTCACTGCCTGCAATCAGCTTAACAATATTACTGTTATAGCCGCCCGCAAGGCCACGGTTGGAAGTAATTGCAATGACTGCCTTTTTTGGAGAATCCCCTGCGCGAAGATACTTATGGTCGATCGTGCCGGATTTCTCAAGCATCGATGCAATGGTTTCATACATCAGATCAAAATACGGTTTGGAATTTTCTGCCTTGTTACGGGACTTCTGCAATTTGACTGTAGCTACCAGCTTCATTGCCTTGGTAATCTGTCCGGTGCTCTGAATGCTCGCTTTTCTGCGTTTAATATCTCTCATGGATGCCATGATAAATACCTCCCTGGATTAGCGCTGCTCTTTGCACTCTTTGATTGCCTGTACCAAAAGCTTCTCGGTTTCATCAGATACGACTTTCGTCTCACGGATAGCTGCCGGAATCTCCGGATATTTTGTATCAATATACTTGAACAGATCTTTCTCAAATTTCAATACATCAGCTACCGCAATATCCAGCAGATATTTCTTGGTTGCTGCATAAATAATGATTACCTGATATTCAACCGGCATTGGCTGATACTGCGGCTGTTTCAGAACTTCTCTCAGTCTTTCGCCCTGTGCCAGCTGCTCCATAGTAGCAGAATCCAACTCAGAACCAAACTGTGCGAAACTTGCCAGCTCAAAATACTGTGCCAGATCACCACGGATCGGACCAGCGATCTTTTTCATACCTTTAATCTGCGCTGCACCACCTACACGGGATACGGACAGACCAGCGTTGATTGCCGGACGGAAACCGGAGTTGAATGCTTCTGTTTCCAGATAAATCTGACCATCGGTAATAGAAATTACATTGGTCGGGATATATGCCGATACGTCACCTGCCTGAGTTTCAATGATCGGCAGAGCAGTTAAGGAACCGCCGCCCAGATCATCTGACAGACGAGATGCACGCTCCAACAGTCTGGAATGCAGATAGAATACGTCACCAGGATATGCCTCACGTCCCGGAGCTCTCTTCAACAGAAGAGACAGAGTACGATAAGCTGCTGCATGCTTGGTCAGGTCATCATAGATAACCAAAACGTCGCCGCCGTTCTCCATCCACTCTTCACCGATCGCACAGCCGGAATAAGGAGCAATGTACTGCAGCGGAGCAAGGTCAGACGCTGTAGATACAACGATGGTGGTGTAATCCATAGCACCATACTCTTCTAATGTTCTTACAATGTTTGCAACGGTAGAAGCTTTCTGACCGATTGCAACGTAGATACATTTTACACCCTGACCTTTCTGGTTGATGATGGTATCGATAGCGATCGCTGTCTTACCGGTCTGACGGTCACCAATGATCAGCTCACGCTGTCCACGACCGATCGGAATCATGGCATCGATTGCTTTGATACCGGTCTGCAAAGGAGTATCTACGGATTTTCTTTCGATAACACCGTGAGCAATACGCTCAATACGGCGGAATTTGTCAGTCTCGATCGGACCTTTACCATCGATCGGCATACCCAGTGCATTGACTACACGACCGATCAATGCATCACCTACCGGAACCTCAACAACTCGACCGGTAGTTTTTACGATATCACCCTCGCTGATGCTCTTGTTATCACCTAACAGAACGACACCTACATTGTCTTCCTCAAGGTTCTGGACCATGCCGTAAACCTCTCCTGGGAATTCCAGAAGTTCACCCTGCATGGCGTTCTCCAGACCGTGAACTCGAGCGATACCGTCAGATACAGTGATAACTGTGCCGACATCAGAGACTTCCAGTTTGGTTGAATATTTTGCAATCTGTTCTTTAATAACCGAACTGATTTCTTCTGGTCTCAAATTCATTTTGCTGTTTCCCTTTCTTTGTACTATGCCAACTGAAGCTTGGAAAGATCCTTCTTCAGCTCATAAAGTCTTGTCCTGATGCTGCTGTCTACCACATGATCACCGATACGAATAACCATACCGCCAATAAGATCGGCATCTACCTGGTAGTGCATCTCTAACTCTACATAGTGAGTGGTTGCGAGCAGCTTTTCTTCCAGACGTTTTTTCTGATCCGCTTTCAGTTCTACAGCACTGGTAACGGACACAGAACCAATCTTTTTGTACTCTTTTACACGAGCAATAAAGTACTCAAAAATCGGAATCATATCATTCTGTCTGTCTTTCTCAACAATGATTGTTAAGAAGCCCATCAGTTCCTTCTCTACTTTTTTAGAGAAGATCTGATCCATGATGGCAACCTTCTCTTCTTTGACAACCTTCGGGCTGTTAAGCAATGCAGCCAGATCAGGATTGTCATTTAAAATGGTAACCAAAGCAGCTGCTTCTTCATACAGAGCATCTACTTTTTTATTCTCCATGGCTGTCTCAAACAATGCATCGCCGTACACCTTTGAAACTAATTTTGCCATGTGCTCTCACCCATTTCTTTCAAAGTTTCATCAATCAGAGCATCCTGAATCTTAACATCGAGAGAATTTCCGACAGCTTTTGCTGCCATCAAGGAAGCGATATTGACGATTTCCTGTTTCATATCGTCAAGTGCTTTCTTCTTCTCCAGCTCGATTTCGCGGTTAGCGCGCTCAATGATTCTGGCTGCCTCTGCCTTGGCCTCATCCAACATCTCTGCCTCACGCGCTTTTGCTTTCTTGCGTGCTGCTTCCAGAATGTCTTCTGCTTCTTTATTTACTTCTTTGATCTTTGCCTCATACTCTGCTTTCATAGAAGCTGCGTCCGTTTTGTCAGCAGCTGCCTGAGCCAGTTCATCCGCGATTTTCTTTCTTCTCTTTTCCAGCATATCGCGTGCCGGATTAAAAAGCAGATAGGAGCATGCAAAGAACAATATGAAGATATTGATACCGGTAATCACTACATCATGCAGCAACTGCGGATCAAATCCTATCAGTCTGTCCAAGTCCCTGGCCTCCTTTCGTTACTATTCCTAATCGATTCGAATACAGATGACCTGCCGCTGGCAGCTCATCCTGTATACTGAGCTATTCAAATTAAGCGCCGAAAGGCTTAACGAACATCAGGATAATAGCAACAACCAGACCATACAGACCGGTGGTCTCTGCAACCGCCTGACCAAGAAGCATGGTGGAAGTGATATCAGATTTTGCACCCGGATTACGTCCTACTGCGGATGCACCGTGACCAGCTGCGATACCCTGACCTACACCAGGTCCGATACCGGCGATCATTGCCAGACCTGCACCAATTGCGGAACAACCAAAGATAAAGTCCTGTCCTGAGATACCATTCATAGTTTAATTCCTCCTGAAATAATAAAAATATATAAGTTTTTAAAAGGTTTTAGAGTTACGTTCTACATCTTGTCGTTGATGTATACCATAGTCAGCATACAGAATACGTATGTTTGAATCGCACCTGAGAATACATCGCAGTAAACATGAAGTGCTGCCGGAATACCGATATTGACAAAAATCGGCATCATGCCATACCAAAGTCCCATAATAATTACGCCGGAAAGCAAGTTTGCAAACAGACGCAGCGAGATGGAAATCGGGTTCGCAATCTCACCAATCAAGTTGATCGGGAATAAAACCGGTGTCGGTTCAAACAAACTCGTCACAGCACCCAGGCGGTTATTTTTAACGTTCTGGTACTGAACGATAACACCTGTCGTTAAGCCGAGCAGGAAGGTGACACCAAAGTCTGCAGTCGGAGCACGGAGTCCGAGCAATCCGCTGAGGTTACAACACAGAATGAACAAAAAGATCGTACCAACATAATTAACAAATCTTCTTGCATTACTGCCCAGAATGCCCTCCGCCATCTTATCCAGCATTTCGCAGGCAAGTTCGATCACATTCTGAAATGTGCCCGGCACTTCCGAAGCATGCTTGATGCAGCGGTTTGCCGCAAACGCAAATGCAAGAATAAGAATGGTTACGATCCACAAGCAAATGGTCGTCGTTGTGATCCAAAAATCCTGACCAAATAACTGATACTTTAAAACACCATGTATCATAAAGTCAGGCTCATTGGAAATCAGCATTCCCATACATTGTCCTCCTTTCTTTTAGATTGATTCTGAATCCGTCTGTTCCGGTAACTCTTCTCTCTTTTCTTCTTTATAACCGGAAAGTTTACGGATCAACGGCTGCAGGTATGCACCTGCTTTCATGCCCATGGTCCCAATCACAGTTGCCAACAGATCAGCCTGAAACGTCCGCCAGACAAAAAACAGCGCCGCCAAAAAGACGATTTTCCGAAGCATACTCTGTGCTACGGTATGCTTGTTGGCATAGCTTTCATTCTGACTTGACAAAACCCGTTCCGTGACTACTGCCATGTGAATCAGCATGAGGATTGCCGCTGCAGCCCCTACCCCCAATCCCTTAAGAACCGGTATAACCGGGTAAGGAATCCTTGGCAAACATATCCAGGCCAATATACACAACAGCAGATCAAACAGGATAATGCCGACTGACATCTCGATCAGGGTTCGCTTTGTTTCTTTGCTCAACCATTCCATGTCATCCGCCCTCCTTCTTCTCCGCTGCTGATTCTTCCTTTCGGATACGGCTTGGCTGTTTAGGTTTGCTGATTCCGGTCCGCGTACTCTGGCTCATGCGTTCCTGGCGGATTCGTTCATCTTCCCGCCGCTCCTGTTCCATCGTACTCTGCGCCAGGTGCCACGCACTGCGTGCTCCGGCCAGAATCCCCAGAATCAACATTAGTATCATCGTCTTCGTTCCAAAATGGAGATCGACCTGATACCCGATGAAAACACATAGAAAGACAGGCGTGATTACACTGAGACCAAGCTGTGTTACCATAGCCAGGCTCCGAAAAACACTTTTCCTGTATTGCATCGTGCCCACCTCTTTCTGTATCTTAACATGTAAGTAATATTATACCCAATCTTTTTGTGTTTGTCCATTGTTGATAAAAAAAAAGCTAAAAATACGTTAAACTTAAACAAGAATCCACCCTATTGTCATTATTTTATCAAACATTTGTCCAAAAATTATAATCAAAGATTGGGATTTTTTCACATTGTTTTTTCAATATATCCAATTGTA
>JBJEIZ010000007.1:0-22226 GCA_051877535.1 Brotaphodocola sp.
AGGTGAATTTGATGAGTAATCTAGCATATCATGAACAAAAAGACATTGAAAATATACAGAAACTCCGTGGTCTTACCAAGCAGCTTCCTCCATTCTGTACCGATTTTTTTCGAGGAATTGAACCGCGGACCTCTACCAGAACACGCATTGCATATGCTTATGATCTTACGGTATTCTTTAGTTTTTTAATGAAAGAAAATCCTTTTTTTGAAAAGCAGACACGGGAAACCATTAAACTGGAACATCTTGAAATGCTGACAGTTTCTGATTTGGAAGAATACATGGAATATTTGAAATATCGATTTAATGATCACAATCAGGGGATTATCAACAAAGAACGCGGAATTATGCGGAAGGTTTCTTCTTTAAAAAGTTTTTACAACTATTTTTATCGGAATGAGTTAATTAAAAATAACCCTGCTGCTCTCGTCCGCATGCCAAAACTGCATGAAAAAGAGATTATCCGTCTGGATGTTGATGAAGTAGCGTCTTTACTTGATGAAGTAGAAAGCGGAGAAAATCTGACTGAGAAACAAAAAGACTATCACAATAAGACAAAAATGCGGGATTTGGCAATTTTAACATTGATGCTTGGAACGGGCATACGTGTATCAGAATGTGTGGGATTAGATATTCATGATATAGATTTTAAAAATGGTGGTATCCATATTCATCGCAAAGGAGGAAAGGAAGTAACTGTTTATTTTGGTATCGAAGTTGAAGATGCTCTCAATGATTATCTGGATGAACGTTTTTCCATTGATGCAATGCCAGGAAGTGAAGATGCTCTCTTCCTTTCTCTCCAGCGTAAACGCATTTCTGTGCGCAGCGTAGAAAATTTGGTTAAAAAGTATGCAAGAATTGTTACTCCGCTTAAAAAAATAACTCCGCACAAATTGCGCAGTACCTACGGTACCAGTCTGTACCGGGAAACCGGCGATATTTATCTGGTTGCAGATGTATTAGGGCATTCTGATGTCAATACAACCAAAAAGCACTACGCTGCACTTGAGGATGAACGAAGACGAAGTGCGAAGGACAAGGTACGATTGAGAGAGAAATTATAAGTTAAAAGGAAAAAGTGCCATTCGCAGCAAACCGGTTTTATTTGCAGAGAATGGCATTTTCTTAGCCTTTCAATGTCTTTCCAATCAAAGCATTCCAGACCGACATACTCCTCAGAGTGCTGAAGCAAGCAATTGGATCACTCTCTATAGCTGAATTATTGCAAAAAGTTTACCCTCTATACACCAAGATAACAATGGAATCCTCCATCCACAGGAAGAATTACACCAGTCACAAACGAGCTCCCTTTCGGGCTTACAAGAAACAGAAGGGCTCCGACCAATTCCTCCGGTTTTCCAAATCGTCCCATAGGAGTGCCGTCCAGAATCTTTTTGCAGCGTGGTGTCGGAGTACCATCCTCATAAAACTGCAGACTGTGATTCTGCGGAGTCTGGAAAAATCCAGGAGCTATCGCATTCACGCGTATTCCGCTTTTTGCAAAATAATTGGCTGCCCATTCGGTAAAGTTCGTCACTGCTGCTTTGGAACCGGCATAGCCAGGAATACGTGTCAGAGGATAATAAGCTCCCATACTGGAAATATTAATGACATTGGCATTTTCCTGACCAACCATTGCTTCTGCAAAAATCTGAGTGGCAAGCATAGTGCCATAAATATTCAGATCAAATTCACGATGGATATTTTCCATATCCATGGTAAAGAAACTCACCATCCCCTCTTCCAGATCGGAAAATTGATCCTGTGGAATAGTGGCCCCTTTTACTGCACCGCCTGCGCAGTTGACCAGAATGTTAATGTTTCCCCATGCCTCTAAAATCTCCTTGCGGGCGGCTAGAAGACTGTCGCGATCCAGCACATTAGCAGCTACTGCCATTGCAGTTCCACCACATGACTCAATCTGCTGTACAATGGGAGTACCATTTTCCACTTTTCTTCCAATAACAGCAACTTTTGCACCGCATGCCGCCAGTGCCCGGCAAAACTCGCCGCCGATCACACCGCTTCCCCCTGTCACTACAGCAACCTGTCCGTTTAAATCAATCTGAAATGGTAAATTCATAAATGTTCCCCTTTCGTTTTATTCTTCCATACTTTTAATCAGTTTCACGTTTTCTTTCTCATATGAATTCAGATTATCTTCACTGAATTGATTGGCTTCAATCGTTGCATGATACCAGGATTTACTGTTAAAATACGCCTGCAGATCCTCGCTTTGGAATTTTCTTCCATGTCTCGCGTAAATTTCATTCCTCGCCAGCCGAAGTTCCTCAGAAGTAAATCGAAAAAGTTCTGCTTTTGTCAGATATCGTTGGCTGCTGTCCGGAATGATTTGGTCATCGGAAGAAGACTCCCAAACCACTGTGTTGTCTGATAGACTTTTTTGTTTCTCATCCAGGAGATGGGCAATTTGATTCTTCTGACCGGAAACATTCCCGTACATGACCGCATGATCCAGCATATACTGCTGTGAATCCTGTTCTGAGGATAAATTCCGGTACATTTCATTTTTGTTTACAATGGTCGTACTTATGCCGTACAAAAGGACTTCAAAGTCGGTTTCACCGATCAAACGTGGATTTCGTGAAAAACTGACCGGAATTTTGAAACCGTAAGCATGAAGCTCCTGTTCCCACTCTTCCCACCAACTGCCATCTGACCCGCTGCAGGATACTTGATAATGTTCCTTCAGATAAGTGCCGTCATATTGGTACAGACGAATCTGGGGATTTTCGCCATCTGCCCAGCTCCAAACGGATTGATTATCGTATACATAAATCCACACGTTCTGTCCGACTGTTTTCAGTCCGATCAAATATTCTTCTTCATTATAATGTTCAAAGCATTCTGAGAATTGAATACTGCCTTTTTTCATCCATTCCTGATTGCTCATGCCATAAACATCCAAAAACAGACTGTTATGCCCGCTTCCATTTTCCTGACTTCCTTCCATTCGAAAAACCAGAAACTCGTCCAGCCCGTCCTGATCTAGATCGAAACGATCTGCACAGATTAAATTGTCTGACAAAGGAGCTGTTTGTGCATCCGCATACCAGTAATCGGGATTGTACGTGTTATCCTGACGTTTATATCCATATTGAAATGATAGATCGGTGCACTCACCCAGAGTTTTTTCTAAATTGTCCAGGATAAAACGCTCATAGATGTCTTGGCTTTCATCCAGTTCATCACTGTCACCCAATATTTCCGGTGTTTCTTTTACAGATTGTCTGGTTTCCGGTATGGATGGGTCTGTTTCTGCTTCCGATTGTCCGAACTTTTCTGTTAATTTCCCAATTAGTTCTTCAGCCTGCCCAGTTCCATACTTCTGTGCATGATTTCGCACATCATTAAGAGCGGATGCTGCTTCTTTGATTCGTGAAGGTGTACAGCCAGTTAAAAGTATCGATAATACGGCTGAATATAATATGATTCTGTATTTTTTTCGCTTTATCATATATTTCCCCTGTTCCTGATTCCAATTCCATCACAGCACTTTTTCAATCAGATATCCTTCTCTGACACCCCAGTTGGTAACCTTGACGCTCCTGCATTTATAATAACTGCAGATTTCATCCAGCACGAGCATACCTGGAATTACGGTATGGATACGGTCAGGAACAATTTTCAGGATTCGGCGCATGAACATTTTATTATTCGCACAGAATGCGGCAAGCATGGTGTGAATTTTCTCGCATTCCATCTTCCGGTTGCTGTCATCCAGTTTATAATAATTATTGTAAAGTTTCAGACAGGCACGGTTGCTTCCGCCAACACCAAGAATCTCTTTTTTAGCTTCCATATCGAGCTTATCCAGTTCTTTTCTCACACGGGCCCGAATCTGTAATTCCTCAGATTTGTCCGGAAATAATTCTTCTACATATTTGGAGAACAGATTCAGAGAACCCAGTGGAATGGAAACGGCGTGCTTTGCATGATCTCCACGAAAAGGAACCAGTTCGGTACTGCCCCCGCCGATGTCAATGACCATTCCATCATCCATCCTGTCGTTGTATCTTGCTCCGTTAAAGTCACATATTGCTTCCTCTTCTCCGGAGAGCACCTGTACCTCCATTCCGGTTCTTTCACGTATTTGTGCTACGATTTCTTTGGTGTTTTCGACATTTCTAAATGAAGCGGTTGCAATCACATATAAATTATCCATTCCAACGCACATAACGATTTTCTGGAAATCTTCCAGGGTTTTGATTGCTTTGTTAATTCCTTCCTGAGATAAATTTTTATTTTCATCCACATATCCTGCAAGTCCAGCCATTGCCTTTTTGTGAAAAACAGAAATCAGAGTTTTGTCAACAACTCGATAACAGGACAATCTCATAGTATTCGAACCAATATCAATAATTCCGTACACTGTTCTTTCTCCTTGTTGTATTTTTTCTATATTCATCATAGCAGTATCGGAGGAATTTTTCAATGATATCCTGAACAGCAAATGTATGGATTTTGTCATCACATATCGAAGATTTCATTGTACAAATATAATATAAGGTGTATGATAATAGCGTCAAATTCTCAACAGAAAGGAAAGGAACCGATCTGAACATGAATGATCGATATGAAAATGCCAGCCAGTTTCTTCATCAATTGCTGGTTATGGGAGAAATGATGCAGACCTGCGGCGCCGAGGTTTTCCGTGTCGAAGATACACTGAACCGTATGGGGAATGCGTATGGTGTAGAACGGATGAATGTGTTTGTAATCACATCCAGTATTGTGATTACAATGGAATTGCCGGATGGTCAGGAACTGACGCAGACACGGCGCATTCGTAAAGCGGGGGGCAATGATTTTTCTAAGCTGGAACAATTAAATGCCTTGAGCCGGGAGTATTGTGCGAATCCGTTCGACTGCGATTTGCTGCGTGGGTATCTAGAAGAAATTCAAAAAAACGAACTTCCTCGCCGGGATCATTATATTGGAAGCATACTGGGTGCTTCCAGTTTCGCGGTGTTTTTCGGCGGTAATTTAGCCGATGCGATGGTATCCGGTGCATTTGCAGTCTTTATTTGTTACATGCAGGAATATGTAGCTGCTGTCTGCATGAATCCCATGATCTTCAATGTCGTGGTATCATTTCTTTCCGGAAGCGCGATCTGTATCATCAGCAGTTGGTTCCCGTTTCTCCACAGGGATATGATCATGCTTGGCGATATCATGTTGGTGATTCCTGGTATTGCAATTACTAACGCAGTTCGTGATGTACTGATCGGAGATACCATTTCGGGAATCATGCGTTTTATTGAAGCGATGCTGTGGGCCGGCTGCCTGGCATTTGGATTTATGAGTGCCATCTGGCTGGTAGGACTTTTATGGTAAATACGGATGAGCAGCAGAAAGGACATTTTTATGATAATGATAATAAAAACACTTGCCACAATAGAAACGCTGATACAATTGATCATGGCATATCTGGGCTCTATGGGGTTTGCTATTCTTTTTCATTTAAGACATCAGCTGATGATTTTTGCCTCTATGGGCGGAGTTTTGACATGGCTGATGTATCTGATCTGTGGACAGGTGATGGACAGTGTATTTTTGCCCTCTTTTATGGCCAGTACGATCGGAGCGTTTTACGCGGAGATTCTGGCACGAATTTTAAAAACTCCTTCCACCCCGTTTTTTATGGTGGCGATGATTCCCCTGATTCCCGGAAGTACTCTTTATTATACAATGGAACAGGCAGTGCATGGTTATTTATCAATTGCTGGCATTTACGGCGTGCGGACTATGCAGTGTGCCCTTGGAATTGGCGCAGGAATGAGTTTGGCATGGGCAGTCTGTGATTTGTCAAGAAAAATCATGCGATAAAACCTATCATCATTATATCAGGAGATTCATTATGGCAAATATTATAGAAATTACGGATTTGAATATACCAGAACTTGATATTTACACGCGGCTTTCTGAAGTACAGCTTCTGCGCTATTATGAGCCAAACGGCGGCCTTTTCATTGCAGAAAGCCCAAAAGTCATTGAACGTGCACTGAACTTTGGCTGCAAACCACAGTCCCTGCTTCTGGAACGAAAACATATCCAAGGGGAAGCAAAGGAAATTATCCGTCGCTGCGGCAGCATTCCGGTATATACAGCAGATCTGGATGTACTGTCAAAACTGACTGGTTATCCGCTTACAAGAGGCGCTTTATGTGCGATGTATCGTCCGATACTTCCAACGGTTGAAGAAGTATGCAAAGACGCACGTCGAATCGCCATATTGGAAGATGTGGTGAATCCGACCAATGTAGGAGCTATTTTTCGTTCTGCTGCTGCTTTAAATATGGATGCGGTACTGCTGACACCGGCCTGCAGCAACCCTCTTTATCGCCGTGCTGTGCGTGTCAGTATGGGGACCGTATTTCAGATTCCCTGGACGTTTCTTGGAACAAAGGAAAACGCATGGCCGGAACCGACCATGCGTAAACTTCATACTATGGGATTTAAGACCGTCGCCATGGCGTTAAAAGAAGATTCCTGCCATATTGATGACAAAAAACTGATGTCAGAGGAAAAGCTGGCGATTCTTTTAGGGACAGAAGGCGACGGACTGGCAGCCAAAACCATAGCAGCCTGTGACTATACAGTCATGATTCCAATGTCTCATGGTGTGGATTCACTGAATGTGGCAGCAGCAAGTGCAGTGGCTTTTTGGCAATTGGGAAATAAACAGGATACAGTCGTCAATCCCTGATCGCGCCTGGTCCAACACCGGCTTCTGCAGACTCAGCAGGTGCTTTGCTTTCTCCCGGAGGTCCCTCCAGTGCATTCCCAGTGGAACTGCCGGCATTGATTGTCGAAGAACCAGCTCCTGCCGGTCCGGGTGTTGCCGTTCCAGGACCATGAACGCGGTTTGGAACACTTACACCAGGTCCCTGCTCCATATTTTCCGGATTGGTATCCTCAAGGGTTTCCGGTTCTAAAATGTCTCCGTCAATTGGATCGTCTGTTGTGTTGGTTTCAGGATCAAGACTTTCCACAGTTTCTTCCGGGTTTTCCGGATCTTCTCCATCCAAGGTCTCATTTTCATTTGGTTCTTTGGTCTGTACTGCGTCACTGCCCTTGTTTGAATCCGACCCGGCAGGAGAATTGTTCTCGGAATTCTGCACCGCAGTGCTCTGACCGCTGCTCATATGATCCTGTGCACCGATATTTTTACCGGATTCCGTATCTTTACCCGGTTCGGTAACGCCGCTGACTTTGCTGATATGAGCACTGATGACTTTTACCAGATCGGATGCCGTGTAACCAGTATCATCATATAAAAAGGCATGAAGCTGAACTACGTTGCTTTCTAATGTAGCAGGGACAACACAGGATTTTTTGCTGATTTTCATCTCTGTATGAGAAAATGGGAATCCAGAAGTCTGACTGATATAATACTTGTTTGCATTTTTAGCCAGCATTACAAGATCATCTACGCGAATCGTTGTAAAAATTTCTGGGTAAACCGTTCCGACAAGCGTTTTCAAAGTTTTAAAATTTGCCTGTTTTGCTTTTTCCATCGCCAGACCAATCACTTTGCGCTGACGTTCTGTGCGTTTAAAATCCGTATCCATCAGACGCAGTCTGGCATATGCCACCGCTTGTACACCATCCAGGTGGTTCATTCCACTCTGATTGAGATGTGTAGATGCAACACCGGTGGATTCTACGGTTTCGGTAATAAATGAATTGATGTAGGCAAATTCTTGATCGGTAATCTCCAGCTCGATGCCGCCAAGAACATTAATCACATCTGCAACTGCTTTCCAGTTGAATGTGACACAATCATCAATTTTCAAATCAAAATTATCTTGTAAGGCGGTAACTGCCTGTTCATAGCCTCCCAGGAAATATGCTTCATTAATCTTATCGTAATCACCTTCTGAATCAATCTGCAGATAGGTGTCACGAAATACGGATGCAAGGCGGATCTCACCCGTTTTTTTATTAAGGCTCGCAATTAACTGAACATCTGCCAGTGCACCTTTTCCTGTATTTCCTTCACGCGAATCCACGCCATAAATGGCAACCGTCCAGTAACCTTCTTCTGTCTGCATCCGTTTGATCAACCATGCACCGGCGATCAGCACCACGATGAACAGCACAATGGCAATCCGTCTTCCATGCTTTTTTTCCGAGCGGCGATATGTATGTTCTGTACGTTCCCGGACATTGTGAGGGATCGTCTTTTTCCTTGACTGCCGTTTCCGCATACGGTCCAGTTCATCTTCGTAATGTACTTCTTGATATTTCATAATCATTCTCCTCAGGCAGCATTTCCGGATTCATTCAGTTCTGTCAATCATCCAGCAATCTGCGGCAGATTGGGAAAGATGAATGAATATCTGAAAGGATCACATTATTTGCTGCTGTGCTTGACTCATGGATACAGCGCATCTGTCCATCAGCAGTCCATTCAAGAAACATGACGACATGCGCATTTTTTCCGGTACGCACCAGAATATCACCTGGTTTTAATTCGCTTCTGTCGATTTCTCTTCCTGCAGATGACAGGGTAAATGTCGTCGCATATGGCATCTCCATACCGGCAGCAGTCCAATATATCCAGCCAATCCAACCGGAACAATCGAGACCCTTCAAAATTCGGCCATTTTCATCTTCTGAAACCAGAGAACCGAAATGATTGCCCTCATATCCGGCTCTGGATGCTTTACCGCCATAATAATATGGCACTTTTCCAACAGATTCAAGAGCAAACCGAATCACATTTTTTCTAGTGTCTGATAAATCTTCCGGAAGAGAACGCATCATGGCTTCAATTTCCGAAAGAGACAGCGGATTTCCAAGGGCAATGGAGGACGTCGTGAGTCCATAGGACGCATACCAGTCTTTTTTATATAAAGAACGTGCTTCGCTCATCGTCTGTTCATTCCAGCCAGGCCAGACCTCTTTCAAAGTCGAAGTTTCGTTATCTTCTGTATGGATTTCAGTCGGCTGATTTCCAATCGGATCAATCTGGAAAAGGCTGCATTCTTCATCCAAACCAGTAATTTTCATATGGATTTTGAGATCAACATGCCCAAGGCACAATGCAGGAACGTTCTCTTCTTCTGGTTTTGGATTCGATGGAGTTGCCTGAATATCAGCATTCGATGCAGTGCTTTGCTTTGTCTCATCCAGATCATTCATGAGTTCTTCATCTACCATCTCGTCCAGTGTCTCGATCCAGTCTTCTCCCTCTCGCTCCTGGTTATCTACACAAGTACCATCACAATAATAAATATCACTGATTCCCAGTGAATAAGAATGAGACGCTTCCCACAAAACCTGGCAATATTTCAAAAATGCATCATAATCCTCTGGATCATGGTAATATGTATACACATTTGCCAGTGACATAATCGCGTCTGCATTGGAATAAAGACTGATTTGTCGACCGTCGCCATCCGTCACATTTAACTGAATATCCTCAAATGAATTCAGAACCTGTATTCTCGGATCTGCGGAAATTCCAAGAGATGATGCAGCAGAAGCCGGTTTCTTCTGCATATAATAATAGACATTTTCCGTCCAACTTTTATCAAGTGCCGTCATCCTGTCAAACACCTTCGTGGCATAGCTTTGTGAGATGTCTGATGTATCCGCATCGTCCGCAAAATAATATGCCATATTCAGTTCATCAGCTTTTGCCTTGTATCCTTCCTCCTCTTGGACATAGGAAGCCGCAAGTGTGGCAGCTTCTTCTTCCATCCTGCGTTTGATGGTCATTTGATTGAACTGATATAATTCCTGCATGTCTGCCAATACTTGCTGTGTAATCTGGGTCGTATGACTGCTTACCTGATTAAACATCTGTTGATAGGAGCGCGCCATCATAATTGGAACAAAACTCAACGTCAGCATTCCAATGATATATATGAATTGTTTTTTATGTTCCTTTATCATCTGTGTTATTACCTTTTTGCTGTTATTTCAGTGATGTTGGGGTCAAAAACTTTTGACCCCAACATCACTGAAATACTATAGCACAGATTTACATAGAAAAACAGGAACAAAATTTTAAAAATTATTTAAAAAAGTGCGCACCTCTGCTTTCAGCAGAAGCAACGCACTTTTTCTTCAATTTTCTAATTCTGCCGGCTCCATGATCCGTCCGTCTCTCCAGATTCTCTCTAAATCATAGAACAGACGATCTTCCCTGCAGAATGCATGAACAATGATATCACCATAATCCATCAGAATCCAATTTGCACTCTGATAACCTTCTACCTGCTTGCATTCATATCCTGCTTTGCCAAGTTCCTGCTCCACATGATCCGTCATAGCCTGAACCTGATTCGAATTAGAACCGCTTGCAATGATAAAGTAATCTGCAAGAACAGATACTTCACGAATATCGATGATGCGGATATCCTCTGCTTTTTTATCTTCCAAGGCATTTACAGCCAGTTTTACAATTTGTTTCAAATGACACATGTTGGGGTCCTTTCTAAACTTTCATGCACGATTCGATAATAAGGTTTCAAAATAATGATACGCGTCCAGCGTCATCGGATCCACACTGACTCCCTTGCGGTTCAGATATTGCAGCGTTCCCTTTAGAATTTCAAACATGGTCATGTCAAGATCCTGAAATGCCAGAAAACGCATCTGTTCCAGATTATCTGCTTTATCACGGCGAGGTTCGATATAATCTGCAATATAAAGAATCTTGTCCAACAGATTCATTTCCGGTTTGCCGGTTGTGTGACAGGCAATCGCATCCAGGATTTCCTGATCTTCCATACCATATTTGTGCTGCGCCAGCCATGCCCCGTATTTTGCATGAATCACTGCCGGGGCATCGATTTCTGACTGAGTCAGCGCTACGCCATGTTTTTCACATTTGGTGATCAACTCCTGATCTGTAAAATGTTTGGCGCAGTCATGGAGCAAACCAGCCAGTTCTGCTTTCTGAATATCATATCCATAACGCATGGCAAGGGCGATGCAAGTGTAAGAAACGCTGATCGTGTGCTCATAACGCATCGGATTTAATTTAGATTGTAATTGTTCTCTCAATGCAACAATCTGTTCGTTGATCATAATTCTATTTTCTCCTGAATCTTTATCCCTGAGTATAAAAGGTAACCTGCAGGTGACCGTTTACTTTGCATGATATAGATTGCGGCGAGCAATGTAATCCGCTACTGCTTTTGGAACAAAGGAATCAATCGGTTGATCCTCTGCAATCATTCTGCGAAGATCTGCCGATGCTATATCCAGTTCATTCGAATGAAGAATGCGGATATCTGCCTGATAACGTTTTGTCAGATAAGCAATCTGTTCATCCATGGTACATGGTGCATCTGCATACTCTCGTCCGGCAACCAGAAGTGTGGTCTGAATCATAACCAGTTCCGGATGGTACCAATGCTCAATCTGAAACAAAGAATCTGCACCGATGATAAAGAAAAAACGATGCTGCGGATACTGCTCACGCAAAAGGCATAAAGTCTCTGCTGTGTAGGTATTGCCATCTCGTCTGGCTTCAAATTCAGAAAGTTTATAATATGGAGAATCCTCAATAGCAAGGCGCACCATCTCACAGCGATCTTCTACGTCTGTTACATGATGGTCTTTTTTATGCGGCGGTGTTCCGGAAGGCATAAACCATATTTCATCTAGTTTATATTCCTCATAAGCCTGACGTCCGATCATCAGATGTGCATTATGAATCGGATCAAAAGTACCGCCCATAATTCCAATATTTGCCATGATATGCAGCTCTCCTTTTAGGTAGGCAGTACGATTTTTCTCTTTGCTTCATCCTTAGCAGGCTTATAAAGAACAATCTTCTTGCCGATCACCTGAACAACATCTGAATGGGTACGCTCCGCCAGTACTTCTGCGATTGAGCGGCCATCATCCAGACAATTTTTTAAAACAGTGATTTTGATCAGCTCACGTGCCTCCAATGCTTCTGCGATAGCCGCAGTCAGTTCTGGGGTTACGCTGGATTTGCCAATCTGGAAGATTGGGTCCATCGTCATGGCTAATCCCTTGAGATAAGCTCTCTGTTTGCTTGTCATGATAATCTCCTTTTATCATAGAAGTCAAAATATGATTGACTCAATAGTTTCTATTTGTAATAATCAAAAGCAAGGTCATACATACGAACCGTGTCGCCTTCCTGGATTCCTTTTGCTTCCAGTTCATCCAGAATGCCATTATCTTTTAAGAAATTCTGGAAAAACTGGAATCCTTTTTCTGATTCCAGATTCGTATAACCAAGCATTTTCTCGATACGCGGACCTTCTACCACAAAATCACCGTTCTCGTCGATCTCAATGGTGTAAGGCAAATTGGTATCACCTGCATAAACGATTTCAAACTCTTTCTCGAAAATGACCGGTTCCAGATTGATGGTCTTCAGGAGTTCATAAACCGCATATAACAATTCTTTGACTCCTTTACCGGTTACTGCTGAGATTGGGAATACCTGAATCCCTTCCGCTTCAAATTCTTTACGCAGAACATCGATCGGATTCTCGCTCTCCGCATAAACCGCATCCATTTTGTTGGCTGCGATTACCATCGGACGTTTCAAAAGCTCCGGATTATAGGCTTCCAATTCGGCGTTGATCGCACGAATATCTGCCACCGGATCTCGTCCCTCTGTACCGGCAGCATCCACGACATGAATCAGTACGCGGCAGCGTTCAATGTGACGCAGAAAATCATGTCCAAGACCAACGCCCTGGGATGCGCCCTCGATCAGACCGGGAATATCTGCCATAACAAAACCTGCACCCCCGTCTAAATCTACCACACCAAGATGTGGATTCAGAGTGGTAAAATGATAATTGGCAATCTTCGGTTTTGCGTTAGATACACGGGAAAGCAGGGTAGATTTGCCGACGTTCGGAAATCCGACCAGACCAACATCTGCGATTACCTTCAGTTCCAGTTGCACCCAAAGTTCATGACCAGCCTGCCCTGGCTGCGCATATTTTGGTGCCTGCATGGTCGGGGTAGCAAAATTCATATTGCCAAGTCCGCCCTTTCCGCCTTTTAAAATCACTTCACGTTTATTGTCACCGGACATATCCGCGATTACTTTTCCGGTCTCGAAATCTTTGATCACGGTTCCTTCCGGAACTTTTACGATCAAATTCTCCGCATTAGCGCCGTGGCATCGCTTCTTGCCGCCTTGTTCTCCATCTTTAGCTACATATTTACGAACATGTCTGAAATCCGTCAGTGTGTTCAGTCCTGGGTCTACTTCAAAGATAATATCCCCGCCTTTACCGCCGTCACCACCGTCCGGACCACCTGCCGGTACATACTTTTCTCTGCGGAAACTGACATGACCATCTCCGCCTTTGCCGGATTTAATAAAAATTTTTGCATGATCTGCAAACATAGACACACCTCAAAAAAAGGCTTCATACTACCAATCAGTATGAAGCCTGTAAGTCAAATTATTCGTTGATTGTTCTCGGATATACAGAAACCTGTTTTTTGTCTCTGCCCTTTCTCTCAAATCTTACAACACCGTCTACAGTTGCAAACAGGGTATCATCACCGCCGCGGCCTACATTCAGACCTGGATGAATCTTGGTACCACGCTGTCTGTAAAGGATGTTACCAGCCAATACGAACTGACCATCTGCTCTTTTAGCACCCAGTCTCTTGGACTCGGAATCTCTACCGTTCTTGGTAGAACCTACACCTTTTTTATGAGCGAATAACTGAAGGTTCATTTTAAACATAACTTACACCTCCTTGAATCGAATTTTTATATACGGTTCTCCGTATGATTCTTCGATATCCAGTAATCCAAATACCAGAGAATTCATAAGGAGCGTCGCTTCGGGACTTACATCACCGGTAAAACGAAAATGAAAATCTCCAGACTCTTCTGCCATATCGGCCTCAAAAACATCTTCTGTAAAATGTTCCACAGAATTTGCCATATTAAGTACCAGTGCAGATACAGCAGCACATACAAGCTCCTGACCTTCGTGGTAATGAGTTGCTGAACCGGCATGACCGGTCAGATCAATACTCCGATAATGTTGTCCGGAATCGACAGATACGATTACGTTAATCATAATAAATAATTAAGCGTTGATCTTTTCAATCTTTACCTGAGTATAGAGCTGTCTGTGACCATTTTTCTTATGGTAGCCAGTTTTTCTCTTATACTTGTAAACGATCACCTTTTTCGCTTTTGCTTCTTTAACAACGGTTCCGGTAACGGTTGCACCTGCTACGGTCGGGCATCCGATTGCTAATTCTCCGTTGTTAACAGCAAGAACCTGGTCAAACGTAACGGTTTCGCCAGCGTCTACACCAAGCTTTTCTACCTTAATGATATCGCCTTCTGCTACTTTGTACTGCTTACCACCTGTTGCAATAATCGCGTACATATGGCACCTCCTATTATCATTACTCGCCAACCTGCGGTGTCTGAAATCGTATCAGAACTTTCTAAAACCTTGTTGTGCGGCATACTTGTATAATATAACATCAACATCTTGTGTTGTCAATGCTTTTTGCGATACTATTTTACCATTTCTTGTTTTTTTTCACAAACATTTATCATTCTTTCATCCAGGTTTTAGGAGAGAATAATACAAGCATGGGGAATAATTCCAGACGACCGGCCAGCATGTCGAACATCAGGACATACTTGCTGAACATGCTATAACCGCCAAAATTGCAGGTTGGTCCGACCTGTTCAAGACCCGGTCCAATGTTATTGATGGTAGCTGCCACTGCTGTGAAATTGGTTGTAAAACTGAAATTGTCCAGGCTGATGAGCAACAGGGATGATGCAAAAACCAGGAAAAATGCAACCATATAAGTATTAATAGAACGGATTACGTTATGCTCGATCGCTTTTCCCTCGTATTTCAAGATTTTAATGCTTCTCGGATGGATCAAAGAAGAAATTTCTTTTTTCACCGTTTTCGCTGCAATCATCATTCTGGAAACCTTCATTCCTCCGCCAGTACTTCCGGCACAGGCACCACAAAACATAAGGACAACCAGAATTGCTTTAGAGAATGCCGGCCATAAGTCAAAATCTACCGTAGAATAACCAGTTGTTGTAATCACAGAACCAACCTGAAACGCAGCGTGATGGAATGCCATCAGTATGTTCGGGAAACTTCTGTGAATATTCCAGGTGATCAGTAATGTTGCAGCGAGGATGATTGTCAGATATCCGCGCGCCTCTTCGCACTTCAACGCATCTTTGGGCTTATGAATCAAAAACAGGTAATAAACATTAAAGTTTACACCAAACAGAATCATAAATACGGTAATGATAACCTGTTGGACAACCGGATAAGCACCACAACTGCTGTTTAAAATACCGAAACCGCCGGTACCTGCCGTACCAAAACTCATTGCAACCGCATGGAACCACGGCATACCTGCAAGCAGCAAAAGAATGATTTCTGTAACGGTCATCGCAAAATAGATCATATACAGAATTTTTGCTGTAGATTTTACTCTTGGAACCAGTTTGCCTACAGAAGGTCCCGGGCTTTCCGCCCTCATAATGTGCATATTATAACCACCGGCCAGCGGCAGAATCGCGAGGATAAATACAAGTACACCCATACCGCCAATCCAATGTGTGAAACTGCGCCACATCAGCATACAATGGCTTAAAGCCTCAACATCCGAAAGGATACTGGCACCGGTTGTCGTAAAACCGGAAACGGTTTCAAACAACGCATCCTCCAGACGCGGAATCTCGCCGCTTAAAAAGAACGGCATTGCTCCAAAAAAGCTGAGTACGATCCAGCTCAAAGCAACTGACACAAATCCTTCTTTCGCATAAAAAACACTGTTTGTCGGTTTCTTATGTGACATGAGCCATCCTGCCACAAAACAGAATGCACCTACACCGACAAAATAGAGACCGCTGATTTCCTGATAGATCAAAGCGATGATGCATGGAATGACCATCAGTGCACCTTCAATTCCAAGAACCCAGCCCAGAAAATATGTAATGATACTGATATTCATATAATTCGCATCCTTTTACTTTAAAATATCTTTCAGGTCGTTCAGACCGGAATGAGTAGTTACAACAATTACGGTATCTCCTGGTTCGATCGTATCCTGGCCGCATGGAATAATGATCTTGCCCCTGCGGTTGATACATGCGATCAGAAGACCATCCCTAAAGGATAATTCCTGAAGCGGAATGCCAACTACTTCCGGAGACTTATCTACGCGAAACTCCATTGCCTCAGCTTTATTACCTGCAATCTTGTAAAGAGATTCCAGATTGCTTCCCATAGAATTCTGCATGGCACGCACATAACGGATGATCGTGTCTGCCGTAATCATTTTCGGATAAATGACACTGCCCAGATTCAACTGCTGAACCACCTCTTCAAATGCAACACGATTGATCTTGGTGATCATTTTTCCTTTGGAAAGGCTGGATGCATAAAGAGACAGCATGATATTTTCTTCATCAAAACCTGTCAATGCAGCAAACGCGTCGGTCTGTCCGATTCCTTCTTCCAACAGAAGCTGCTGGTCACTTCCGTCTCCGTGAATGATCATGGCTTTTGGAAGCTCCTCGCTCAGCTGCCTGCAGCGTTCATAATTCTGCTCAATGATCTTGATCTTAATTTTTGTGTTTTCCAGCATTTTTGCCAGATAATATGTAATTTTACCACCGCCGACAAACATAGCTGTCTTGATGGTATTTTTTGCAAGACCTATTTGGCGAATAAATTCAGATACCTCCATCTGTGCGCCAAGGAAAGAAATGCGGTCTCCGGACTGGAGAGTAAATCCGCCGCTTGGAATGATGACCTCCGGACCACGTTCCACCGCGCAGATCAGGATTTTGCAATGCAGTTTCGGTGCAACCTCAGACACTTTCAGATTATGAAGTGCAGAGCCTTCCGGAATGATAAATTTCATAAGTTCAACACGTCCCTTCGCGAACGTGTCAATCTTGACTGCAGACGGGAATTTCAGCAAGCGGGAAATCTCAGTTGCTGCTGCCAGTTCCGGATTGATTGCCATAGACAGATTCAGTTCCTCTGCGATATAACGGATTTCATTGGAATACTCTGGGTTTCGTACTCGTGCAATCGTGTGGCAGTTACCAGCTTTCTTTGCAATCAGACAACAAAGCATATTAAGTTCATCCGAATTGGTCGTTGCGATCAGAAGGTGGGTATTTTTGATACCGGCCTCAATCTGAACCTGGTATACAGCACCGTTGCCTTCCACCCCCATAACATCGATATTGTCTGTTACTGTGCGGAGCTTATCACCATCTTTATCAATGACTGTGATATCATGCCCTTCATTGTTCAGCTGCTCTGCAAGTGTCAGACCGACTTTGCCACATCCAACAATAATAATTTTCATGTTGTTACCCCTTTATTATTTAATCCGCCTTGTGAAGTTGTTCCCAGAGCGGTTTCTTGCCTTTTTTTCTGGTCATCTCTACCAGATTCAGCTGTGTCATATCCACCACGTGAACCTTGACCGGATCCTTTGCTGCATGCATGCGAAGTGTATTCAGCAGAAGTGTCTTATCTTCTTCGGATTTCATGTCAATAAAATCTACCATAATAATGCCGGAAAGATTACGCAGACGAAGCTGGTGACAGATTTCCACGGCTGCTTCCAGATTGGTCATTCGTATTGTATCGTCAAGGTTCTTCTTACCGGTATATTTACCAGTATTAACATCAATAACGACCATTGCTTCCGTCGGCTCAATGATCAGATATCCGCCGGACTTCAGCCAGACACGTTTCTGACACGCCTCATTCATGATGGTTTCCAGAGAATACAATCTCGCCAGGCTTAACAGCTTGTCTTCATACATCCGCAGGCTGACCTCTCCTTCCGGATGATACATCAACAGGTATTGTTTTACGTTGTCAAAAATATCTGCCTGATCGGTGACGACTTCTCCCAGACTTCCTGCAGGACAGCTGCACATGCTTTTTATATATTCCGGTTCTGCTTCGTAGAGCGTGCTGAAACAGGTACGGTATTTTGCTTTTTCCAAAACAAGACGATATTGCTCGTACAGATATCGAATTTCGTTCAAAAGTGCTTCTTCTTCTCCATAAGCATTTGTCCGGACGATCAGTCCTGCTCTGCCTGCCGTAATTGCTTCCAATTGTGGCTTGAGGCGCTCTTTCCATTCTTTATCTGTAATTTTTCCAGAGAAACCAACTTGAGGCTTCAATGCGGTCAAGATCGCATATTTTCCGGTAAAATTCAAGTTAGCCGTCAGTACCGGATCTTTTGTCCGCACAGCATCTTTGGCAATCTGAACAACAATTTCATCTCCTGCTTTCAGCGCTCTCAACGTACCGTCAGTCAGCAGAGATACCGGATTGTCGGTAAGACTGTAATAGCCGGTACGATTCTCTCCGTAATCTACAAAAGCAGAATTCAGATTTTTTACAATCTTTTTAACTTTTCCAATATAAATATTCCCAAGAATGGAACCTGTTTCTTCGAGCCCGATTTCAAGAACTTCTTTCTCGTCAAACAAAGCAGTCAGAAGACGGTTGTTCCATCTGGTGATGACCATCTTATTCAATGTTTTCTCCAAAGTCTTCCAGGGCGATGAACTCCGGCTTTTCCGCCGTTCCCTTGTTGGCGTAAACTTCCATACGGGTTATCATCAGTGCAAAATCTTCTAATGTTTCACCGCGGCTGGTCATATAAGCTCCAATCACCAGATCCGGTTTGATATTGGCGGCACTTCCTGTCGCAATCTTCATTTGAATTGCACCATCATCCCCCTTCATATCATAAATCAAGGAGCGAAGATTCATTTCTTTTTCCCCTTTTTTGGTCTTCTTGATGATCTGGATTTCTTCCTGTTCCATGAAAGTTTCCAATCCTTTTTTAAACGAATCCCAGTCTGCCGGTTCATATCCCGGACGGAATTTTACCACATAATCTGCAGCTGCCACCATAGACATGGCATTGGCAGCATCGTCCGGCAGCAGGCGGTAACTGATCGCTTCCATCTCATCTCCGATCACAGAATTGATACGGCGAAGCATTTCTTCAGAAGAATCTGTACTGAGGACTTCAATATCCACATATTCTCCACGACTTTCCATGCCAACACCTAACGGAGCGGCAAATGACATAATCTGATGCGGGCTGAATCCTTCACTGTATCGGATATCCACATCTGCACGGCGCATGATCTTCTGGAAATATCGCATCAAATCCAGATGTCCGATGAATTTCATCGTTCCTTCTTTTGCAAACTTAATTCTGATTTTCAAAGCAGACACCTCCTCCAAATGAACGTGCACCACATCCGGAACATCTCTGACGACAGTTCGGTGTCACTTTTTCGTTGACGGCATTCAGCCATTCTCTCTTTAAAAATTCCTTGGTTACGCCGGCATCAATGAAATCCCACGGAAATACTTCGTCCAGACTGCGTTCACGAGTTGTATAAAAGAACAAGTCCACACCGCAGTTTTCAAATGCCTGCATCCAATATTCATTATGGAAATGTTCCGACCAGGAATCATACAATGCCCCCAGACGGTAAGCTTCCTCTATAACAGTAGAAACCTTACGGTCGCCACGCGCCAGAACGCCTTCCAGCACTGTCAGGTCAGCTTCATGGTAATTGTATTTCAGGCTCTTCCAGTTCTTCATCTCACGGAATTTGTGCTTCACAATATAAGCACGTTCCAGAAACTCTTCTTTCGTGCACATACGCGCCCACTGGAACGGGGTAAACGGTTTCGGAACAAAGAAGGAAGAGCTTGCCACAACCTGCACTTTGCCATTGCGGGTCTCCTTTGGAATCTCATCATAGTATAATTCTGCAATCTTTTCAGATAGTTCCGCAATGCCCTCCATGTCGGAACGCTGTTCGGTCGGAAGTCCGAGCATAAAATAAAGTTTGACACGATTCCATCCGCCTTTAAATGCTTCCAGAGCACCTTCCAGAATAACTTCCTCTGTCAATCCTTTGTTGATTACGTCGCGCAGACGCTGACTTCCTGCTTCTGGCGCGAATGTCAGACTGCTCTTTTTCACATCCTGCACTTTACTCATCACGTCCAAAGAGAACGCGTCAATACGAAGCGACGGCAGAGAAATATTGACACCCTTACTGTGGAATTCGTCGATCAGGAATGTAACTAGTTCTTTTAAGTAGGTATAATCACTGGAACTTAAGGAACTAAGTGAAATTTCCTCATGCCCGGTACTCTTTAACATATCATAAGCGTACTGCTTCAAATATTCCAGGCTATGCTCACGAAGCGGACGGTACACATTGCCTGCCTGACAGAAACGGCAGCCGCGAATGCAGCCGCGCTGGATTTCCAGAACCACACGATCCTGCGTAACTTTCAGGTATGGTACGATTGGATTTTTAATATACGGAGCAGTGTCCATATCCAGAACGATTTCCTTCTGGATCACTGCCGGTGCTTCCGGAATATTGGGAGTAAAGGTATCAATGGTGCCGTCTTCTTTGTAAGTTACATCATAAAACATCGGCACATAAATACCCGGAAGACCTGCAGCTGCTTTCAGAAAATCAAGGCGTTTTCCTCCATTTTTCTTATTCTCCTTATAAAGCTGAAACAGAGGATCATATTGAGTCTCGCCCTCTCCGATATAAAACAGATCGAAAAATGGAGCCAAAGGTTCCGGGTTATAAGCGCAGGGACCTCCTCCTATCACGATCGGGTCCTCTTCTGTGCGCTCTTCACTGTGAAATGGAATTCCACTTAAATCCAAAACCTGGAGAATATTTGTATAACACATCTCGTACTGAATCGTAAATCCCAGGAAATCAAAGTCCTTTACCGGATCCTGACTTTCCAGTGCAAAAAGCGGAATATGTTTTTCGCGCATCACTTTGTCCAAATCTGTCCATGGTGAAAAGACACGCTCACAATATACATCCTCACGATCATTGAACATAGAATACAAAATCTGCATGCCCAGATGAGACATGCCAATTTCATAGACGTCCGGAAAACACATGGCAAAACGTATCTTGCCTTTCGGGTCTTTCATCACAGCATTCATCTCATTGCCGAGATACCGTGCCGGTTGCTGAATACTTAGTAAAATTTCATCACTTAATGCTAGTTTTTTCATATTAAATCCTTTTGTTCTTAGTAATTATATATAAATCACAAAACCAGAATTGTCCAACTTTTTGCTGCAATTTTGCATTATAAAGATATTTTAGCACAATTCCATACATAATAGCTGTTTTATTATACCTGATATCCATGTTTTCCGCAATCTTGATTTGTGATTTGGTATGGCAAGATGTCTTTTAAAAAAGTACTTCCTGTGATTTTGCAGACCGGAGGATCGATATGATTCGGGATCGTTTCCTTTAAAAATTTCGCAAATGGTCTTGGCAGGAACACTGGAAGTTGTCCGGTATCAATATATACCTCTCCTATTTTTTCACTCGAATGTCCAAGGAGCTCTGCCAGGTTCTTCGGATTGGATCCATACTTCGTCATCAATGTGGCATATGAATGTCGGAGGTCATGCCAGTGAAGACAGCTCCCATCTCGAAAGAATACCGGGAGGATACTTTGCCCCCTTTCTGCACTGTCTTGTGTGGTCTCGTTATATTTTGTTTTATTTTCTTTCATGTGAAATTCCTTTCTTAAATAAAGAGGAACATCCACAATAAACCCAATTTTAGTATAGCACGATAAAGATGGATGTTCCATAAAAAAATTACTTCATTTGTTCGCCAGAAGAAAGCCATAGATCAAACTCTTCCAAAACTCAGTCTCTTTGTATTTGTATTTTTTGTTCACATCCAGAACTTCGAGATTGTTATTGGCTATTCCTGCTTTTATATTTATTGGATTTCATAGCCAGTATAGATAACAGCAGTAAAAACAAAGTTTCTGCAGTAAGAGCAAAAAAGTTGTTACTGTTCACTCGCCAGCTTGAAAATAAGAAATCGATGGTATAGACTATTGTCAGTCGAAAGCCATCGATTTTCTTTATCCGAATCTTTCGGACACTTTGTCATATATATTCTGTCCTTCATTTTTTCGCATCATAACAAGCATGCTCATGCATTGACAGAGATCATCGAGGCTCTTGAAACTCCGGAATGTCACGGCTTGCTGTTGTTTTCGTTTATAATCTCTCAGAAGCCTTTCCGCTCCTTTATGGATTCATAGCTGCAAGTATTTAGTTGTCTCATAAACCTCCCTCAA
>JBJEIZ010000008.1:0-22215 GCA_051877535.1 Brotaphodocola sp.
CAAAAATGGAGCCTTCACGACTCCATTTTTTACTTCCCAAGTGGCAAACTCGGGAACTATCATATTTTCTTTCCATTTTCAAGCGACTTGCAGAATCAACGACTGCATTTGCATTTTTAATGATTCGGAATGCCCGTTCCGGCGACGACGAAAACAGATAAGAACGCACCGTACTGTAAACCTGCTTTCTGCGGTTTTCACTGACCGGGATGCTGACTCCATTTTTCAAAATCATCTCATATCCATGAAGACGTTCTAAATGTCTCATATGTACCAGAAATGAACTGTGAGTGCGGATCAGCGGAAGTCCCTTCATTTGCTGCTCCGCATCATTCAGCTTCATATTGATCCGATAAATCTTGTTCCTGGTATGGACATAGGTCTTTCTCTGTTCTGTATGTATAAAATAAATCTCATCCCCATACAGCCGCATCAGGTTTCCTTTAAAATCCCATACCATTGCCCAATCTTCTTCTTCACTCATATTATCCCTCCTACATAATATATTGCCAGCTTTATTAGGCTGTTCTATTGATAAAAACGTAAAATTCGACAAAATATTACAAAAAGGGACACAGCTGTCTGTCTATCGTTAGAAAAATTTCTCGATTACTTCCGCAATTCCGTCATGGTCATTATCGTTTTCTGTGACATAATCCGCGAGCCGTTTTAATTTTTCCTGACCGTTTGCCATGGCAACACCGGTTCCGGCAAACTGGATCATGGAAATATCATTAAAGCTGTCACCGCAGCAAACCGTTTCTTCCCGCCGTATTCCCAGTATTCCAAGCAAATGTTTCAAGCTGTAAGCTTTATCCACATTTTTAGGGACCACCTCCAGAAAACAGGGCTCTGAGCGAAAGATTTCCGTTTCGTGGAAATACCTGCGGGTAAATACAGGTTCCAGTGTTTCAATCATTTCCGGCTCTCCGGTAAGAAGACATCCATTGACCGGAAATCTTACATCTGTCCGAAAATTTTTGTTGTATACAATCGGCATATTGCTGATTCTGGATTCCAGTTCCATGTAAGAATCCGGCTCGGTTCCGGCTATGATGACATCATCTGCATAGGTCAGGATACCAAGCTGATACTTCATGGCATCACTCCAGAGCCGACCGGGAATGTGCAGCGGCAGATATTTTTCATAGACACATTCTCTGGTCTGGAAATTGATGATTCTGGCTCCGTTAAAAGAGAGAATATAGTTTCCGAAACGGTGCAGTTCCAGTTCCTCAGCAATGGAAAATACGCCCTTCGGAGCACGTCCCGAGGCGATTGCCACGGCGACACCCTTTTCCTGAAGGTCAATAATCGCCTGGCGTGTCTTCGGTAAAATTTTCTTATCGGAATTTGTTACAGTTCCATCGATATCTAAAACCAGCAGTTTGTATTTCATAATCTTTAATCTTATAATTCAGTATGGATATAAATGTTACGGGTTTCCTCCGGAACCATGCTGCCGCCGGTTGCCCATGCAATGTGAGTGACGTTCTGCATCTTGTCAGCCAGTCCCTGCTCTGCGATATATTGTTTCATATCTTCTGGTCGGATCAGTGCTGCAAATGCGGCACAGGAACTTGGCTCGATGAAGATATTTTCCTGATTCAAAAGACCTCTCATCAATGTATAAAGTCTGCGGTCCTCAATTGTGGCGATTCCCGACAGCATCGGCTGGATCACTCTGCCTACGAAAGCGGATGGACGTCCAACAGCAAGTCCGTCTGCATCCGTTCTTCCATCAATTCCAAAATCTTTAACGCTGACACCGTCATGCAGTCCGGTCGCCATTCCAAGCATCATACAGCATGCATGGGTCGGCTCTGTAAAGAAACAATGCACATGGTCACCGAAAATTTGTTTGATTCCATAGGTAACTCCGCCCGGCGCCCCGCCAATTCCGCAAGGAATATAAACAAAAAGCGGATGCTCCGCATCAACGACGATATTCTGCTCATCAAGCTGTGCTTTCAGACGTTCTCCTGCAACACTGTAACCCATGAACAGATTCTGGGAATTTTCGTCATCAACAAAGTAACTCATCGGATCTGCATCGGAATTTTTTCTTCCCTGCTCTACGGCCGCACAGTAGTCATCCGCATATTCGATAACTTCTACGCCTCTGCTTCGGAGAAGATCTTTTTTCCACTGTTTTGCATCTGCTGACATATGGACAATAACACGGAATCCCAGCTTCGCACTCATAATTCCGATACTCATACCCAGATTGCCGGTACTGCCTACCTGAACCGTATGCTTGCCAAAAAATTCTACAAATTTCGGTTCTGCCAAAATGCTGTAATCATCCGTCACTTTCAGCATACCGGATTCCAAAGCCAGATCTTCTGCATGCTTGAGTACCTCATAAATACCGCCGCGCGCCTTGACCGAACCGGATACCGGCAGGTCGCTGTCCATTTTCAGCATCAGGGTTCCTTCGATATCTGCGCCATATGTGGTATTCAGAAATTGTTTCATATTCGGAATGGCACGAAGTTCCGACTCGATGATGCCATTTGTTTTTTCCAGTTCCGGGAACACGCGTTTGAGATAAGGGGCAAAACGCAGCAGACGGTCACTGGCATCCTTGATCTGAGCAGGAGACACCTCGGTAATATGCTGCTCGGATTCCGGAAGTTTTTTATCGTTGAGCCAGAAAGTTTCTTTCAGTGCTGCGGCATCTGCCACAGCCGGAATGGTATCGATAAATGTTTGCAATTCTTTTCTCATCTCTATTTTGACTCCTTATAAATCATATTTGTAAATTCAATAAGCAGCCGCCGAACCTCCGGGCCAAGAAGGACGAGGGCAATCACATTTGGAATAATCAACAAGCCAAGAGCACAGTCCTGAATGGACCAGACCATATTGATGGTACTTAAACTTCCCAACAGGATCAGCACTGGAAAAATCATACGGTAAATGGCAGCGCCTCTTGGTTTCTTTAAATAAGTCAGGCTGACATGACCGAAATACCACTGGCTCATGATGGACGTTCCTGCAAACAGGATCAGGCTGATATAAATAACAAACTGAAGTCCTGAAAATACAGAACCGAAAGCTGCCGCCGCCAATGTGGAAGCTGTGGTATGAGTCTGATTCACACCCGTGATCAGCACGGTAAATCCGGTTGTACTGCACAACAGAATCGTATCAATAAAAACTTCCATGATGCCGTACATTCCCTGACGAACCGGGTGATCGACTTGTGCAGAGGCATGAAGCACCGCAGCGGAACCTTCTCCTGCCTCATTGGAGTAAAGTCCTCTTGCAACACCGTATCGCATCGCTTGCTTGATCGTCAGACCTGCGGCTGCTCCTGCACCTGCCTTAATCGTAAATGCGCCCTTGAAAATGGATACGACGGTAGCAGGCAGTGCTGAAATATTCATCAGAATGACGATCAGTCCGCCAAAAATGTATAAAAGGGCCATGACCGGAACAATTTTTTCCGCAGTATGCACCAGCCGTTTAAAGCCTCCGCTGATAACACTTGTCATGAGCAGCGCCAAAATCAGTCCAGTCACAAGCGGAGGAAGCGAAAACGCCTCCTGGACCACACTGGAAATGGTGTTGGACTGAATCAGCGTTGCTCCTGCGTTCTGAATAAACAAAAGCATCGCTACCAGAACACCAGTCCACTGCATGTTGGTTGCATGTGCAATATAGTACATAGGCCCGCCATTGATCTCGCCGTTGTCATCATGACCATGATAGCGGACGCCCAGCGTAATCTCGGCAAATTTCGTAGCCATACCGAGAAGTGCAGCGACCCACATCCAGAATAGGGCTCCCGGTCCGCCGGACAGGATCGCGGTTGAAACGCCGACGATATTTCCGCTTCCCACGCAGCTTGCAATAGCAGTGAAAAGTGCCTGATTGGAAGAATATTTTCCGGCTTCGGTTTCATGATTATTGTTTTTCTTAAGTCCCTTCACAAAATTTTTCACCACGTAAGGGAAAAAACGTATCTGAACAAAGCCAGTCATAACAGTGTAATAAACTCCCAGTCCCAGGAGCATGACAAGCATCCAGTCTTTCCACAAAAAATCAGCAGCAGTTTGAAAAAAGGCTTCTATCGTACTCATTCGCCACCTCTATTTTAATAAATTGCGCCCCTCAGCTTCTTCTAAAGTAAAATGCATCAGCCCTGCCAGCGTTGGCGCAACGTCGATCAGTCTTACATGATCAATGTGTCCCTTCTGAATTCCTTCACCGGTCAGCATAAAAGAAGCTCTCATTTCCGGGAAATTCTCATTATATCCATGCTGAGCTTTCTGGGTGAGGGTTGTACGGCAGTAATCGCCGGTCACATCATCTCGAATCTCATATCCTTTTTCAGATACCAATACATAAGCAGCCTCTGGGAATCCGCCGCGAACTCTGGCTTCTTCTCCGGTAAGTACCTCCATGATGCCGCTGTCCGGATCAGAAAGGAG
Source organism: Brotaphodocola sp. (assembly GCA_051877535.1). Taxonomy (GTDB): domain Bacteria; phylum Bacillota; class Clostridia; order Lachnospirales; family Lachnospiraceae; genus Brotaphodocola. Next base: position 4,440 of record JBJEIZ010000008.1, read on the forward strand.
CTGGTCTGCTACACGTTTTAAAGCAGCTGCCGCTTCCTGATCAGACGGATCTGCAAGGCGGATTTCTGCCGTTCCGCCGGCTCTCTGGCTGAATGCCTTCCATGAGGTGACTTTTCCCTGTCCATCCGTTTCGATCAGTCCGGCATTCTTCAGTAGGACATTCGGAGCAATATTATGAGTATTATCCAGAGTTCCGTGATCAGATACCACACATACGATCAGATGACCATCTGTGATCTTCTGTGCCTCTTCAATCAGTTCTCCCAGCATTTTGTCGATCTTTTCCAGGCTCCTGGCAGCTTCCTTGCTGTAGACACCGTTTACATGGGCGCTCTCATCAAAGCTTGCAAAATATGCGGACATAAAGAACGGTTTTTCGGAAATAACCGGTGCGATCTTATTGCGCAGAACCCAGAGCGCAGCTTTTCCTCTCTGTGCATCTCCGGCATCCGTCAGGTCAAGGCCTCCGGCATACTGCCCGATTTCTTTCTCCATTTCCAGAATCATTCCCTGCGGTTTTGCGACTGCATCGATGAACCGGCTGTCAAGGGCAGAACCGTCCCACCAGAATTCCGGAGCAATGAAATCACCTTTGGCACCGACGGAAGTCGGGAATGCCACGCTGGCAGACCAGTAACCGTTTTCCTTCGCTGCTTCCCAGAGTGTTTTTACTTCGGTATTTGCAAACCAGTGCCATGCACCGAGATGCTCACCGGTCGGGTCGAAGATACCGTTGTTGACCGTCTTATGCGTAGCCGGATTGGTTCCCGTGATCATACTCTGATGACATGGGTAGGTAAAGGTTGGGAAAACACTCTTCATCCCCTCCCGTGCAGTCAGACCGTTTTCTACGAAATATTTTGTAATAGTCGGCAGATGTACTCCCAGCCGTTCCTGTTCAAAAACAAATTCCGGTTTCAGTGCATCCACAGAAACAAGCAGCACGCTTGGAGTATTTTTTCTATCATTCATTTGTACCATAATGTTCTTCCTTCCTTTTCTGAGAAATTACTACTTTTATTCCGGCCTTTTCAAAGGTCTGCATGTTTTTTTCCGATGCATGGGAATCGGTGATAATCATGGAAATTTCTTCGATTCCGCACATTCGTACAAGAGAATTCGTGCCCAGCTTGGAGCTGTCCGTGATGACAATCGTTTTATCGGAAGCTTCCATTAATTTTGACTGAATGATCAGATCATCCGTGCGCTGGTAGGTGATTCCGCGCTCCACTGAGATTCCACAAGTAGTTAAAAACAGAATATCAATGTTAATGCGGGAAAGAATCATGGTTGCCATGTCCGAGAGGAATGCTTTTTCCTCCGGATTATAAATGCCTCCGGTCAGAATCAGCGTAATACCTGCGGCATCTGCCAGTTCATTGGCAATCGTAAGGGAATTTGTGACAACCGTGAGGGAGCGGAAGCGATTCTTGATCGCTCTTGCCAGCTCCAATGAAGTTGTTCCGGAGTCTAGCGCAATCGCCTGTCCTTCAGAGATATAATGTACAGCTTCGAAAGCAACTTCTTCTTTATAAGAAGAATTTTCTCTTGTCCTTTTTTCAAAAGGTTCATAAACGGCTGCTCTTTCATGCTCCGGCTCCAGCCTCATGGCACCGCCATGAATCCGTCTGAGTTTTCCTTTCTCTTCCAGATTCTCCAAATCTCTTCGAATCGTTTCTCTGGAAGTATCTAGAAGTTTGCATAAGCTGCTCGCCTTAACGGTTCCTTCTGTTTCAAGAAGCTGTAAAATTTCTTTGTGACGTTGTTCAGATAACATATAGTAAAGCATTCACTCCTTTTCGTTAAATCCGTTTCCTGTCTTTACTATACTATATGGAATGTGTTTTTTCAAGTACTTTTTTAAATAATTACACATTATTGCACGTTTTTACATTTTTAAATAGGCGTTTGCAAATTAATATGCACATATTTGCAATATAACGCAATTTTGTGCTTGACAATACACAAAAATACAACTATACTAAAGACAAGTCAAATCCGTTTCAAAAAAATTACAATGAGGTGAATGATTATGGCTGAACAAACGAAGAAAAGGTTAGACAAAAAATGGATCTCTTTCGGTACTTTGATGCTGGGTGCCGGGACGATCTACAAGCTGGGCTTTATGAAAGATGCGTTTTACGTGCCCATGCAGGAATTTATGGGACTTTCCCATACACAGATCGGTATTGCAATGAGTGTTGCCGGATGGATCTCCACCTTCGGATTCCTGGCAGCAATCCTCGTAGTTGACCGGATCTCCAAGAAGATCATGATTCCTTTTTCTCTTCTTGGTATCTGCGTCAGTGGTTTGTTCCTCTCCACGTTCCCATCTTACCCGGTTTTCTTATTGATTTACTGTCTGTTGGCGGTATTTGCGGACATGCTTTACTGGCCGACAATGCTGAAAACTGTGCGATTGTTGGGTAATGAAGATGAACAGGGTCGTATGTTTGGTATTCTGGAAGCAGGTCGCGGTCTTATGGACACCATCGTAGCATTTTGTGCATTAGGCATCTTCTCTGCACTCGGAAGCAACGAAGCTGGTTTAAGAGCAGCTATCCTCTTTTATGCAATTGTTCCTGGTGTACTTGCAATTGTTGCATTCTTCCTGCTCGAACCGGATAAACACGAAGAGAAAGCACCGGCAGAAACCGGAACACCACAAAAGAAAGACAACACGATCAAACAGGCTTTACAGAACAAAAATATCTGGCTGGTTTCTTTCAATGTATTCTTTGTATATAGTGTATATTGTGGATTAACTTACTTTATCCCATTCCTGGAAGCTGCTTATGCACTTCCGGCAGCTCTTGTTGGTGTATATGGCATTATCAACCAGTATGGTCTGAAAATGCTCGGCGGACCGGTCGGCGGTTTCATCACCGATAAAGTTCTCCATTCTGCAACTAAGTATTTGAAGATCTGCTTTGTAATTGTTACTGCTGCTCTGGTTATTTTTGCATGCCTGCCGCACAAGGAACTGGGTATCTTCATCGGTATGGCAATCACCCTTTCCATCAGTGCATTTATCTTCAGCATGCGCGCAATTTTCTTTGCACCTATGGATGAAGTCAAAGTTCCGCGTGAGATTACCGGTTCTGCAATGTCCATCGGTTCTTTCGTCGGATACCTTCCAGGCGCATTTATGTATGCAATTTACGGAGGCATTCTGGATAAATTCGAAGGCATGACCGGTTACCGGATCGTCTTCATCGTAATGGCCTGCTTTGCAGCCGCAGGTTTCCTTCTTAGTACTTACATTTTAAAAGTGATCAAAAAACAGAAAGCTGAGGCATAACAATCAGCGATACATACAAAAACAAGCCGCCAATGGCGGTTTGTTTTTGTATGTATATGTAAAAAGGAACTGCTGCTTTACGAAGCTTTTGATCGTAAAAGCAGCAGTTCCTTTTTGTTCTATAAAACTGTTAAATATAAAATCGATGCACAATTACAGACAGGATAATTCCAAGAATCGCACCGGCCATCACCTGCAACGGTGTATGACCTACCAGTTCTTTCAGCTGCTCCTGCATTTCTTCGTTGTTCATCTTAAACAAATCCTGTTCCATGATCAGATTAAGCAATTTTGCCTGCTTGCCTGTCTCCTGACGGACACCAATCGCATCATACATAACGACAGCCGCGAACACGAAACAGATTGCAAATTCAAAAGAATCAACTCCAAAACAGGTTCCCGCGCTCACAGTCAAAGCGCAGACTGTTGCTGAATGGGAACTCGGCATACCGCCAGAACCAACCAATCTTTCAGGAGAAAAGTTTTTATTCAGCGCACAGTCAATGATCGTCTTGAGTCCCTGTGCTACAGTCCAGCCAACGATCGCACTGATCATTACTTCATTACTGAAAAATTTATCCCAAAATGTCATATTGTACTCTTTTCCATCCGTTCTTATTTGGTAACGATCCAATCATACATCTCCTGATATTTTGCTGCGGAAGCATTCCAGGAGTAGTCAGTTGTCATCGCACGCTCGATAATCCGGTTCCAATCTTCTCTCTTCGCATAATATACATATTTTGCATAACGAACCATATCCAGCATCTCATGCGGATTGTAGTTTGCAAAGGAAAATCCGGTTCCGATTCCTTCGAACTCATTGTACGGGATAACCGTATCTTTCAGACCGCCTGTCTCACGTACCATCGGCACAGTACCATAGCGAAGTGCCATCAGCTGACTCAGCCCGCACGGTTCAAACAAAGACGGCATCAAAAATGCATCACAACCTGCATAAATCTTGTGGGACAGTTCATCCGAGTAGTAAATCTGAGCAGATACTCTGTCGTGATATTTCCAGTCATAATGACGGAACATGTTCTCATACTTCTCATCGCCGGTACCCAGAACCACCAGCTGCATATCATCGGTACACAGCTCATCCATAACAGCCTGAATCAGATCCAGACCTTTCTGGTCGGTCAGACGGGATACGATACCAACCATGAACTTTCCTCCGTCAACCGGCAGACCAAGCTGCGACTGCAGCGCACATTTATTCTTTACTTTCTCGCTGCGGAAATTGCCGACGCTGTACTTCTGTGCGATCTTATAATCCGTCTCCGGGTTAAAATCGCCATAATCGATGCCGTTCACAATACCGCGCAGGTCATTGCTGCGTGCACGCAGCAGACCGTCAAGTCCTTCTCCGTAGAACGGTGTCTTGATTTCTTCTGCATAAGTCTGGCTAACTGTGGTAATTGCATCTGCATAAACGATACCGCCCTTCAGCATGTTGCCGTTCTTGTATGCCTCCAGCTTGTCAGCAGAGAAATAGTAGTCAGACAGCTGTGAAAATCTCTTGATCGTCTCAACGTTCCATACGCCCTGGAACTTCAGGTTATGGATCGTCATGATGGTCTTGATTCCACGATAAAACTCATTGTCTGAGAAACGGTCTTTAACGTAAACCGGAATCAGACCGGTCTGCCAGTCATGGCAATGGATCACATCCGGTCTGAAGCCAATGGACGGCAAAGCAGACAGGGCCGCGTTACAGAAGAAAGAAAACTTCTCCAGATCATAATACCAGTCACCGTACGGCTTAGCACCGCTGAAATAAGCTTCGTTGTCGATGAAGTAGAACTTAATCCCGTCATACTCACACTCCAAAATGCCGACATAACGGCTTACTCCCAGATAGTCCATATAAAAATGGGTAACATAATTCATTTTCTGACGCCATTCATCTTTGATGCATAAATATTTCGGAATCATCACCCGCACATCATAGTATCTTTTATCAAAACATTTCGGCAGAGAACCAACAACGTCAGCAAGACCGCCTGTTTTAATAAATGGTACAGCCTCAGATGCAACAAACAAAATTTTCTTCATCGAAATATCCTCCTATTTTCCTTTCATCTGCCCCTCGCAGATTTTCATGCTATATATAAGTATACCCCATTTGGAAGGATTTAGGAAGTAAAATCTACAAAAAGTCTCAGATATTTTTATAATCCAACCGTATTTTGTCGGCAATCAAAGCAATAAACTCTGAATTTGTCGGCTTTCCCTTGCCTGTACTTACTGTATACCCGAACAGATCATAGATTGCCTCTAAGCGCCCCCGTTCCCACGCCACCTCTATGGCATGGCGAATTGCCCGTTCCACACGGCTGGCAGTCGTATCGTGCTGCTTGGCTATAGTCGGATAAAGGACTTTTGTTACCGAAATCAGCGTATCATCCTCGTGAACAGAAATGGCAATCGCATCCCTCAAGTACTGATATCCTTTAATATGAGCCGGAATCCCGATCTCATGCAGCATGCGCGTCACATCATTTTCCAAATTTTTCTGCATATACTCCTCCCGATTCACATAAGGTTCCACCATCTTCATCTCATCTTTTGCAGAAAGCTTTGCCGTACCGCGCACAACGCGGCGGATCTTATCCATAACCACAGCAGGATCAAATGGCTTCATAATATAATAGTTTGCACCTTTCTGGAATGCATCCGCTGCCACCTGATCGCTTCCTGCCGCCGTGATCATAATAAAAGGCGGAATTTTCTCTCCCTGCTGTTCTTGTCTGACGCGTTCCATCACGGAAATCCCATCCATCTTCGGCATAATCACATCCATAAGCACAAGATCTGGTTTCGTTTCCAAAATCATTGCAAATGCGTCTTCGCCATTGTTTGCCTTTCCCACAACGCGAAAACCGCGTTCCTGTTCTACCATATCGTTCAACAAACTTAACATCTGGCTATTATCTTCTGCAATTGCTACATTTATTTCTGACATTTCTCTGCCCTCCTGCATTTTTTTAATCAGCCACTGCACCCTTTTTTGACGCATAACCACATTATAATCGCTTTATTGACTCCCATACAATGAGAACCCATCGCAAGTTTCGACATGCGGCTTCTAATAAGTAAAACGCAGGAATTAAAAGAATATTACAAAATTACAGAAAAAAAGAGAAGAGGTGTTTGTACCCCTTCCCACAATTTCTATAAACAAAATCCAGCCAGACCAATGGCTCCCGGACCTCCATGTGTCGTTATCACGCCGCGAGCCTGAATCCACCGCGTTTCTCGAAATCCGCACGCCCGCGCAGCTTCTTCCGCTGCGCGGCGCACATCATCCCCCATACCGACAACCCAGATAAACCACAGACAATCTCTCTTTAAATCATATTTTTCAGAATATTCCCGAACCATCTGAGACGCAATTTTTACCATCTTTCCTCGATATTTTTTTGTGGCAATCAATTTGCCGTCCAACAATTCGATACATGGATGCAGATTCAGAATACGGGCACCCATATAAGCGGCATTGCTTACACGACCGCCAGCTCTCAGAAACTCCAGATTATCCGGAACAAAACACATCCTGGCATGTTCTCTCAAAACTTCAGCCTCATGCAAAGCTTCCTCCATCGTGACTTCCGGATGTGCTTTCAAGAATTCCGCCATTTTTACTAAGATCATACATTGACCGGCAGAAACCTGTTGAGTGTCAAAAAACGTAACATAATCCCTGCCCTCAGCCGCAATCGCTGCACTCTGATAGGAGCAGGTCGTTACTGCAGAATATGCCAGATACAAAATCTGCGCATCCGGGTTCTCCCCATGAATCTCATCAAACAACTTTTTAAAATCTTCGGGAACACATCCGCTGGTCTTCGGAAGTTTTCCGCCATTCTTATAATAATCACAAATCTTCTCTGCCGGAAATGCACCGTCATCAAACGTTTCTTCCCCGAAGGTCACATGCATCGGAGCGATACGGATGCCATATTCTGCTGCCATCTCCGGAGGTATATCGGAACCGGTCTCGGCTACAATCACAATCGTTTTCATAAGAAGTCCCTTTCCACAGTCTTTAACGTATTTAAAATTATATTAAATCGTATTTAAAACCATGTCAAGAGTTTTACCGCACTATTTTGTCTTTGATAACCGGAGCCTATTAGGAATTTATGTTGAATCACGAAAACAAGAAAACGAAATGCCAACGCATAGCAGCGTGAAAACTGAATATTTTTACTATACTTCTTTCCAGAATTATGATATGATTCTACTGTTTACTCTCTGAAAATATAATATAAGAAAGGTATCTGTTATGCTAAATACGATCATATCTATCAATACGGCAGTCAACAATTTTATCTGGGGTGTACCAGCCATGATCTGCATTATCGGCGTCGGACTTTACCTGAGCCTCCGTACAAGTTTTCTGCAGATACGGAAATTTCCCTACGCCATTCGCGTCACGATCGGGCGAATGTTCCGCAAGCGCGATGCCTCCGATGGTGCTCTGACACCGTTCCAGGCTGTCTGCACCGCTCTCGCTGCTACCGTCGGTACCGGCAATATCGCCGGAGTTGCCGGTGCGATTGCAATCGGCGGTCCCGGTGCTGTGTTTTGGATGTGGATTTCCGCCATTCTTGGTATGTGCACCAAATTTTCCGAGGTAACGTTGGCAGTTCACTTTCGTGAAACCAATGACCAGGGCGATCTGATCGGCGGTCCTATGTACTATATTAAAAACGGTCTCGGAAAAAACTGGCATTGGCTTGCCACTCTCTTTTCCTCTTTTGGTGTCCTTACTGTATTTGGAACCGGCAATGCAACTCAGGTCAATACCATCACTGCAGCCGTCAACTCCGCACTGCTCAACTACCATATCATTGGAACGGGATCCATAGCAGCCACCAACCTGATCATGGGAATCCTCATTGCCGTTTTAGTTGGTCTGGTCCTGTTAGGCGGCATCAAAAGGATTGGAAAAGTTACAGAACGCCTGGTTCCATTCATGGCCCTGCTCTATATCCTCCTTGCATTGGGTGTTGTACTTCTTCACATCAATCAGGTGCCGGCTGTATTTACCTCCATCGTCACCGGAGCATTTCATCCATCTGCCGTTACCGGAGGCGTGATAGGAAGTTTCTTCCTTAGTATGAAAAAAGGAGTCTCCCGTGGTATCTTTTCCAATGAAGCCGGTCTGGGTACCGGTTCCATCGCACATGCCTGCGCCGATACCAGCAAACCGGTAAAACAGGGATTTTTCGGTATCTTTGAAGTATTTGCCGACACGATCGTAATCTGTACGCTGACCGCGCTGGTCATTCTGTGCAGCGGAATATCTGTCCCTTACGGTCAGGCGGCCGGAGCAGAACTGACCATCCTTGGTTTTACCTCCACTTACGGAAACTGGGTGTCTGTTTTTACCGCCGCCGCTATGTGCTGTTTTGCTTTCTCCACCATTATCGGATGGGGTTTATACGGAGCGCGCTGCATTGAATTCCTATTTTCTTCCAAAGTAATCCGTCCGTTTATGGTCATCTACTCACTGGTTGCTATTATGGGAGCTACCATGGATCTGGGACTTCTCTGGAACATTGCAGAAACATTCAATGGTCTGATGGCCATTCCAAACCTGATTGCAGTGTTCCTGCTTTCCGGAACCGTCGTAGATTTAACTAAGAAATACTTCTCTCAAAATTCTTAATGATGTTTAGGGGATGCCACACAAATACAAAACTGGTGCGGCATCTCCCGTAATCTTATTTTACCTCAACAAGTTCCATTTTAAAATTCAGTTCTTTTCCAGCCATTTCATGGTTTGCATCAAGAGTGATCGTTTTGCTGTCTTTAGCTGTGACCTTAACCGGGAATGGCTGTCCCATTGCATTTGACAGATAAACCTGCTGACCAACTGTTAGCTCTTCTGAACCTGGAAGCTGTGCGATCTCGAATACCATAATTGCATCTGGATCTGGCATACCATATGCTTCTTCTGGCATAAGATGAACATCTACAATCTGTCCCACTTCCATATCAGCAACCGCGGCATCAAATCCTCTGATCATCATACCGGCGCCACATACGAATTCCAGTGGCTCTCCACGATCGTAAGAAGAATCAAACTGAGTACCATCATTGAATGTTCCTTTATAATGTACTCTGCATGTTTTTCCCACATTTTTTCCTTCCAGTGTATTATGATTTCCACAACCACCGCAAGAATGACCTTCACCATGTCCGCCACATCCATGTTCTCCACAGGAATGTCCTTCTTCATGGTCATGATGATGGCAATTAGAACCCGTTGAGACCAGCTCTCCTCTTAAAAAAGTCTCAACGACTTCATCTGTATTTCCTTCTGCTCCTGCAACTAATTCAATTCCTGCTTCTGCAAGTGCAGCCTGTGCACCACCGCCAATTCCGCCGCAGATCAAAACATCAATACCCTGATCTGCAAGAATACCTGCAAGTGCTCCATGACCAATACCATTAGAACTGATGACTTCACCGGAAACGACCTTATGATCTTCTACCTCATATACTTTAAATTGTTCCGTTCTTCCAAAATGCTGAAATACGTTTCCATTGTCATAGGTTACTGCAATTTTCATTTTTCAATTCCTCCAAATTAATGATACTTTCCATTCTGTGATTCAGCTTATCATAACCCGAAAGTTGTCAATTTGTCAAATCTATCCAATACTGCTGCTTAACAACTCCTTCTTTCATCTGGTCTAACTCCATCGCCGATATGTCACCATCCTTCTGAAGTGATTCATTTTATATCGCTGTAACTATACCATTTAGGAATATGCAACTTAAAATTATCATAATCATCAAATACGATTTTGCATCTTTCCACCATACCGTCAATTTCTTTCTGCCCAAATTTTTCAGCCCATTTAATTGAACATAAGGATGCGTGCGCCACATATACTGCATTGGTAACCCAAAATTCATCCGGAACATCATCTTCAAAATATGCATCGATCTGTCCGATACAGTATGGAATACTATTTTCTATTCCAAACATTTCCAACTTATAAAATTCCTCATATGGGTCTCCTACTTCCCATCGATTAAAATCAATAACCCCGATCGCACCATTATTCATATATATTAAATTTCCCGGATGATAGTCACCATGCATATATACAAGTTGCGTTTTCCATATCTGACCAATATTGTCCTTCACATATTTTATTGCAATTTCGTCACCAGGAACTCTTACTTGCGATTTCTCATAGCGTAACAGCTGCATAAGTTTTTTAGTTTTCTTCGTCTCAACTGGAATATCTTTATCGTCCACTTGGATAGAATGAATTTTCCTCAATATGATCCCGGCCTCTCTGCCAAGTTGATACTGCTTTTCTTCTGGCAAATCAGATAATATTTCTTCTAAGTCCTTGCCTTCTATCCATGTAAGCAACATATATACATTTTCACCCTTGTTACAAATTCCAAACTCAACTGGCATGGACATATTGATACCAAGCTTTGAATACTTTTTAATGATTTCGAATTCTTTCTTTTTCGCATTGTACTTCTCAATACCCGAAACTCTTAAAAGCAAACACTCTCCCGTCTTTGTTTTTACCAGATATTTTTTATCACTTGACCAGCCTTTTGAAATAAGGTCAACAGTCTCCCAGTTTATACTTGTATCCTTAAAACATTCGATTAATCCAATTTGGCTTATCATAATCATTTTCTTTCTGTTTGCAAAATTGCTTTATATCTTGTGTCACGGCATAAGAAATCTGCTTAAATTATCCTGTATGTATTAAATATGCCAAAACAAACACTACCTTTCTTACCGAAAAGATCCGATTCATCCCCGTAGAGCATAGTTTAAACAAAATGTACTCCGTATCCGAAATTATCAGGTGGACTATATGGACCTTCTTTGAAAGGAAGTCGTGACAGAATCACTAACATGGGTATTTCACCTGCTCGACAAGCATCGACAAAACTGTCAATTGAGAAATGAAATCGCGTGTGCCATGTGATGACCTCTTCTTTACTCATCAGCAAATAGTCTACATCATAGCCATGATAATAATTACCATCAACAGCGACGCGGAAAAACTTTTGCGCTGCGGGGTCATAGTAGATTTTATCGTCCACAGAGACAATCCCATGGCTGCAAAAAGCGGTTACCGCATCCTCTATCTGCTTTTCTGAAAAGATGTCTTCCGCTGTTTTCAGACAGAGGGAAAGAAGGTCAATCAGCTGCACGCCCCCTGTATTATTATTGTTCTTATCTTCACTGATATCCGGATTTGTAATAAAAAGCTTTCCTTTCCCTGTCAAAAGGTAAATCGCTTCACCATCCGTTCCGGCTGCAAGCAGTCTGTCATGGCTGCCCGACACCTCACAAAAATTCTGATTGGATGGAGCATTGATATATCGCAGACCAATCCCGTTGTCCGGAAACGCGAATACTCCATCTCCGACATCAAAAAGATACAGTGCATATTCGTTATCGCGGAGAGGCAGCATATCTATTTTTTTATTCTTTATGGAATGAGAAGGACGACCAGTTTCATCGAGACCGTCAGTATATGTCGGATTTAGCGCAATTCCTTGTTCTTTCAACTGGTACTCCAACAGGATCTGATACTCCCTGTACTTTTCCCGAAGTTTTGCAATCGTTTTAATCCAACAATCCCTGCATTTCCCTTTATACTGATTACGACGTTCAAAAACGGAAAGCGGCTTTCCACATTCCGGGCATAATTCATATAATTCATGCTGTTTTTTCTCCCAGCATTTACGGCAGTAAGTCTTATTATTATATTCTACAAACGGTCTCAGTCTTAAATCATCATGATACTCAAAATATTTTTGACATTCATCGCACTGGAACATCAGAATGTGATACTGATGAACAAAACCGTTCCGTCTCTCTGTGATGACTGGCGAAATCTGATTTTTGTGCGAATCATAATATCTTTTTGAGATCTCATGGATCTTCCCGGCAGCAGGCATCGGCGATTTCCCGTGAGATATATTTCTTTTCGTTTCTCCTGCCTTGATCTTAAAACCTTTCCAACAAATCAAACCGCCGGAAATGGCTAAAACTATGAAACAGATTAATATCAATATGCGCTCGCCCAATGCTATATCATCCGCAGTCAATGCAGCAGGAATGCACATCACACCGTCAATGCAAAAGAATCCGCCTAAAATAATCAAGATCCATCCTATCGTCTTTTTCATTTTGCGTTCCCTCCTTTTCCCATTTTCATCATAACATAGGACGTTGAAAAAAGACAGGGGCAAAAACTGTCTCTGTCTGAATTTACTCCGCCGGGCTGCAGTTCGAAAAAGCTTCGCTTTTCCTCTGGTCGGGTCATTGACTGGAACGAGGATGCTCCGGATCAGAATACACCACTTTTCCCTCGCCATCAGTTTTTTAACAGCCTTAATTACAGCGGCAGTTACTATAGTATAATTCATTGCTGCAGCCAGTTCAGAGGTTGAAAGGTTTCCAGCTCTGTCCAGAATTTCCAAAATCAATCTCTGGATTTCTTCGATACTCCTTCTGGATTTCGGCTTGCCCGGTGTCTGCATCTCTGGCACTCCAGCATGAAGGAATGTGTTATGAACCGGCAGGATTACTGTGAAATAGGTTCGTTCCGCATCCGTTTCAAAGATCGGCAGCTGGGAACCGTTTGTTTCCATCGCCCGCAGGATTGTTGGAATGCCAGTGTTTCGACCCTCTACCAGTTTCAACTCCTTCATGAAATCACCGATATAACGGTTACGATACCGCCTGGAAATCATACGCCGATTTTGAATATCCTCATCAGAAATTGGTTCTCCAATCTGATATGACTTATGATAGATCTTCCAAAGTATTGGCACGGATGCTGCTGGACATCTTACGAATATAGTATGCTTTATCCGCCTTTTTTGCCTTTTCTGTAGGAAACGCTACCGGACACTTGTACGGTCTATCAGGTCTATCAGGTCCACCAGATACCCACAGTACAATGATTTCTTTTCCGTCAAATGTGGTCTGTTCAACAATAGGAATATAACGCGGTTCAATCAGATTGCACTTTTGCAGTAACTCTTTGTTGATACGGTCAATAGAATTCTTCTTTTTGTACATAAAAAGCAGGCAACTCAATGATTTCTTTCAGCAATATCGTTTCACCTCATAAACACTACATCTCTCATAATGGAATAATCCACGATCGATTCCACGTTTCAGACTGTCCATCGTTGCCAGTATCATACTGGTATCATCGGACCAGATACCAGCCTCCCTTTCTCATATTTCCTGCATTTCCAATCCGCAGTCCCTATTTCTTCCAGAATCTTGATTTACTGCGCTTTTTGTAATCTTCCTCAATTTCCTCTTTCCAATCATCGCCAACACGCTCCGTCGGTGCACATGCACGCATGGTACAAAGTGTCTTTCCTACAACATGGAAATTAAGCTGTACACCCTGGCTGTCATTTTCAAAAGTAACTGCCCGGTCCTCGGAGATACCGAATTTCTTCGCCTCAGAAACTGCATCCATATTGGCACCGAGGAAGATAAATTCCCAATTATTTTTCTCCTTCTGGTTCTCGATCATTTTCTGCAGGCGATTATAAGAATACTCTCTGCTTGAATTTTCAAGACCATCCGTTGTAATCACAAAAATCACTTTCTCTGCTTTTTCCTCTTCCGGAAGATAATTCTGGATTCGGTCAATCTTATCGATTGTTCTTCCCACTGCATCTAAAAGTGCTGTACAGCCGCGAGCAAAATACTCCTTGTGTGTCAATGGGCGAATCATCTCGATCTTAAACCGGTCATGAATCACTTCATATCGGTCATCAAACAAGACTGTAGTCACCAACGCCTCGCCAGGCTCTTCTTTTTGCTTATTGATCATAGAATTGAATCCACCGATGGTATCGCTCTCCAGACCTCCCATTGAACCACTTCTATCTAAAATAAATACTAACTCAGTTAAACCCTTTTTCATATAATTCCTCTCCTCTCTTATACCTTGCAGCTCTCCTTAACTGTGATTCAAGTATACAAAATTGAAAAGGAAGTTTGGTCGCCTGCGAAGCGACATTTTTACAACCTGGCTGCAATTGCCTGGCTATACAAGCGCACTATTCCCCCAGTACCGGCTGCCCGTAAGCAAACAGCACCTCATTGATTTCAAAAACATCATACAGACCATTTTCAATAAAGAAAGAAATGATCACATCAAATTTCGAACAGTCGGAAAACGCATAACCGGCTTTCATCAGCAGATCCTTTGTCTCATCCACGGAAAGTTCCAGTGCGATTGCAAATGCAATGACTGTTTTCTTTGTCGGCACATAGTTGGCATCTTTCCGAATCTTGGAAAATAATCTGCGGTCAATATTCGCTTTCCGGTATACCACAGAATCTTTCAAACCTCTCTCATCAATCAGACGAAGCAGCATTTCTGAAAATGTCTCGTCCATATGTTTCATCAGATCTTCCAGTTTTCTCTCTTTTGCCTGGGCAGAACCTTTGAACAGGTCTGACAACCGTCCTTTTCCGGACTTTTTCCACGGCACCGTCAGGGGTGTCGGAACTTCATGAGCCGCTGAGACCGCTGGGGGCATCGGCACTGTCTCTGCCGGCGCTGCCGATGCAGACGTTCTCCGTCTCGAATCCGCATCAAACAAATATCCCGCTGACTCCTCACGAACCATATCCCCAGCTGGTTTGTTTCTGCGGTAATCCTCATAAGTATTATACTGCTCGTATTTCTCGCCCACATAGTGATCGTCAATATATTCTTCAATAGACACGAACAGCTTTTTGCTGACTTCCACAGATTCATGGTCATATAAGACCAGATACACCATCATGTCCTCATGTAGCAGGAATTCACTGATCGCCACCGTTGCCGCATGCAGCGCTTCCTCCTTCGGACATCCGTAAAAGCCCGATGACAACAGCGGAAAAGCGATCGACTCCACGCCGTGAGTCTTGGCCAGTTCCAATGCCGATCTGTATGTACGCCCCAGAATTTCTTTCTCCCCGGGCTTTCCATCCTGCCACTGCGGACACACTGCATGGATCACATACTTGGCAGGCAGTGCAAATCCCTGAGTCAATACTGCATTGCCGATTTCACAGGATCCAATCTCCCTGCATGCATTTGTCAGCTCTGCCTCACCGGCCGCCAGGTAGATGGCACGACTGGTTCCACGCCCCTGCATTAACGCACTATTTGCAGGATTCACAACTGCATCCACCTGCATCTTTGTTATATCATTTCGAACCATCAAGAATGGCATAATTCTCACTCCTTTGTCTTTTACATTAACTAAATTATATTGGATATATACCGAAGTTTCAAGCTGTCCCCACCAGTTTCCAATCCTGAATGATCGGACTCCCGGACACGAGTGATTGTCATTAGGGACAACACTCTTATTGCATACAATTCATTATCACGCTGATCATCATTTCTTTTTCTTCCGACCTTGCTTCAGCGATCATTATCGTAAGAGCAACCCATGTTGAATCCTCTATTGCAGAAGCACCTGTTTGCTGTCCAGTTCATTCTCCGTTCTTTTCATAATTCGTATCACTTCTCCCAGTTGTTTGATACGATTATCATTCACCGCATAACCTTTCAATATGTACTGTTTCAATACGGAATTAGCCCAACGGCGAAATTCCACACCTCGTTTTGATTTCACACGATAACCAACGGAAATGATTACATCGAGGCTGTAATATTCAATATTTCTTTCTACTTCTCGTTCTCCTTCAATTTGAACTGTCGCAAATTTTGCGACAGTTGAATTATCAACAGATAATTCCTCTTTAAGTGCATTATTAATATGCTTACCAATCGTTTTTACATCTCTGCCAAACAACTCAGACATCTGATTCCGATTTAACCATACCGTTTCGCCTTCTACAGTTACAGGTAATTTCACCTGATTATCTTCCGTTTCAAAAATTACAATCTCGCTATTTTTCTGCATCCTGCTTCTCCCTTTGCTTTTTCCCGATCAGTTCTTCATACTTTATCTGATACTCAATCAGTCGTGGTATATACTCCGGCGGTCTTCTGCGCCCTGCCTCCCAATCCTCTATCGTTCTCAGGGGAATTCCAATATGTATTGAAAAATCTTTTCTGGATAATCCTGTTTGTTCTCTGATCTTTCTTATCTTTTCTGCTAATTCCATATCAATTACCTCTCTGGGATATTTTATTTATCATATCACATTCAGCTCTCTTTCGCAATGCGTGGTTTTTTTCTGAGGATAAAAGAATATACTTTTCTTTCTTTTTGTACATAAAAAGCAGGCAACTCAATGACATCTTCACCCTATTGCCTGCTTTACAATCCTTCTGTTATTTTTATCGCATCAGCAAATTAACATACTTTTCCTGATCCCAGTTTTTTCCATGATACCTTGCCAGAAAGTTCAGTGTGCGCTCCAGGTCCTCGGCTTCTTCCTCTGTTCCGTTGAACCAGATCGTCAGCAAAGTATAAAGATGATTGTTGATATCCTGATTCAGTTTCGCCATGGTCTCATCATCCATGCCGCTACTCTGCTGCGTCCAGCATATTCTCTATAAATATCCCATATCCTCGCGTCGGATCATTCACCAAAACATGCGTCACCGCGCCGACCAATTTCCCGTCCTGAATGATGGGGCTGCCGCTCACGAGTGATTGTCATTAGGGACAACAACGAGTACACGGAATAGTAATTCCATAATAGAATATAGTATAAATTTTAGAAACCCATTATATCATGACATACAACTATATTTTTACAATTTTAATCAAACATAATATCAGGATTAAGCTCGGCAGGAGTATACCATTCATATCCGTAATGAGCATATAATTTCTTTTTTCGATTCCAAACCCGATGACACAATCCCAACCGACGTTTCACAAACAAAAATTCTATTCTTATTCGAAAATCTACTAATCTTTTGATTTTTTCAGGAATCAACTCGTTCTTTCTTCGCATTTGAGATATCCGATATTCTTTTTCTGCTTCTAGTGCTTTACCATCTTCTGCTTCTAATGCTTTGCCATCGGTTTTAGTTCCACAATGAGGGCAAAAAACTGCATCGTCAAAAGGAATTTGAAAACCACATTTCCAACACAACATATCCTTTTCTCCCAATGTACTATATAATTCCATTTTACTATAGCACAGATCAACTAAAAGTGACAAGGACTTTCGCCCCTGTCAAAAATTCACCCCGCCGCGTCCAGCATATTCTCTATAAATATCCCATACCCCTCGTCGGATCATTCACCAAAACGTGGGTAACGGCACCCACCAGCTTTCCATCCTGGATGATCGGGCTGCCCGACACGAGTGATTGTCATTAGGGACAACATTCCAATCATTCTAAGAAACCATATCCTCTTGACAATATCACGATATCGTGATATCATATTCACAGAAGAGGGAGGTTGAGATACTATGCCGGTGTTGTCAAGATTTTATGGAATCGTTAT
>JBJEIZ010000009.1:0-21382 GCA_051877535.1 Brotaphodocola sp.
CTGACCGAAGTTGGCCCGAACAAAGTTAAAGTTATCAAAGTTGTTCGTGAAGCTACCGGTCTTGGTCTGAAAGAGGCTAAGGAAGTAGTTGATAACGCTCCGAAGGTACTGAAAGAAGGCGCTTCCAAGGAAGAGGCTGAGGGTATCAAGTCCAAACTTGAGGCTGAGGGTGCTAAAGTTACTCTTAAATAATTATGATATGAAAAAAGCCATGGTCGTGTGGGTTACACACGGACATGGCTTTTTTTCTTGCCTAACTATAACAAAAAGCCGCCGGTGGCGGCTTTTCACATTTTTGGGATGCATTGTGACGGGATCATACCGTATTTATGGTTTATTGCATTCCCGGTCCATAGTTGGAGTTCTCAGAACCGCCTGCAGTAATGACGCGGCTGCCGCTTGAGGAAGTCTGACCGGTGGAGCCAGGATTTGCAGTGGTAGATGTGCCTGCGTTTGCAGAAGCTGTATTTCCGCTGGCTGCGTCATAATAATCTCCGATGTTTACCGGATTTACACATACACCATCAGCTCCGAAAATGTAAGACAAGCCATTGATCACAACTGTATTGCCAGCCGCCATTCTTCCGGAACCAGCCGGATCCATATAATAGTAGCTGCCATTCTGTTTCAGCCAACCGTTCAGCATAGCACCATCATTTTTGAAGAAATACCAGTAACCATCAATTTCAATTGCGGAGTTCAGTACGCATTTTCCAGATTCCGGACGCAGATAGTACCAGTTGCCGTTCATTTCTCTCCAACCGGTGCTCATGGAACCGTCGCCACGCATATAGTAATAATCCTCGCCAATCTTCAGCCAACCGGTTACCATGGAACCATCCGGCATCAGGTAGTAATACTTGCCATCAACCTGAATGAAGCCATTGCTTAACATTGTATCATTTTCATAGTAATACCATTTTTCGTTGTTTTTCACCCATCCGGATGCAGCGAATGCCGGAACTGCAGACAGAATCGACAGGGCACTGACCATACCAATGAATCCGAATTTCTTGAAATTTTTCATTTGTTTTTTTAATCTCATGTTATTGCCTCCAAAATCAATCCTTTGATATTGTAATTGTAATATTATAACGCTTAGAATCGTTCTATGGTCAAGTTTTTTAAAAAATTAATAAAATTTTAGCAATTATAACAGATTGGAACGCCATTTTACCATATAAAAATGCAGATTTATCCAGTGGAAATAGCACTTGACATTGCATGAGTGGGGTGCTAAAATGAAAACGTATTTGGGTATGAGCTTTTGATTCACATATTTTTGTAAGTCATGAAGAGCATTTCACGATTTACAAAAATATGTGATTTTTTTGTTTCACACTTGAAATACGGTATAAAAATTTTTATTCTAATAGGAGGTACCACTCATGAACAAGGGTACAGTTAAGTGGTTCAACGCTACAAAAGGATATGGTTTCATCACCAACGATGCAACCGGCGAGGAAGTATTCGTACATTTCTCCGGTATCGTAGCTGATGGCTACAAAACTCTGGAGGATGGTCAGAAAGTAACTTTCGATACCACCGAAGGCAATCGTGGCATTCAGGCTGTTAACGTTAAAGTTGTAGCTTAATTTACACGGATTAGCAATCGTTAAAAGGCTGTCGCACACGCGGCAGCCTTTTTTTACAGGAAATTCTGCATTTCTTGCGAAGCAAAGCGTTTTGTGAGAAACTTTTACATGAGGAGGTGGATCCAATGTCAACGAGAACAGAATTGAAAAGCAGAGCAAAAGCCAGTTTAAGCCGTTATTACTGGTGGGCAGTTCTTGCATGCTTTCTTGCCGGTATTTTGGGCGGCGGCAACAACAGTCCGATCCGGTTCAATGTAGGAGGAACACAAAGTGTGCCTCTGGGACAGGCACTCCAGCTATCTGGAAACCATGACGAATCGGGACTTGGCATACTGCTGGTTGCATTATCGGTGATTGCCGTTTTTCTGGTTATTTTTGCGGTTATGTTTGTGCTGGGCATGCTTTGGGCATCTTTCGTAGGCAATCCGGTTCGCGTTGGAAGCTGCGCGTTTTTTATGGAGAGCAGAGACCAAGCGCAGGCGGCAGGTGTTGGCAGATTGTTCTGGGCATTTGAAAGCGGACGATATAAAAATGTGGTAATGGTCATGTTTATGCGATGGCTGTATACGTTTTTATGGTCCTTGTTATTGATTATTCCGGGAATCATCAAAGGCTACGAATATTATCTGGTTCCGTATATTTTACATGACAATCCGGGAATGCATTATAAAGATGCACTTCAGATCAGCAGTGATATGATGAATGGAAATAAGTGGAGATTGTTTGTACTGGATCTGTCATTCATTGGCTGGGAAATCCTGGCGTTGATGTGTTGTGGAGTTGGTTTTATTTTTCTGACACCATATATTGAAGCTACCCATGCGGAATTTTATGCAGACATTCGCAGTCATTATTGGGGACAGACGAACACGAATCAGGATTCCTATGGCTATTAGGAAGAAACACGATCGGTTAGTGGAAACTGGTCGTGTTTTTTCTTGCGTAAGCACGCAAAAACCTCTTGCATATTAGAAATAAATGGTGTATGATTAAGCCATAGGGTAACTGCTTATTTTTTTAAGAGAAAATGTAAGCGCTTACAAAATACTGGAAGGCATAGGACAAGGTGACAGAACGTAAGCATTTTTTCTTGAAAAATAACATCATGACAGCAAGGACAGACAGAATTTAGGTGTAAAAGTAAAAACAATTTTATTCTAAGAAAGTGGAGGGTTCAGGCAATGAGCAATGTAAAAGAGACAGTGATTCAGTTTGGCGAAGGTGGATTTCTGCGTGGTTTTGTAGATTATTTTCTGCAGAAATTAAGAGATCAGGGTCTGTTTGATGGTTCTGTAGTAGTGGTACAGCCGATCGAGCGCGGTATGTGCGATATGCTGGAGAAACAGAACTGTGAATACAACCTGTTTTTAAGAGGTATCGACAATGGTGAGGTGGTAGATGAACATACTCACATCAATATCATTTCCAGATGTGTGAATCCGTACACAGACTGTGAAGGTTACATGGCTCTGGCTGAGAATCCGGATTTCCGCTTCATCGTTTCTAACACCACCGAGGCTGGTATCGAGTTTGTTGCTGACAACAAATTTGAGGATGCTCCTGCTAAGACTTTCCCGGGCAAACTGACTCAGCTGCTTTACAAGAGATATAAACTGGGCTTAAAAGGTTTCATCATTCTGTCCTGTGAATTGATTGACCACAATGGCGAAGAACTGGAGAAGTGCTGTCTGCAGTACGCTGATCTGTGGAACCTGGGCGAAGATTTCAAGACCTGGATGAAGAGTGAAAATGATTTCTGTTCTACTCTGGTAGACCGTATCGTTACCGGTTTCCCGAGAGATGAGCATGCAGCTCTGTGCGAGCGTATCGGCGAGCAGGATAACATGATGGATACTGCTGAGATTTTCCATCTGTGGGTAATCCAGGGTCAGCATGAAGATGAACTTCCGCTGCAGAAAGCTGGTTTCAATGTAGTTTGGACTGACAATGTAGATCCATATAAGAAGAGAAAAGTTCGTATCCTGAACGGTGCTCATACTTCCATGGTTCTGGGCGCACGTCTGTATGGTCTGGAGACGGTTGGCGAGTGTCTGAAGGATGAGAAAGTTTCTGCACTGCTGAAGAAATGTATTTTTGATGAAATTATCCCGACTATCGGTGATACCGAGGACAATCGTAAATTTGGTGCAGCAGTTCTGGAGCGTTTCTCCAATCCATTCATCAAACATCTGCTGCTTTCCATCGCTCTGAACTCTGTTTCCAAGTTCAAAGCAAGAGTACTGCCGACGATTCTGGAGTACAAAGAGGAAAAGGGCAGCTATCCGCAGGGATTAACCTTCTCTCTGGCAGCACTGATTGCATTCTATCGTACAGATGAGGCAAATGACGGCGCAGATATCATGGCATTTATGAAGGACGCTTCTGTTGCAGATATCATGGCAAAGGCAGAGTACTGGGGACAGGATCTGACCGATATGCTGCCGGATGTTCAGAAATGGTATGATCTGATTCAGTCTGAGGGCATGAGCAAGGCATATGATGCAGTTCTGGCACTGTAAGTTTGAATAAGGCAAAAAAGATGAGGCACATCCGTAAGGAGGTGCCTCGCTCTTTTTAAACGTGCGCCTGGCGGCGCACGTTTCGGTCATATTGCACAGTTTATTCTAATATACATATACAAAATTCGGTTTCTGCAGGTGTCTTTATGAAGCGGCTTTCATTTGACTTCCATCATCAAATTTCCCTGTTTTTGGCAATTTTATTTCTGGATGCTGCGCTTCTTGGAACCACGGGAGCCGCTGCAAAAACATTTTATGATAAAGATTTTCAAAGTGAAAGTGTGTACCGCACCGAGGGGAGCGTTAATCAGAAAGAACTTTTTGCCGATGCACCGGCCCAATCTTTCTGTGGTCAGGTTGCGCTTACTTTTGATGATGGTCCTCATCCGGTTCAGACCAAAAGGCTTCTTGATGGTTTAAAAGAACGGAATGTAAAAGTTACTTTTTTTCTGATGGGAGAAAATATCAAGGGCAATGAAGAAATCGTAAAACAGATGCAGGAGGATGGGCATTTGATCGGAAATCATAGTTACAGTCATATTCAATTGACAAAAACCAGTGAAGAAGCAGTCTGCGAGGCGATTGAGCGGACGGAGGAGATCATTAAAAATATTACGGGAGAGCGTCCGGAGTATCTGCGGCCCCCCTATGGCGACTGGAGCGAATCGTTGGAGTGCCGTCTGGATTTGATTCCAGTATTCTGGTCTGTAGATTCATTAGATTGGAAATTGAAAAACACAAAAAAAATTGTGGATAAAGTTTTGAAAAAAACAGGAGATGGGGATATCATTCTGATGCATGATATCTTTCCTTTTTCTGTGGATGCAGCACTGCAGATTGTGGATGAGCTGAAGCAGCGAGGTTATACCTTTGTGACCGCAGAAGAGTTGCTGATTGACTGAATCCATGAAAACAGATATACTAACAACCAAGAGCAATCATGCAAAAGAAGCGAGGCAGCAACATGGATTTGTTTGATTATATGAGAAGTACGACGCAGGAAAAGGAATCTCCTCTGGCATCCCGCATGCGTCCGACGATGTTGGATGAGGTGGTAGGCCAGAAACACATCATCGGCAAGGATAAGCTGCTGTATCGTGCAATCAAGGCCGATCAGCTTGGCTCAATCATTTTCTACGGACCGCCCGGAACCGGGAAAACCACGCTTGCAAAAGTAATTGCCAATACCACCAGCGCTCATTTTCGCCAGATTAACGCTACGGTAGCAGGTAAAAAAGATATGGAAGAAGTGGTGAATGAGGCGAAAGATGCTTTAGGTATGTACGGCAAAAAAACGATCTTATTCGTAGATGAGATTCATCGATTTAATAAAAGTCAACAGGATTATCTGCTCCCTTATGTAGAAGACGGCACGTTAATTTTGATCGGTGCTACTACGGAAAATCCGTTCTTTGAAGTCAATGGCGCACTTCTTTCCAGGTCTCGGATCTTTGAGTTGAAAGCGCTGGAAAAAGATGCGATCAAGGAGCTTATTTTCCGTGCGGTGAACGACGAAAAGAAAGGTATGGGGAGTTACAATGCCGAGATCGATGATGATGCGGCAGAGTTCCTTTCGGATGTAGCAGGCGGGGATGCCCGTGCAGCGTTAAATGCGGTCGAGCTTGGTATTTTGACTACAGAACGTGACCGGTCAGACGGGAAAATTCACATTACACTGGACGTAGCGCAGGAATGTATTCAGAAGCGGGCTGTCCGTTATGATAAAGATGGGGACAACCATTACGATACGATTTCCGCATTCATTAAGAGTATGCGCGGTTCGGATCCGGACGCAGCAATTTATTATCTGGCACGGATGCTGTATGCCGGTGAAGACATCAAATTCATCGCCCGCAGGATCATGATCTGTGCAGCAGAAGATGTGGGGAATGCAGATCCCCAGGCTCTGACTGTAGCGGTCAGTGCAGCACAGGCGGTGGAACGCATTGGTATGCCGGAGGCGCAGATCATTTTGGCACAGGCAGTTTCTTATGTGGCAACAGCACCGAAAAGCAATTCTGCAGTCTGTGCGATCAACGAAGCCATGGATGCAGTGAAAAATCAGCAGGCAATGCCGGTGCCGGTACATTTGCAGGATGCGCATTACCGAGGTTCGGCAAAAATCGGGCATGGTGTGGGTTATCGCTATGCCCACGACTATCCGAATCATTATGTAGAGCAGCAGTATTTGCCGGATGGAATGGTGGGACAAACCTTTTATCATCCTTCCGAGAATGGATATGAAAAACAGATTCGGGAACATATGGATTTTATTCACAGAGAAGCGAAGAAATAAAAAAGACTTTTCTTTTTGAAAAATTGGATATATAATGGAAAGTGGACGGATGTGTATCGCGGAAGTGCCGTCTCGGCAGGTTCCGCGGCAGTGTCCGGTGATTTGGGACAAGCAAATGTTTCAAAGTATTCTTGATACCGAAGTATGCAAGGCAAGATGCGGATGGCAGATTGTCTGCATAGAGTAATCTTAATTCTTTTATACCCCAAGTAAACGATTTAGATGAAGATTTTACAGGATTTCTGACCTTTTGACCCTGGTATCTTCAAAATAAAATAGTTATATCGATTTCAGTATAGAAAAGAAATTTGCGTTTTAAGAAATGGAGAAATCATGTATGAGAGAAAAATTGCAGACGTTACCGTTGACTGAATTAAAAGAGATGGCGAAGAACAATGGAATAAAAAGTGTGACGACCATGCGGAAAAGTGAGTTGATTGATGCACTTTGCAAATTGGCAGAGCAGGAAGAAATCATGCGTACTGCGGTGGCTCGGCCGGCACCGAGACCGGCCGGTTCTGAGATACACACCGAGGGAGAAACTGTGGTCGAAGTCAGAGCGGAATATCGCGCGGACAATCGCAGTGACGGCAGAATGGATGGAAGAACAGATAGTAAAATAGATAATAAAACGGATAATAAAGCCGACAGCCGTGCTCTGCGTCCGGTTCGTACAGCTCCGCGTCAGCCTGAGACGCTCTCAGCCCAGGAAATCGCAGAACTGGACAGTGGTATAGAGGCAAACGGTATTTTGGAAGTTATGCCGGATGGATTTGGATTTATTCGATGTGAGAACTTCCTGCCCGGTGACAATGACGTTTATGTGGCACCGTCCCAGATTCGCCGTTTTAATCTGAAAACGGGTGACATCATCATCGGCAATCGCCGTGTAAAGACTGCGGCAGAAAAATTTGCGGCACTGTTGTATATCCGCACCGTCAATGGTTATCCGATCAGCGTGGTTGAGCGCAGACCGAATTTTGAAGATCTGACTCCGATTTTCCCAGATGAACGTCTGCACATGGAGACAATGGGAAGAAGTACGACTGCCATGCGGGTTTTGGATCTTTTGGCTCCAGTAGGCAAGGGGCAGCGCGGTCTGATCGTTTCTCCGCCAAAAGCAGGTAAGACAACGCTGCTCAAGCAGGTGGCGCAGGCGATCACTACCAATCATCCGGACATGCACCTGATCATTTTGCTGATCGATGAGCGTCCTGAGGAGGTTACCGATATCAAGGAATCGGTTGTAGGCAATAACGTGGAGGTTATTTATTCTACCTTCGATGAACTTCCGGAGCGTCACAAACGAGTTTCTGAGATGGTTATTGAACGCGCAAGACGTCTGGTAGAGCATGGTCAGGATGTTGCCATTTTGCTGGACAGTATTACCCGACTGGCACGTGCTTACAATCTGGTTGTTCCGCCGAGCGGACGTACTCTGTCTGGCGGTCTTGATCCAGCGGCACTGCATATGCCGAAACGCTTCTTTGGTGCAGCGCGAAATATGCGTGAAGGAGGCAGCCTGACGATTCTGGCGACCGCGCTGATTGACACCGGAAGTCGTATGGATGATGTTATTTATGAGGAATTCAAAGGAACCGGCAATATGGAGCTGGTACTTGACCGTAAGTTGTCTGAAAAACGTATTTTCCCTGCAATTGATATTTTGAAGTCCGGTACCCGCCGTGACGATCTGCTCCTTACTCCGGATGAGGCAGAGGCAGTCGGCATCATTCGCAAGGCGACCAACAGTCAGAAACCGGAAGATACTGTGGAAAAAGTCCTGGATATGTTTACAAGAACGAAGACAAATCGAGAATTTGTGGATAACGTAAAGAAAACCCGTTTCTTCTAAAAAAATGCTCTTGCAAACAAGAAAGAACTATGCTATACTGATTAAGCTGTTTATAGGTGTGAGGTGATTTTAACGGTACGACCGAGACCGTTAGATGATCACAGTTCTATATAATTGAGAAAGTTAAGAGGTGAAAATCATGAGAGAAGGAATCCATCCAGCTTATTACCAGGCAAAAGTTACCTGTAACTGTGGTAACGAATTCGTAACCGGTTCTTGCAAGAAAGAAATCCACGTTGAGGTTTGCTCCAAGTGCCACTCTTTCTATACTGGTCAGCAGAAAGCTGTTTCTGCACGCGGTCGTATCGATAAGTTCAATAAGAAATACGGCATGAAATAATAAGCATAACATGAGTAAAGTAAGGTTGAGACTTAAGTGGAGACACTTATTGACTCAACCTTTTTTTCTAAGCGTACTGAGAAGCCGGCGGCGGATTTTTTAGCTGCCATGCATCCGGAGGAAGCTGTAAACGGCAGGTTCTGCAGGTTCCCGGTATGCGATGAAAAACAGAAAAGGAGATTTGCATGAAATATTCCGGTATTGGCGGTCAGGCCGTCATTGAAGGAATCATGATGAAGAACAAGAACGATTACGCTACGGCGGTTCGTAAACCGGACGGGGAGATCGAGATTCAGAAAGATACTTATGTCAGCATGACCGAGAAAGTAAAGTTCTGTTCGATGCCATTTATCCGCGGCGTATTCAGTTTTGCAGACTCCATGATTCTGGGTATGCGTACCCTTACATTTTCAGCCAGCTTTTTCGAAGATGATGAAGATTCGGAACCGGGAAAGTTTGAACAATGGCTGGACAAGACATTCGGAGAAAATGTAGAGAAAGTTCTGATGACGTTTGTGATGATTTTTTCTGTGTTTATGGCCATCGCCATTTTTATGGTGCTGCCGCTTCTGATTGCCAATGTGCTCCGAGGCTTCATTCATTCGGAGACAGTGATGGCGGTTTTGGAAGGCTTTATCCGAATTGCAATTTTTGTTGCTTATATCAAAATGATTTCCAGAATGGAAGACATTCGCCGCACCTTTATGTATCACGGTGCAGAACATAAGTGCATCAACTGTCTGGAACATGGTATGATTTTGAATGTGGACAATGTCCGTGCAAGTTCCAAACAGCACAAGCGATGCGGCACCAGCTTTTTGATTATTGTAATGATCATCAGTATCCTGTTTTTTATGGTGATCCGTGTGGATACGGTATGGCTGCGGATTATCAGCCGGATCTTGCTGATTCCTGTAATTGCAGGTGTTTCCTATGAATTTCTGAGATTAGCGGGCCGATGTGATCATGCATTGGTCAACTTGCTCAGCAAGCCAGGCATGTGGATGCAGAACCTGACGACCAGCGAGCCGGATGACGACCAGATTGAGGTTGCGATTGCGGCGGTTGAAGCTGTATTTGACTGGAAAGCTTATCTGAGGGAGAATTTCCCTAAGACACAGATTCCGGAGGAAGAAACCACGAGCGCAGCTGTGGAGGGTGAGTTATGACCTTGTTTCGTTTGCTGACGGAAGGAACCCGTACTTTGGAGTGCTCCGGTAATCCGGATGCGAAAAATGATGCCCAGCAGCTTCTTCTGGCAGCATTTCATCTGGATATGGTACATTTTTTGCTCAACCGGATGCAGGAGCTTCCTGAAAATGAGAGGAATCGCTCTTGTACCGAGCTGTATCACAACATGATCGAGAAACGAAGAAAGCGTTTTCCGCTGCAGCAGATTCTTGGCTGTCAGGAATTTATGGGACTGAATTTTTTTGTCAATAAGCATGTGCTAATTCCGCGCCAGGACACCGAAACATTGGTGGAGCTGGTATTGGAAGAACAGCAAGGTGGAGAGAAAACGGTGCTGGATTTGTGCACCGGTTCCGGCTGCATAGCGATCAGCCTTGCGGTAAAAGGCGGTTATCATGCGGTAACTGCAACGGATATTTCCAAGGAAGCACTAAAAGTGGCGCAAAGAAATGCGGTGTCGCTGGAATGCAGTGAACGCGTAACATTTTTTCAGGGCGATTTGTTTGAAGCGCTTCCAAAAACGAGTGAAAAATTTGATATTATCACATCGAACCCGCCTTATATTCCGACAGCAGTGATTCACACGCTGGAGCCTGAGGTTCGGGAGCATGAGCCGATGCTGGCATTGGACGGAACAGAAGACGGATTGTATTATTATAGAAGAATCGCCGAAGAAGCCGGCTGGTTTTTAAATAACGGCGGTTCCATCTATCTGGAAATTGGGCACGATCAGGGAGAAGCGGTGAGTGCGCTGATGAACGCGGCAGGTTTTTCCAATGTGCGTGTCTGCAAAGATCTTCCAGGCAAGGATCGTGTGGTCTGTGCTGTCTGGACAGATGAAAAATAGGAACTTTGAAACCCCAATATCGACAGGAGGATTCCCATGTTTGATAAGTTAGATGATATGCTGATTCATTTTGAAGAAGTGATGCTGGCTTTGAATGAGCCGGGCGTAGCGGATGATCAGCGCCGCTTTCGCAAGTTGATGAAAGAGCAGGCAGATCTTGCTCCTATCGTAGATGCGTACAAAGCATATAAGCAGGCAAAACAGGACATCGAAGACAGCCTGCTGTTACTGGAAGAAGAGAGCGATGAGGAAATGCGCGAGCTGGCAAAGGAAGAGCTTTCTGATGCGAAAAAGCGCGTAGAGGAATTAGAGCAGGAATTGAAAATTCTGCTGTTGCCAAAAGACCCGAACGATGATAAGAATATCATTTTGGAAATTCGTGCAGGTGCGGGCGGTGATGAGGCAGCTCTGTTTGCAGCAGAACTGTATCGTATGTATGTCAACTATGCTGAAAGTCAGCGTTGGAAAGTAGAGATCATCAGCCTGAGTGAAAATGGAATCGGCGGATTCAAAGAGGTTCAGGCAATGGTGACCGGAGTTGGCGCGTATTCCAAACTGAAATATGAATCTGGTGTTCACCGCGTACAGCGTGTGCCGGAGACAGAGTCCGGCGGACGTATTCATACTTCTACCGCAACGGTTGCAGTAATGCCGGAAGCAGAAGAAGTAGATATTCAGATTGACATGAATGATTGCCGAATTGACGTCATGCGTGCATCTGGTAACGGCGGTCAGTGTGTCAATACCACCGACTCTGCCGTTCGTCTGACACACATTCCGACTGGTATCGTAATCTACAGCCAGACCGAAAAATCTCAGCTTCAGAATAAAGAAAAGGCATTTCGACTTCTGCGTTCCAAGCTGTATGATCTGGAGATGGAAAAGAAGATGAATGCAGAAGCAGCAGAACGACGCAGCCAGATTGGTACCGGTGATCGTTCTGAGAAGATCCGTACCTATAATTTCCCGCAGGGACGCGTAACGGATCACAGAATCAACCTGACTTTGTACAAACTTGATAAGATCATGAACGGTGATATTTCTGAGATTCTGGATGCCTGCATCGCCGCTGATCAGGCAGCAAAGCTGGCTAAGATGAATGAATAAATCAAGAACCCAATAAAATAAATAAAACGTTCCCCTGAATATCTTTGTATACAGGGGAACGTTGTGAAATGATATCATGATCTATCTTCTTACAAAATCCGGAGAAATCGCCTGCAGTGAATACTTCACCGCCAATTCTTTTCGCATATACAATTTCCTGAAATTTCGAATAATTCTTTGCAGAACCATCTCACCATTTTCATAAGACGCAGTCGGAAGCATGATCATATACTGGCTGACACTGTAACGAGTGTAGGCATCTCCTTGTCGCAGAGAAGACGCAATGGCGGTCGCCAGATGGGTCATGGCGCGGTTGATGATGAATGATTTCGGCAGTTCGCCATTCTCCTCACAAATGGTCAAAAGACACAGAAAGATGGAGTCACCAGTACGCTCGATGGAGCGTTTTTCCAATTGGTACAGGTCACGGAAAACCGCGTATTCACAGAAAAATGCACCGGAAGACTGATTTTCTTCCTGCATGGATTCCTGGATGATAGATAAATCCGTAGTAATTCCATGTTTCTTGTCGCGAATCAGTTTGTATAAATCTTTTAATCGTTCTGATGGCGTGATGGAAAACTCGCTGTAAAACATGTCCGTAGTGCGCTGATAATGTTCCAATGCCTGCGTTTGTTCACCAATGTTGTAAAGAGAGAAAATCAGGTAGTAATGGAAATCATCATTGTAAGGTTCGATTTCAATGGCTTTCCGGCATAAATTGATGATTTGGGACCAGTTTTCACGCGCAGCCAGAAGTTCAATGGAGCGGTGTGCTGCCTGAATAAACTGGGAATGATAAAACGTGCGGATCGGAACTGCCCAGATCTCAAGAATGGATTTCGGAAGAAAATCGCCCTGATACAATTCCAACGCATCAAGCAGGAATTCCAGTTGTTCTTCTTCGGAGATATCGGGATTGATGCTTTTTTTTAATAAATCTTCAAACTGATCGGTATCTACAGTTAATGAAATTGCCGGATTCCATGCATAAGTCCCATTTTTTTGTATGATCAGATTGTGTGTCGGCAGGTGAAACGGCTCTAACAATTTACGGGTACGAAAAATCAGGGTTTTCAGTGCACCGCTTGGATTGTTGCTCTGGTTGTCAGACCAGATCAGATCAATCAGTTCATTGGAAGAAACTTCGCGGCCACGAAATGTAATCAGATATTCCAGAATACTCCAGGGTTTTTTGGATTGGTTTGCCTGATCAGTGATGGAAATATCATTGATCGTCATGCGGAATCCGCCCAACATTTGTACTTGCATATATATGGTATTCATAAATGATTCCCTTCTATGTAACTCGGATTTCAATTTTGTAATTCTAATATATATCATATTAAAAAAAGGGATGGAAGTCCAGAAAAAACGAGAAAATCTTTTGATTGTAACAAAAAATTGTATGTGATATCATTTTGTTGTAATGTGTAACCCAAAGGGGGATGGCTTTATGAAAAAGAATGGTTGGCAGCATATGTTTTCTCCCCGTAAATTGATCATATTGTTTTTGCTGATTGTCATGATCGTCAGCGGGATTGGTGTATTGCGGGAAAAATTAGAATCAGGCAGGCAGCAGGCGGAGCAAGAACATCTGGCACAGCTTGCACAGCAGACCACAGAAGCTGTGAAGGAACAAAATGAGACAGAAGCAGAAACAACGGCTCAGGAAGAAACGGAATCGCTGCCGTATGTGTCACCGATTGATTTTGAAACGCTTCGCATAGAAAATCCGGATGTTATTGGCTGGATTCAAATTCCGGATACGAAAATCGATTATCCGATTTTATATGCAGAGGACAATGAAACGTATCTGCATAAAGATTTTAACGGAAAGGACAGCGTATACGGTTCCATTTATCTGGATTGTGACAGTGAACCGGATTTTTCCGGCTGGAATAATCCGATTTACGGACATCATATGAAAGATGGCTCAATGTTCAAAGATGTGGTAAAATTTAAAGATAAAGATTTTTTTAAAAATCATCAATATTTTGAGATTTACACACCAGAGCGGACCATCCGTTTAAAAGCGATTTCCTGTTATTACAGCAGTTCGGACGGAATTGTCCGCAAGACCCGGTTCCGGGATCAGGATGATTTTAACGACTGGCTGATCAAACGACTGAAGCCGTGCAGTTACGCCGAGATTCCGAATGTACCGGTCGATTCTGTATTTATACTCGTTACTTGCAGTTATGAGATGAAAGACGCTCGGACGATGCTATATGCGGTAGAAGTAGATGAAGAAGGAAACGTGATTGCTGCTGGGAAATCGGATCATGAAAATGCAGCGGAATCCGTTGTGAGCGGTGGAAATTAAAGGAAAAACAAAGGATTTGTTTTGAAAACCGTAATTGAATTCCTTGATATTGTATGCTATAGTACAAAAGAATATGATGATGAGCAGTCAGATATTGCATATCTGAACATAAGGAGAAGAAAGATGAAGGGAATTATTTTGGCCGGCGGTTCTGGAACCCGCCTGTATCCGTTAACAAAAGTGACTTCGAAACAGTTACTGCCAGTGTATGACAAGCCGATGATCTATTATCCCCTGTCTGTCCTGATGATGGCAGGCATCCGCGATATTCTGATCATCTCCACACCGGATGACACTCCTCGTTTTGAGGCGCTGCTCGGTGACGGCGGTCAGTTTGGCATCAATCTGCAGTATGCCGTTCAGCCAAGTCCGGACGGCCTGGCACAGGCGTTTATCATTGGTGCAGAATTTATCGGCGATGATTCCGTAGCTATGGTTTTGGGCGACAACATTTTCGCCGGACAGGGTCTGAAAAAGCGTCTGCGTGCGGCTGCATCCAAGGAAAAAGGGGCAACCGTATTCGGGTATTATGTAGATGATCCGGAGCGTTTTGGTATTGTGGAATTTGATGCGGACGGAAAGGCGATTTCCATCGAGGAAAAGCCGCAGCAGCCAAAGTCCAATTACTGCGTGACCGGTCTGTATTTTTATGATAACCGTGTAGTAGAATATGCAAAGAACTTAAAACCGTCTGCCCGCGGCGAACTGGAGATCACGGATTTGAACCGCATTTATCTGGAAAATGGAGATCTGGACGTGATCCTGCTGGGACAGGGATTTACCTGGCTGGATACCGGTACGCACGAGTCCCTGGTCGAGGCAGGCAACTTTGTAAAGACCATTGAGACCCATCAGCATCGTAAGATCGCGTGTCTGGAAGAACTTGGTTACTTAAACGGCTGGATTTCCCGGGAGAAAGTTATGGAGTCTTATGAAGTCCTCAAGAAGAATCAGTACGGACAGTATCTGAAAGATGTTCTGGACGGAAAATACATTGATAAGTTACACAATTATTAATACACGAGTAAAGAGAAAGGAAATGACGCAATCATGAAATTTATCGTAACCGGCGGTGCCGGATTTATCGGCGGCAATTTTGTTCATTATATGGTAGAAAAATATCCGGATGACATGATCATCAACCTGGATGCCCTGACTTATGCAGGCAACCTGGAGACCTTGAAACCGGTTGAGGACAAGCCGAATTACAAGTTTGTAAAAGGTGACATCGCAGACAGAACGTTTATTTTTGAACTGTTCCGCACAGAAAAACCGGATGTAGTTGTGAACTTTGCTGCAGAGAGTCATGTGGACCGATCCATCAAAGATCCGGAAATTTTCGTAAGAACCAACGTGATGGGTACTACTACGCTTCTCGATGCGTGTAAAGAATTCGGAATTCAGAGATTCCATCAGGTATCTACCGATGAAGTATACGGGGATCTGCCGCTTGACCGCCCGGATCTGTTCTTTACTGAGGAGACTCCGCTGCATACTTCCAGCCCGTATTCGTCCTCCAAGGCAAGTGCAGATCTGTTTGTAATGGCATACCACAGAACATTTGGCATTCCGGTGTCCATTTCACGCTGCTCCAATAACTATGGACCTTACCAGTTCCCGGAAAAATTGATTCCGTTAATGATCAGCCGTGCGCTGGCTGACGGCGAACTGCCGGTATACGGCAACGGCGCCAATGTGCGTGACTGGCTGCATGTTTACGACCACTGCCAGGCCATTGACCTGATTATCCGTAAAGGTGCTGACGGCTGCATTTACAACGTAGGCGGTCACAATGAGAAGACCAATCTGGAAGTCGTTAAGACGGTACTGCATGCTCTGGACAAGCCGGAGAGCCTGATTAAGTATGTGACGGATCGTCCGGGTCATGACATGCGTTATGCGATTGACCCACAGAAACTGGAGAGAGAACTTGGCTGGAAACCGGTTTATAATTTCGATACGGGTATGCAGCAGACGATCCAGTGGTATCTGGACAACCGCGAGTGGTGGGAGCATATCATCAGCGGAGAATACAGCAAATATTTTGAGAAAATGTATGGAGACAGACTGTAATGTGTATGAGAGTGTTGGTAACTGGAGCCAAAGGGCAGTTGGGCACGGATTTGATGGCAGAACTTTCAAAAAGAGGTTTGATCGGGATTGGTGTGGATGTAGATGAAATGGATATCACCAATGCAGACCTCTGCCGCAAAGTGATTTTAGAGGCAAATGTTGATGCGGTTATTCACTGCGCTGCATATACTGCAGTAGATGCGGCTGAGGATAACGTGGAGTTATGTCGTAAAATCAATGGGGAAGGGACCAGAAACGTTGCTCTTGCCTGCAAGGAAGCAGATGTAAAAATGATGTATATCAGTACAGACTATGTATTTGATGGTCAGGGTACCCGCCCATGGGAACCGGATGATGAGAGGGCTCCGCTGAATGTATATGGTCAGACCAAATACGAAGGAGAGCTAGCGGTAGAAGAATTGTTGGATAAATATTTTACTGTCCGTATTGCATGGGTATTTGGAGTTGCCGGAAAGAACTTCATCAAGACGATGCTGCGTTTGGGCAAAGAGCGCGGGGCAGTCAGTGTGGTGAATGATCAGGTTGGTTCTCCGACATATACTTATGATCTTGCGCGTCTTCTGGTTGATATGATTCAGACCGATCGGTACGGTCGTTATCATGCAACCAACGAGGGTCTCTGCAGTTGGTATGAATTTGCTGTAGAAATTTTCCGTCAGGCGGGTATGGATGAAGTAAAAGTAACACCGGTCAGCAGTGATCAGTTCCCGGCAAAAGCTGTACGCCCGGCAAACAGCCGCATGAGCAAAGAAAAATTATCAGACAACGGATTTGACCGTCTGCCGACCTGGCAGGATGCGCTCGGACGATATTTAAAAGCGATTGCAGAATAAGGGAGATTGGCATATCATGGGAAAATATTTTGGAACTGACGGTTTTCGTGGAGAGGCGAATGTGAATCTGACTGTAGACCATGCATTTAAGGTGGGACGTTTTCTGGGCTGGTATTATGGTCAGAGAGTGAAAAAAAATTCTCTGAATCCAGAAGGAAGGTGCCGTGTTGCAATTGGTAAAGACACCCGCAGAAGCAGTTATATGTTTGAGTATGCGTTAGTGGCAGGTTTGACCGCATCCGGTGCGGATGCTTATCTGCTTCATGTGACCACGACCCCAAGTGTATCTTATGTGGTGCGCACGGAAGAATTTGACTGCGGCATTATGATTTCGGCAAGTCACAATCCTTATTATGACAATGGCATTAAGGTCATTAACGGACGTGGCGAAAAGCTGGAAGAAGATGTGATCATTGAGATTGAACGTTATCTGGATGGCGAGATCGGTGAGATTCCATTTGCACATAAAGACGGTATTGGCCGTGCTCTGGATTATTCCGCAGGAAGAAACCGTTATATCGGGTATCTCATTTCTATTGCAACCAGATCATTCAAAGGCAAGAAGGTGGCTTTGGACTGTGCGAACGGCAGTGCGTCTGCCATTGCGAAGAACGTATTTGATGCACTTGGCGCACAGACATTTGTGATTCATAACAATCCAAATGGATTGAATATCAATACCGACTGTGGTTCTACGCATATTCATGTGCTGCAGCAGTTTGTAAAGGATAATGGATGTGATATTGGTTTTGCATATGATGGTGACGCAGACCGCTGTATCGCTGTAGACGAGAATGGAAATGAAGTCAATGGTGATCTGATCCTTTATATTTGCGGCAAATATATGAAAGAAAATGGTTCTCTGTTTAATAATACCGTT
This sequence comes from Brotaphodocola sp., assembly GCA_051877535.1. Classification (GTDB taxonomy): domain Bacteria; phylum Bacillota; class Clostridia; order Lachnospirales; family Lachnospiraceae; genus Brotaphodocola. Next base: position 17,884 of record JBJEIZ010000009.1, read on the forward strand.
GTAACTACGGTTATGTCCAATTTTGGTCTTTACAAAGCATTTGACCGAGAGGGGATTTCCTATGAAAAAACGGCTGTAGGCGACAAATATGTGTATGAGAATATGTCTCAGAACGGAAACTGTCTGGGCGGAGAACAGTCTGGTCATATTATTTTCAGCAAGCATGCGACTACCGGTGATGGCATCCTTACTTCTTTGAAAATTATGGAAGTAATACTTGAGAAAAAGGAATCGCTGGGCAAACTGGCATCAGAAGTGGAAATTTTCCCGCAAATCCTGAAAAATGTCCGTGTCCATGACAAACAGGCAGCGCAGGATGATAAAGCGGTGCAGGCGGAGGTTGCAAAAGTAACGGAAGCTCTGGGAGAAGATGGACGTATTTTGCTCCGTCAGTCGGGTACGGAACCTGTGGTTCGTGTAATGGTAGAAGCCGCGAGTGTGGAATTGTGTGAAAAATATGTAGATCAAGTGATTGATGTCATGAAAGCAGAGGGACATGTGTTGTAAGCGTTTTATAGTGAAGTTTTTTTGATGAATTGCTTGTCAGTACTTACAAAGTATGCTAGAATGAAAGAACGTTGCGACGAGTATGTCGGAATATTTCCCCGGATAGCAGTCTGCATCCGGGGATTTTGCGAATCTGTGAGTTTAATAGTGTGAAGTGATAACGTATTTGCGGCTTCAGTGCCGTTACAACCACATGTGTTTACAGAAGAAGATGCTCGGAAGACGGAATCTATATAGTAAAGGAATGATGAAAGATGGGGTTAGACCTAAAAGTGTAACGATCTTTATTGTCCAGAAATATGGCGTGGTTTACCGACTCCGAAGCCTGGGTTAGGCTTTACATATTGCGGTAACTGTTTAGAGCCAACCTCCAAAATGCTTCGCATTTCGTCGGTGTGGCGTATCCGCCAAATAAAATTCCAAAAACAGTCTTGAAAATGCAAGCATTTTACGCCTGTTTTATGAAATTTTGCTTGCCTCTGAACAGTTACATATTACGATATAAAAACGCTCCGCGTGAAATGCAATGCGGTGTAATGGAAAATGTCGCCAACGGCGGGTTTTCTGGTTTAGGACAGTAAGATTAAGAAAATTCAGGAGGAAGAAACCATGTTAAATTATAAAAGATATAAAAGAGTCCCTGTAGTCGATTATCCGGAGAGAGAGTGGCCGAGCAAACAGATTGAGAAAGCACCGACCTGGTGCAGTGTTGACCTGCGTGATGGCAACCAGGCACTGATTGAGCCGATGGTTGTAGAAGAAAAAATCGAATTTTTTAATATGCTTGTGAAATTAGGATTCAAGGAGATTGAGATTGGTTTCCCGGCAGCATCTCAGATTGAATTTGATTTTTTAAGACAGCTGGTTGAGCGCAAGATGATTCCGGATGATGTTCGCGTGCAGGTATTGGTTCAGTGCCGTGAGCATCTGATTAAGAGAACTTTTGAATCAATTCAGGGCATCAAGAAAGTCGTTGTGCATATTTATAATTCTACCTCTACGCTGCAGCGAGACGTTGTCTTCCATAAGAGTATGGAAGAGATTAAACAGATCGCGATCGAAGGAACGGAATTGGTGAAAAAGTATGCTCATACTTATGACGGCGATCTGATGTTAGAATATTCTCCGGAAAGCTTTACCGGAACAGAACTGGAATATGCGTTGGATGTATGTCATGCAGTTATGGATACGTGGGGAGAGGCAACCCCAGAGAAACCGATCATCTTTAACCTGCCTTCTACCGTTGAGATGACGACACCGAATGTATATGCAGACCAGATTGAATGGATGAATAAGCATTTCAAGAATCGTGAAAGCATCATTTTAAGTGTACATCCGCATAATGATCGCGGTACTGGCATTGCGGCAACGGAACTGGCTATGCTGGCAGGTGCTGACCGTGTTGAGGGTACTCTGTTTGGCAATGGTGAGCGTACTGGTAACGTTGACATTCTTACCCTGGCATACAATATGTTCTCCCAAGGCATTGATCCGAAGCTGAATGTTGAAAATGTTCGCAGCATTGCAGAAGTGTATGAGCGTTGTACCAAGATGAGCATTGATCCGCGCCATCCATATGCAGGTAAGTTGGTATTTACTGCATTCTCCGGTTCTCACCAGGATGCGATCAATAAAGGTATGCAGGCACTTAAAGAACGCGGAGGTGAGACTTGGGAAGTTCCGTATCTGCCAATCGATCCGTCTGATATTGGACGTCAGTATGAGCCGATTGTTCGTATTAACAGTCAGTCCGGCAAGGGCGGTGTTGCTTTCGTTATGGATACTTTCTTTGGATTTAAGCTGCCAAAGGGTATGCACAAAGAGTTTGCAGATGTTATTCAGAAAATTTCCGAGAGTCAGGGAGAGGTTGCTCCAGAACAGATTATGGAAGAATTCCGCAAGAATTATCTGGAACGCAAAGAGCCGATTCATTTCCGCAAATGTCAAATTACGGATACTGAGGTGGAGGATGGCGTATACGCAACGCTTGCGAAAGTTACTTACACCGATCACGGTGTGACCAAGACGTTTGAGGGTGTCGGCAATGGTCCGATCGATGCTGTACAGCGAGGTCTGGAAGAAGAACTTGGCATTGAAATCAAGGTGCTGGATTATACCGAGCACGCTCTGCGTTCCGGCTCTAATGCACAGGCGGCTTCTTACATTCATCTGATGGACAAACACAGCGGAAAAGTGACTTATGGTGTTGGCGTAAGTTCCAATATTACCAGGGCTTCTCTTCGCGGTATTTTCAGTGCAGTAAATCGTCTGTTTTATTGATGAATTGCAGCTTTTTAACTGGTCAGCGCACCTTATGCGCTGACCGCGAAAAAATGTCTTGAGTGCAGTCAGATGAATTAAGGTATGACATGGCAGTATTTTTATAGTTATGGACAAATGGAACTGTCGCATGAAGTAATTTGTGCACAGTTCTTTTTTGCTGCCATGCATCCGGAGAAACCTCTCGGGGGCTTTCATTTTTGCCAGGGATCAGTATGCAGCCATTTTGCGAAGAAAAATGAGCGGATTACGAATTTTTTGAGAATTGCGAGCGTGCAAAGCGCAGAGCAATTCGGTATCAGAGGGATCAAAACTAACATCATTTAAAAAAAGATTCCTTTTTGCCTTGCTTGAAAGTATCTATTTACCCAAAATACTCATAAAGATTCCTTTTCACGCTTATTTTGGAATCGATTTTTGAAATTTCCTTATATAGATCCTCAAAAAAGGAATCTTTTTTATATTTTCATTGAAATCGATTCTCCCTTAAAATTGCCAGAGGATTCACCAACATATGAACAGTCTCAGAAACTCTGAAATATCCGTATCTCCGCTCGTTTTTATGGTTCTGTTTTGAGTTTCACTTCATTGTTTCTGAAACTGCTCAGCGGTCAGACTGAGTAGTTACCCTTACGGTCAGGACAAAAATGAAAAAGTTTAAAAAAGTTGTTGACTTTTGTCGTCAGAGATGGTATTCTATATCTCGCCGCTG
>JBJEIZ010000010.1:0-4040 GCA_051877535.1 Brotaphodocola sp.
AATCCTATTTCTATGCGCAGTATATGAGAATCAGTGCTCATCGCGGACCAAAGCGCGCATATGTGGCAGTTGCCCATTCTATGCTGATTTCGATTTACCATATCCTCAAGGAAGGTGTCATTTTTAAGGATCTGGGAGCCGATTATTACAATCAATTCAACAAGGAACGTAAGATAAATGCGTATCTTAAAAAGTTAAAAGCACTTGGCTGGGAAGTTCCTGTAGTAGCCGCATAAGCTTGTCAGTTAAGGTCAAAATGGACGATTAAAAGTTTGATAGGGATAGTTTGCGCTTTTTTGGCTATCCGATAGTTTTTGTTTCATAGTAAACAAACATGATGTGATCCATTTTGATGTCCAGTGGTGCATGATGGATGCGGGAAGCCCGGAAGAAACAGTCAGCTATCTCAACAGACATATCATCGATGAACTGAGGGCAGCGTACCCATCGATTATTTCGGATTCAGTTCAGACCGCATATGGAGCAATGTCCCAAATCAATGCGGCAACCGGCAGCAAATTCATTGTGATCGTTGATGAATGGGATGTTTTAATCCGTGATGAAGCAAATAATAAAGCTGTACAAGATGAATACATTGACTTCCTGAGCGGAATGTTCAAGGGAGTAGAACCGACCCGCTTCATCAGCCTTGCATATCTGACAGGCATTCTTCCCATTAAAAAGCTGAAAACACAGTCTGCCCTCAATAACTTTGAGGAATATACCATGCTTGATGCAGGAGAATTAGCTCCTTTTGTAGGATTTACCGAAAATGAGGTGAAAGAACTAAGTGCAAAGTATGGCAGAGATTATTCTGCAGTTGAGCGTTGGTACGATGGGTATTTACTGTCCGACCAGCATATTTACAACCCCAAAGCAGTTGTAAGTGTTATGCGGAGAGGAAATTTCCAGAGCTATTGGTCAAAAACAGGTACTTTCGAATCAATCAGACCCTTCATCAACATGGATTTTGATGGTTTAAGAACCGCAATCATTGAGATGATTTCCGGTGATGCTGTTGAAGTAGATACTTCATCGTTCCAGAATGATATGATAAGTTTCGAAAATAAGGATGATGTGCTTACCGTTTTGATCCATTTGGGATATCTTGCCTACAATCAGGAAAACAACACTGCTTTCATCCCAAATGAAGAAGTAAGACAGGAATTTATCTCAGCCACCAAATATTCTTCTTGTTGGAATCAATTATGATAAGAATAGCAAAACGCATCTGTGTTCAATTGAAGAATACCAGAAGTAAAAATACAACAGCCCCGTCCGGTAGTATTGTCCGGTATAACTGAAAAATGGTTCATTGATCGCCTTGCCCTCATCATCCTTCATGGGGTTGTCGCTTTAACGAATGAAATTTCGTAAAGCGGCAGTCCCTTTTTAGATCGCCTATTTATCAAAAATTGATTAATTCCAATTAATTCCGGCAACAATTTGGTAAGGAGGTTTCTGATATGGCTAATATCATTCATCGCTATATTAACGGAAAGAAAGTCGAATTTGAAGAACTGTCTCGTTACCAGATCACAAATCGTACTATTTTGGACATTGTCTGTGCTGCAATCAAACGCAGCACTGCTTATGACACAACACCTGCAAAACTTGAAAATAACGAATCTGCAGACGGTTACTCAAATGCTGCCGTTTCAAACTGGTAAAAATTGAAACAGAGGCAGTCATTGTCGTACCGATTCGATTATGGTATACTAAGCAAGGATGATTGCCTTGGAAGGAGTTTTTATGGGAAAAATTAAAACTGCTGCCAAGGATAAAAAAATCTCTTCTGCTCCATCAACAAAACCATTTGCTGCCCTTTACGTCCGCGTATCTACGGATGCACAGGCGGAAGAGGGCTATTCGATTGATGAACAGCAGAAACGTCTGATTGCTCAGTGCGCCGTCCTGGGTATATCCGATTATCAATTATACATTGACGGCGGATGGAGCGGCAGCACACTGGATCGCCCCGAGATGCAGCATTTAATCCAGGACGTAAAAGAACATAAAATCACGCATGTCATTTGTTACAAACTGGACCGTGTGTCCAGATCCCAGCGTGACATGCTTTATTTTATCGAGGATATCCTGCTGCCCAATCATGTTTCTTTTGTCTCCCTCAGCGAGACCATCGACACCGGAACTCCCATGGGACGTCTTATGATCGGGATTTTGTCAGCATTTGCCCAACTGGAGCGTGAAAACATTCGCGAGCGAACCCAGATGGGTATGCTGGCCAGAGTGGAGAGCGGCTTATGGCCCGGAGGCGATCGGATTCCGGTCGGTTATGACTACGATCAGGAGCAAGGTATCCTGATACCCAATGAGAACGCAGAAACAATTCGCAGTTGTTTTTACTTATATCTGCGCGGGTTTTCCCCTCAAACCATTGCAGTCATGACAGGGCTTAAATACGGGACCTGGGTATCACAGATCCTGGCACGCAAGACATACATCGGAATCATCGTATTCCGTGACAAAGAATACAAAGGGAAACACACGCCGCTCATCGATGAAGACACCTTCTATCGTGTCCAGAAGCGTCTGGAAGAACGTTCCGTAAAGCGCCTTTCCCAGTCCAAGTCCCTGTTGACCGGGCTCATGAGATGTGGGCACTGCGGAGCCGCACTCCATTATCAAAGCTGGGGAAAAGGAAAAAAGAAAATCGTATGCTATTCCCGTCAGGCAAGTAAGCCTCACCTGATCAAGGATCCCCATTGCCCGCAGAAATATTATGAACCTGAAGAAATCGAGCAGACCGTTCTGGATGACGTATTTCGTTTTTCTTTGGAAATACAGTCCCAAAATATAGATTCCTCTTCGGATTTTAACCTGAATGACCTGGACAGACATCTGGCTGCCATTGATACGAAAATTAAAAATCTCTATGGTTTGTATGCCAAGTCTCCAGATGATCTTCTTCTGGAAGCTATCAACGATTTAAAGAAAGACAGAAAACAGATGGAGTCCAGGCTTCTGCGCCTGCAGGATGAGAATTCCAGATTATCCATCCACCAGGAAATTAAAAAGACGGTTGAAAATCTGGAGAATATCTGGGAAAGACTGACCATTGACGAGCAGAGAAATATTCTGCACATCCTGATCGAGTCCATTGAAATTACAGACGACAATATTGATATTCATTACCGTATTTAACGAAACAAGAGGATTTTTATTTTTTCCTCGACAAGAATATATGACGCCGATGATTCTAGGCGAAGTGCGCCGCTATCTGCGAGACAACAATTCCATCCGCGTCAGCCGCTCTCTGCGAGACACCGCCTACAAAGCCATTTATGCCAAGGAAGGACTGATGCGCAAAACTGCCAAAGAACCGACGCTCATGGAGATTGCCCAGGAAATCGGTGTCACAAAAGAAGAAATCACTTATGCATTGGATGCGATCCAGAGTCCGGTCAGCCTGTACGAGCCCATCTACACCGATGGCGGTGACCCGCTCTACGTCATGGATCAGATCAGCGATAAAAAACACCTGGAAGAAAACTGGGTGGAAGGAATTGCTCTGAAAGAGGCCATGAATCGTCTTCCTGACCGGGAACGCCACATCATTGATATGCGATTTTTTGAAGGAAAGACCCAGACCGAGGTAGCCGAAGAGATTCATATCAGTCAGGCGCAGGTATCCAGGCTGGAAAAAAATGCTTTAAAAAGTATGCGGCATTACTTGAGTTAAACATACAGGAGGTCTGTCGATGACAGACCTCCTGTATGTTTGATCTTCTTTTCATCCCCAATCCGCTTTCCATTAAACGACTGCTCCTTTTACGGATGCATGAGGATAAAAAGCTGCTGCAGGAAACTGCAGCAGCTTTTTATCCTCTATTGCAACTGTTCTTTTCAATCGATACTTTCATCGTCCTCTGTTTTCCGCCCCTTGATCATTCCGGCAAAGAACACTGTGATACCGGCAGCTGCCAGAATCGGAACCAGCCACCACAATGTACCGGTCTGCGGCAATGCAAGCGGAATATCAAACGGAAGAATCGTTGTGGTCGGAACTTCCGGATCTG
>JBJEIZ010000011.1:0-4040 GCA_051877535.1 Brotaphodocola sp.
TTCAAGCATGTTTTTCAAAAAAGCCATACGCAAAAAGGCAAAGCAATTTCTGTTTCCATCGCTATGCAGTCGATTCTGCAGGCAGTACCGTTTTCAAACTCAGGTACAGTTTCCAGAAAAATTTCATCATTTTCTTTCAAAGCATACACTTCAATCTGGATTATTTCAGGAAAATCATATCGTTTCATGCCGATCTCCCATTTTCTGCCGGTATAATACCAGTCACCTTTCCACTGCCCGTCCACATACAATCTGGCCTGATCCCCGGAAAAACCGATCCTGAGAAAACAGTCGTTTAGTTCTCCCTGTTTATAATCCCCTTTTACTCCCTCCGGATATTCAATCCGGATTTCATACAGTTTTTTATCATTTTCTTCTTTCACCAGATTGCAGAACGCCCTGGTCTCAGGCACCGATTCTTCCCGTCGATATACAGAGATTTCCCCTTCCATTCTGTCAAAAAAATATCCCTGAGGCAGAACAGAAAGTGCAGGAAAACTTTTCATCTCCCCTGTTTTTCTTTCCAGCAGTTCATAACCTTCGTCTGTTTCAATAACACTGCCTTCCGTAAAAATCAGATAGTCACCATTTTCACTGAACTTCCATGCATTAAGAGCCATTTCTCTGCTAATCGTCAGAATCCCAGCATCTGCAGGAACCTTTTCCCAGTTATATGCAGGATCTCCATCTGTATAGAAAACATAAGTCTGCCTCCTGCCAGCATGAAGTCTGCATAACGGTACTGCAGCTGCTGATTTCAATTCCCCATCCCCCACTTTCATATGAAAAGGCAGAAAAAAATAATCGCCATTCCGTATATCCATGGGTGAATACAGGATTTCCTCCTGTCCAATCCTCACTTTCAATTCCTTTTGGATATGTTCTTTCATGGTATGACGCCGTTGATAATTGTTCACAAAAAGATACCCGTTCTGCCTGTTCCTGCGGACAGAAAACCTCAGATTTTCAAAATCAGCAGGATCCTGCAGTTTTTCCGGCAGTTCAGGCTCCATTTCGCACAAGTCACTTCCGAAATCACGAACAAACATGGCCAGAAGCTTGATTTCTCTGGCAGTATCCGATATCTGCCCGTATTCCCGGATCGGCGCTGAAAAATCATAACTGAATACAGGAAGATCATTCAGATAACCGGTCTCCCTGGATTCCTGCAGGGTGGAACATTTTCCTTCGGGATTTGTCCCGCCATGGTACATGTAATACCCGATGAGATTGACACCGCTGCCGATTTTTACCAGTGACATGGCTCCGATATCTTTTGCATCAGCTATCGGCCTTCTGTGATGGGTCACCTGAAGTCCTCCGCCCAGCTCAGCTGTGAGGTACGGAAATGCAGCCATATCAAATGTGATATCCTGTTTTCTTCCATAATCGCTTCCGATACCGTCATCATTTCTCTCACAGGTAAAAACATAGTTTTCATTGGGAGGAAGTTCTTCCGTACTCTGCTCCCAGGGGGCTTCACAGTACCCGCCCATGACCGGCAGCAGTCCTCCTGTTGCTGCTCCGCCCCAGCCCGTTGCCGTATAAAGCGGCACCACAAGCCCCGATTCTTTTGCAATTTCTGTCAGCCGCCTCATGTGCGCCTCTCCTTCAGGTCCCTGAAGTCCGCCACAGTGACCGTATTCATTTTCAATCTGAATTCCTATAACCGGTCCTCCATCTGCATGCAGAAGTCCATCCACCTGCCTGAAAATTTCAGTGTAAAACCGTTTCACCTCCGCAAAATATCTTTCGTCATTGGTTCGCGGGACATAAGCTTCATGCAGCAGCCAGTCCGGGAAACCACCGTTTCTCACTTCTCCATGACACCAGGGTCCAATACGAAGAAACATTTTCATCCCACATGATTTTACGGTTTCCGTAAATTTTCTCAGATTTCTCTGTCCCGAAAAATCATATTCTCCTTTTATTTCTTCATGATGAATCCAGAACACATACGTGGACACAATATCCACACCTCCGGCTTTCATTTTAAATATGGATTCTTTCCAGTATCGTTCCGGATAGCGGCTGAAATGAAATTCTCCCATAACAGGAAACCACGGTTCCCCATCCCTTGTCAGATAATCTTTTGTATATCCGTATTTACTTCTCATTCCTTCTCTCCATCTTCTGTTCCGTAGTTTTCAATCAGCCTGTTCATTTCCGCTTCACCGATTTTCAAAACAGAACCGTGCCGCTTTCTGTTTTTCCCCATGTCATAATCATTTTCATCCACCGGACGGAATTCAGCTTTCTCCAGATTGTCACAGACCAGCGGCATATACCCTTTACCTGCCGCAAACCGGTCCACAATAAGACACCATTTACCCGAATCATGAAACTGAAACGCTTCCGGACCTTCTACTCCGTACATTTCTTCCAGTTTACTGCAGTTTACTTTTTCAAATGGTCCGTGCAAAAGATCCTTTCCTCTGTCAATCATAATGTTCTTCTCTGTTTCATCCTTTGAAATACGGTAAAAATATTCCCCGTCATGGACGATCGTAGTATCAATGATATGATTCTCTTTTTCAATATATTTCACCGGTTCTGTAAAACTGCGGAAATCTTTTGTAAGTGCAGCATAGATTCTGTGCTTCGGCTCTGTATCGTTTGTTTCTTTCACTCTGGAAGCCCAGAAAACCAGATAACTGTTTTCCTTTTCGCAGTAAATTGCCTCCGGAGCCCATACACAGCCCGCCGACGGAATTCCGACCATTTCCAGACGGGGGGTTCCCCAGTCAATCAGATTTTCCGATTCCCAGACCACAATCGCCCTGCTTCCATTTATCTGGACTTCTTCCCAGTCACGGCCGCCGGCCATCCTGAGATCCGTAGCAATAATATAATACCTGCCGGTATCCTGTGATCTGAGAATAAACGGATCCCGCACGCCCTTTTCACCCACATCGGACATCAGTACCGGTCTGCCACCATTCAGATCCTTCCAGTGAAGCCCATCCCGGCTGACCGAAAAATACACCTGTTCTCCCAATTCCGTTTCCCCTGTAAAATAGACAAACAAATATCCATCCACTGCATTCTTCTCCTTCTTTTTTATTCTTTCACACTTCCCAGAGTCAATCCCGAAGTAAAATATTTCTGACAGAACGGATAAATTACCATCAGCGGTATGATGGATAAAAATATCTGAGCTGCTTTCATATTAGTATTGTTTACACTCAGAATATCTACAATCTGGGACAGATCACCGCTCTTTAGTACAGAATTAATATCCACAACCATGGTCTGCAGAAAAGACTGAAGAGGGTAATTATCCGTAAAATTGGAGTAAATCAGCCCGTCGAACCAGCTGTTCCAGTGATTGATCAGAGAAAACAGAGTTACGGTTGCCAGAGACGGCTTTGAAAGCGGAAGATAAATCCGAAACAGGATCTGCCACTGGCTGGCGCCCTCCAGCATGGCCGATTCCTCCAGTGCTTCCGGAATTCCCCGGAAAAAATTCATCATCAGAATAATGTTGAAAATCGGAACACCGCAGGGAAGAATCAGAGACCAGATCGTATCGATCAGACCCAGTTTTGATACCACATAATAAGTAGGAATCAGACCGCCGTTAAAAATCATAAGAAATATAAAATAAGCAGAGTAATACTTTCTTGCCCGGAAAATGCGATCCGACTTTGACAGGGGATACGCAGCCAGAATGGTCATGAGCATATTAAAAGGAACCCCGATCAGAACCCGCTTTAATGATACCAGCGCAGCGTTCCAGAATCTGGAATCCTTCATAACATATGTATACGCAGATGTGGTAAATTCCACCGGAAGAAGTTTTACCTGATTCGTCATGATGGCATGGGAACTGCTGAACGACTGTGCCAGAACATTGATAATGGGAATCAGACATATGAACATGAACAGTATGATAACCGCACCATTGCAAAACATGAAGATTTTCCTTGCAGGAGATACTTTTATGCGTCTCTTTTTTCCTGCTTCTGCTTTTGTTTTTCCTTTCATCATTTATTTCCCCTTTCCTAGAATACACGATATCCTGCCAGCTTTTCTGCCAG
>JBJEIZ010000012.1:0-20517 GCA_051877535.1 Brotaphodocola sp.
ATTTTCTTCCTGTAGCTTTCACTACTTGCCCCATCCCTTCTTTCTATGCTAAAATAAAACAATATGATAATTTTACCGGGAGGTCTTTTTATGATCCGTTTAGAAGTTATAGAAAAAAGCAAGAACACCGAACCTGACGTCATTTCCAATCCGCTTCCCGCCGGTCTTGCCCTGGCTGATTTTTACAAAGAAAAGCTGACTGAGGCTGCCGCAGCGCAGGCCGAAATCCTGTGTTTTGACGCGATTCCATTTGAAGAAAAAGTATCCGTCAACTTCCAGAACATTCACATTCTTGAGAAATGTATCATGGATTTTTTCCGGGAACACCAATACCCGAAACGGGTCAGAATTGTATGCGATACTGCTGATGTGGCAGAACTTTACAAGGTTGTTTACAATTTTTACTATCCGGGTTCCAAAGCGGAACGTCTGGATGACGATAAATGGGATTAATTATGTAGTCTGGACTACACAATCTGTCTTGTCATAATGTTAAAATAAAGTCAAAATGAAGGTATACGCACTGCTCGATCAATCAGGAGGCAGCAACATGACAAGGACAGATTTTGTTTCCCGTATAAAAATTACCCCCGCAGTCCCGAAGGATGAAGATTTTTCCTATTTCCTCACCCTTCCACGCGGCAGCTCCCGTCTGGACAAACTGGGGGAACCGATTTCGTTTCCCAAAAATCATGTGATCGTGAAAGCCGGTCAACGCACTCAGTACTGTTATATTCTGAAAAAAGGGCGCGTCATTACATATGAGTACCTGCCTTCCGGGGAAGAACGCATTTATTACTTCCAGGGGAAAAATTCACTCTTTTTAGAGTCCAATCTGCTGTTTGACCGGGTGGTTTCCGTCGGCTTTCGGACCACCTGTCCCACAGAAGTGATCCGAATCGACAAACCGACCTTGTTAACTTCCATGAACACCAATTCCGAACTTGCGCTGGATATCATGGAATCTATCTCCGTCAAATTCTTTGCCTCTATGGAGCAGCTCCGCCAGTTTAAAAATCACAATACTTTGTGGAATATCTGCGGCCTGTTTCTCGTGTTTGCGCAGCATTACGGAGTCCTCTACGATGGTAAAATTTTAATTACAGAAAAAATCAGCCAACAGCTCTTATCCAGCATGCTGGGTGTCAACCGCATCACGGCAGTTCGTTCCATCAAAGAGCTGAAAGATCTGGGGCTGATTGAACAGATCAACGGTTATTATTGTATTCGTGACATCGAACGATTAAAAAAATATCAAAACTCGATCGATAAATGAGATGATATGAAAAATCCGCAGCGGTTCCCAAACACGCTGCGGATTTTTCATACTTTCGTATGCTGTAAGATCTTCCAACGGCAGATTTTCTGGTTTACAACACCGGAATTTCTTCCTTTACGATTCCGGCAGCGCGGCAGACTGCCTCATAGACCACATCTTTCGCGATAAAGACTTTATACTCATTTCTTCCCATCGGAGCTGCCTCAGACAATGCCAGCTCAGACGCTTCTTTCGCCGTTGTTTCATCCAGTTTCTTTCCAACCAAAAACTGTTCCACCTTGGGCAGTTCGTATGGAACCGGAGCAACGCCGCCAAATACCAGACTTGCTTCTTTTACGATTCCATTTTCCACAACAAAACGATCTGCCAATGAAACGATCGCAAAATCAATGGCATCGCGGACGCGGCGTTTATCGTAATGTGCCTCTCCTGCTCTTTTCGGCACCTGAATCTCTGTGACCAGTTCTCCTTTATGTAATACCTGCTGTACAGTCAATTTTTGGGTAAATAATTCTTTTGCGGAAATGACGCGTTCTGTAGTTTTGACATTTGCCCCCAGCATAACCAGAACCGGCGTAATATCAGATGGATTTACTGCATAACAGCCACAATTCAGACAACGTTTTGCTTCACTTCTGGCAGTTTCCATATCCAGAGAAGCCCGGTCCTCGCCTGCCAAAGTGCGTTCTGCCACCGGTTTCTCTTCTAGTTTATGCTGTTTATTTTCTTCCACTCCGTCCACATCAAAATGAAGGAACCGGTCGCTGCCGCCCGCAGTTTGTTCTGCATTTCCGGCACATGCTGCTTCATCTGCATTTTTGTCAAGATCATGATTCATAGAAGCTGCTGCACCGCGCCCTGCACGAATGGCACGAATGGCAAGATTCGGTCCGGTAACCGCATCACCTCCTGCATAATAACCATCTGCTCTGGTTCGTCCGGACTCGATATCGGCATCTATCAGCCCCCGCTCCGTCTTTAACTGTGATCCCAGCATTTCACCCAGGAAGGAAATGTCAACTTTCTGACCGGTTGCCAGAATGATGAAATCTGATTTCACCGTCATGGTATCATTTTCATCATATTCCGGTGCAAAACGTCCATGCTCATCTCGAACTGCCAGGCATTTTTTCGTTTCCAGTCCCGTCACTTTTCCTGCTGCATCAGTCAGAACTCTTCCAAGACCCCAGCCGTTGAAAATCTCAACGCCCTCTTCTTGAGCCATCTTGATTTCCGTTTCATCTGCCGTCATCTCGTGACGCTGCTCCAGACAAACTAACTTCACATGCTTCGCACCCAAACGTTTTGATGTTAAGGCAACATCCATTGCAACGTTGCCGCCGCCGCAGACAAGTACCTCCTCACCGATTGCTTTCTGCAGATAGGTATTGACCTCTTCCAGAAAATTCAAACCAAACTGAGTCAGGTTCTCGCCATCCAATCCAAGAACCGGCTGGCTCCATGCACCGGTACCAAAATATACAGCATCATATCCGGCACGGATTTCTTCCACTGTAATGTCTGCACCGACTGTAGTGTTCATCACAAACGTGATTCCCATGATTTCTCTCAATGCATTGCAGAATTCGTCCACGATTGCTTTCGGAAGACGATAATGCGGGATGCCATAACGCAGCACACCGCCTGCCTTTTCATGTGCATCGTAAATTGTGACTTCATGACCTGCCTTTCGCAGATAATATGCTGCAGTCAGACCTCCCGGACCGGCACCGATCACCGCACATTTCTTTCCTGTTTTCTCACGCGGCGCAGCATAAAATTTTTCTTTATGCTTTAAAATGTAATCACCCAGCGTGCGCTCAACGGCCGGAATATTAACCGATTCTCCGTAAGTATTCTGGTTGCAGGAATCGGTACAAAGATGCGGACAAATGCGGCTTGTCATCATCGGCATCGGATTATATTTCATAAACTCATCTGCCGCCTGATCCCAGTCATCTTCACGGATTTTTGCCATATATGCGGAAATGTTCGTCCCAGCCGGGCAAGCATGCTGACAAGAAGAGCAGTTTCCGGTACTCATACCGCCGAAAATAGAATGATAGCGGTTCTCTCCGGCAATCGCATAACAGGTATCACCGCCTTTTCTTCTGCAGTCCAGACGTCCTCCAATGTTATTTGGATAACGATAATACCAGCATCGTACATCCTGACACACATTGCCTCCGATTGTAGCTGTCGCACGAATCAGCGGAGAGGCAACGGAATATGCTGCCTCAGCCAATGCCTTAGCCTTCTCCTTCACCACATCACTGTCCGCAATGGTTTTCAGAGTTGTCCCTGCTCCTATGAGAATCCGGTCTGCTTCTTCTGTGATGTAGGTGCTCCCAGGAATATTTTTCAGGCTGACCACTGCTTCCGGATATGTGGGAAGAATTCGGTCTTTATACGTTCCAAGTGCGTCTGTACCGCCTGCAATCGGGTCGATCGTACCGTTACCCTCCCGGACGATCCGACTTGCTTCCTCATAACTATTTGCTGAAATATGACCAAATTTTTTCATGGAATCCCCTCTCTCACTTAATCTTACCCATCGCCTTCAAGATTTTCTGCGGCGTACATGGATATTCCGTCATTTCCACACCAATGGCATTGCTGACTGCCATCAGGATCGCTGCAGGAGCCGGAGATGGTGTGATTTCTCCGAATCCGACTGCATGGAAAGCCTCCGTGTCCCATTCACTTTCCAGTAGAACGGTGTCGAACTGCGGGAAGTTATTGAATGTGCGCCATTTATAATCAATCATGTTGCCGTTCATAAATCGTCCCAGTTTCGGATCCATGACCATTTCCTCAAACAATCCGGTATCACCGCCTGCAGAACCAAAGGAACCTTCCGCCTGCATACGAATGTTGATCGGGTCAATGATCTGTCCTACATCAGATCCCTCCATCGCGCGGATCAATTTTGCCTCGCCCGTTTCGAGATTGACACAGACCTCAGCAAGATACAGCGCAAAGTTCGGCTTGTCGAAATTCTGCTTATAGCTGTAAGTACCATTGACAGTACATTCCGGAGTGCCGGTGATGGCAATCCATGGCAGACGCATTTCCGGATTATGCTTGTGAAATACCATAAAGTCCTCGGTATCCAAATCTTCAATATTGACATGTAATTTCTCAGCCGCCATTTCCAATAGTTTGCGGCGGGCATTCTTTGCTGCATTAACAGCAGTCGTTCCCATCGTGATCGTACCGCGGGAACCGATCATTCCCGCATCGTAACGGGTTCCGTGCGTGTCTGCATCAACGACCTGAACACCGTCAATCGGGCATTTCAAAATCTCTGCCACCATTTTCTGAACAGCAAGTCTCTGTGCACCACCGGTCTCACCAATACAGATCTCCACCGTTGCAGAACCAAACGGATGAAGCTTCACCTCACCTTCCGTCGGGTCTTCCCCGATATCGGCATTTCCGTGAACACCAACGCCGACACCGATCGCATAACGGCCGTCTTTGCTTACCCACGTAGGTTTCTCCCATCCTTTCCATTTGTCTTTCCAGCCAAATGCTTTTGCTGTCTCTTCAAATGCCTTTGTATAATCAACTGAATGAACATCCCACCACAGATTATCACGCCAGATATAACGATCTCCGTCTTTTACAAAATTTTTCTTAAACACTTCCAGCGGATCCATATTAGCTGCACGGATTGCAGTGCAGACCATCGGAACCAGTACAGATTTACATTCCTGTCCGCCAAAACCGCGAATCGGAGCCTGTGAGGAATGGTTGGTCGCCACCAGTTTCGTATCCAGTGCCCAGTTTTCACATTTCCCAAGAAATGCCTGACACTCGCCCAGACCTACTGCCGTCATCGCCTGTGCATAGGTGGAAGACATACCGGAATCTGTGTACCACATTCCTTCAATCGCATTGATGATGCCATCTTTTGTCATGCCGACTTTGCCCCGGATACGGCTTCCCTGGCGCAGTTCATAACTTAAAAAATGCTCATTTCTGTCCATAATAAACTTACAGGCGCGACCGGTGATCTTGCTCATCAGAACTGCCTGCAGGATCATATGCGGAATCAGCTGTTTCGACCCATAAGAACCGCCTGCCTGAACCGCAATGACACGGACCGTCACACCCGGAATGGATGCCTCTGTATTGAATTTCTGCAAATGTGGTGCACCGCCGTTATACCATACGGTTACGGCATGTTCGCTGGTCCACTCTGCAATACAGCCCGGACTTTCCGGCGGCAGCGGATGTGCCATGTTCTCATATTTCATGTACCCTTCTTTGACATACGCACTTTGTTCAAATGCTTTCTCTACGTCTCCGACAAAAATCTGATTAAACGGAACCTCCGAAAATGGAGTTGTTTTTGGAATTTCATTGCCCGGATATTCTTCATACAACTGCGGTGCGTCCTCTTCAAGCGCTTTTTCGCAGTCCAGGACAAACGGAAGCTCCTCATACTCCACCTCAATCAAATCCAAAGCCTCATCCGCCGCTTCGATCGTCTCTGCAGCAACCAATGCCACAGAATCGCCTACAAAACGCACATGGTCATCCAGAACCCTGCGATGGTGCGGAAGACCGCATTTCCAGTCCGGTGCTTCTTTGTAGGTTGCTGCGCCGATGACTCCCGGAACTGCTTTTGCTTTTTCAATATCAATATGCTTGATCCGGGCATTGGCATACGGGGAACGCAGCACACGCACGATCAGCATACCGGGTTTAAAAATATCATCAAGGAACTGACGCTTGCCGGACATCAGTTCGGCGCCTTCTGCACGGTTTGCATGCTTACCAATATAGCGATATTCATGTTCACTTACCTTTACCTGATTTTTCATTTTTTCGTACATCGTTTAGGCCTCCTTGTTGATTTCTTCTACAAATCCCATGACGGTGCGGATTACCTGATAATGACTGATGCAGCGGCAATAGTTGCCGGAAAGTGCTTCCGTCAATTCTGCCTCGGTCGGATGCGGATTTTTCATCAGCAAAGCCTGTGTACTCATAATAATACCAGGAGTACAAAAACCACACTGAAAAGCAGAATTGTCCAAAAAAGCTTTCTGAAGCGGACTCAATTCTCCGGTTATCGGGTCACTTAATCCCTCCAGAGTCAGGATCTCTTTTCCATCACAATCTGCGGTCAGAACCATACAGGATGCCACCGCATCTCCATCCATAATGACCGTACAGCATCCACATACCCCCCGCTCACAACTTCGTTTTGCTGCTGTCAGATGAAGTCTGTCACGCAAAGTATCCAATAACACCTCCGACGGAGATACACATCCATCAAAATCTCCCACGAGGAACCGGTATAATTTTCCATTGATCGTGACCGACACTTGTTTGATCTGTTCATTCATAAACTGAAACCTCCTGTTTCCTGAAATCTGCTTCACCAATACATACCTGTCTTACAGCGGTTTCGCTGCCTTGTAACGATTCCCTATTTTCTTTCGTTACTCTATATTTATTTTATCACATTTGACAAAAACGGACAGTATCCCAGATTACAATTGTAGCATATGTTACAAATATAGCCTGCATTACACCGGTAATACAGGCTACTTGTTAAATTTCAGACAGAGAAGTACAATGACATTATATATAATGTGCGGATATGAGAATGATAAGAAAGGATGTGCTTTTATGAAAATCAGAGCTTACATGAGTCATTTTGGAATGGTTGTTTCATCAGTCATCGCCATTTGTGTTTCTTTTGTCATGGCTGCGTCTGCCATTGTGGTAGACCAACTGACCTTTACACTTCCGTTATTCATCAGGAACTGGGGTACCGCATTTTTAGTAATCACGATCACCGGTATGATTTTTCCGTTAACTCCATGGGCATGGTCCCTCTGCCGAAAAATGAATTTCAAACCGGAAACCATGCCTCACATTCTGGTAGAAAACGCTGTCAATACCTTCTTTTTTAACACAACTGCAACTTTAGTCCTGGCTGCTGTTAACATTTTTGATAATGCCGGCATTGAAGCAGCGATTGCCGCAGGTTACCTTCCATTTGCAAGCGTAACCGATATGTATATCAAAACCTGCATCCGCGACTGGCCCATCATGTTTATCATCTCCTTCGTGGTCGCATTCTTTATCACGAAAATTGCACTGCGCATCGCCGGAGACGCTGTCGCTGCTGCCATGGAAGAGAGCAAAAAAGCCATGGCGGAACGAGAAAAAGAGAAACTCAGTTAAACGATCATAAATCCTCCATTCTAAATATCCGCACAAAAAATCGGTTAAGACAAGCAAAAAGCCGCCAACGGCGGCTTTGCTCCTCTCTCTGGCAGAAATCTTTAATATGCCCTGCCGTTGTTTTTCATCCACTTTTTTAAATCTTCCATCTGTCTGCGGGCATCTTCTCGTCCAAGCCTGTACACCTGCTGCAGTTTATCCGGATTAGCTTCCATACGTCCAATGGTCAGAGGAATACTTGGACGGATTACAAAAATCTTTCCTTTTTTCTCCCATTCATCGATCTGATCCAGTGTGCGGTTATATGAAACCGGACGCTTTGACACCGCTTTGACAAAATCCGGATACTTTCTGTAACGGATTTTTGTAAGACCTACGCCTTCTTTTTTCTTCCTATAACCTTTATGTCTTGTCAGCACCACCACATTGTCCGTATAGCCCATCTTCATAAATGCCTTTACCGGAATGCTGTCTGTACAGCCTCCGTCCAACAGCTTCATTCCTGCAGTTTCTACAATTTTGGAAACCAGAGGAAGGGAAGCCGACGCCCGTATGCGATCGATCTGTTTCTTCATATCTGTGACGGGGAGATATTCCGGCTTTCCTGTCTCCACATTGCTGCATCCCACATAGAACCGGGTGGGATTCTTTTTAAATGCCTCATAATCATAAGGGTCCAGTTTATCCGGAAGTATATGATAACAGAACTGCACTTCTGCAATATTTCCTGTAAGCAGGAGGCTGCGCATACTCATAAATCTCCAATCACGGCAATAAGCAGAATAATAGCGAATGCTTCTTCCCTTCTGTCCTGACAAATAAGAACTTCCATGAATCGCACCGGCAGATACTCCGATCACCCCGTCAAAGGTGATCCCTTCTTCCATAAATACATCCAGAACACCGGCTGTATAGATGCCGCGCATTCCGCCACCTTCCAGCACCAGTCCTGATTTTCTTTCAACCTTCATCCGAAACCACCTATTCTGCAAACATCGCCGTAGACAAATACCGCTCGCCCGTATCCGGAAGCAGAACCACGATATGCTTTCCTTTATTTTCCGGACGCTTTGCTGCCTGTACCGCTGCGCAGAGTGCTGCACCAGATGAAATACCGACCAGTACACCCTCCGTTCTCGCGATCTCACGGCCATACGCAAAGGCTTCTTCATCTTCCACGACCATAATTTCATCATAAATACCGGTATCCAAAACGTCCGGGATAAATCCGGCTCCAATTCCCTGGATCGCATGAGGTCCTGCAATTCCTTTGCTCAAGAATGGAGAACCTGCCGGCTCTACGGCGATAATCTGAATCTCCGGTTTCTGCTCTTTCAGATAAGCGCCGGTTCCGGTAATGGTCCCTCCGGTTCCTACCGTGCACACGAACACATCCACATCACCATCGGTATCTTCCCAGATTTCTGGTCCGGTGGTCTTTCTATGTGCTGCCGGATTCGCCGGATTGACAAACTGACCGGCTACAACGCTGCCCGGAATCTCTTTTTTCAGTTCTTCTGCCTTCGCGATGGCACCGCTCATCCCTTCTGCAGCCGGTGTCAGGACCAGCTCTGCGCCGTATGCTTTCATCAGCAGTTTTCTTTCGTTGCTCATGTTTTCCGGCATGACAATGATCGCGCGATATCCTTTCGCTGCAGCTACTGCTGCCAGACCAATTCCCGTGTTTCCGGACGTCGGCTCAATAATCACGGAATCCGCTTTTAATGTTCCATTTTCTTCGGCATCCTCGATCATATGTTTTGCCACACGATCCTTTGCAGAACCGCCTGGGTTAAAGAACTCAAGTTTTGCCAGAATTTTGGCTTCCAGTCCCAGCTTTTTTTCCAGATTGGTTAATTCCAAAAGAGGAGTTTTCCCGATCAGCTGCTCCACAGATGTATAAATCTTACTCATAAGCTGCCTCCATCAATATCCATAAAAAATCTGCGCCATCGGCGAACTTTTATCTAAAATCAAGGTGTTATTTCCGCTCTTTAATGCCGCTTTTGCAGCATCCAGAGAACGCACAAAATTGTAAAAATCAGCCTTGCTAGCGTCATTATATGCATTTGAGAGGATCTGCATATACTGTGCTTCACCTTCCGCTTTGACCTTTTCCGCTTCTGCCTTTGCCTCGGATTTCATCACAGAAACTTCTTTTGTCGTATCGTTTTTAATCTTCTGCGCAGAAGAATTTCCCTGTGCAGTATAGGATGCGGCAATATTATTTCGTTCAGAGATCATGCGGTCATAAACCGACTGCTTGTTATCATCCGGCATATCCAGAGATTTGGTCTCAACAGCCAGAACTGTAATGCCGTATCCGTCCAGAGAACTGCCGATATTTTCCTTAATATCCAATGCCAGCTTTCCGTCGCGGTTCTCAATAATCTCTGCCTGGTCCATATTGGAAATGACAGACTTCATGGAAGAGAATACCGATGCGGAAATGCGGGACTGTGCCTGTGCCACCTGACCATTCAAATGACGGGTAAACAAAATCGGATCCGAAATTTTCCAGAGTACAAATGCATCTGCGATCATACTTTTCTTATCTTTTGTAATAACATCCGATTTGGGAATATCGTAAATCTGGAGAGCTTTCGGAACTGAATCACTGGTCTGGATAAACGGTACCTTCAGCGATACGCCCGGTGTCTCCACAACCTGAACAATTTCACCAAACTGGCGAATCAATTTATACTCGTTCGGATATGTAATAACAATCGAGGAACCCAGCAACACAGCCAAGGCAATCACGATCAGCCCGCTAAAACTTTTTAATATTTTTTTCATTCCTGCGCCACCTCCCCGTTCGTCTCTGCCTGAGCAGCGGGACTTTGTGCTGCCGCCTGCTGCATCGTCTGCGTAAAGCTATCTAACGGAAGCATTTTCTGCGTTCCATTCTCATCCACAATATAAACCTTCATCGTTGGAAGCAGTTCTTCCATCGTCTCATAGAACATCCGCTGCTTGGTAATCAACGGATATTTGCTATACTCCGCATACATCTGCTCAAAGCGGGCAACCTGTCCCTGCGCTTCGTTAATGCGGGCTTCCTTCTCTGCCTCCGCATTCTTGATAATCTGATCACATTCCGCCTCTGCCTGCGGAATTTTTTCATTACGGTCTTTATTTGCATTGTTGATGGCTGTTTCCTTGCCCTGCTTCGCATTTTCTACGTTTTTAAATGCGTTCATGACCTCCGTCGTCGGAGGAAACGCATCCTGAATAGTAATATTTACAACAGAAAGACCGATGTCTTCCTCAATCATACGGTTTGTCAGTTTTTCTTTGATTTCTGACTGGATGACCGCCTTTCCCGTAGTAATCACATCATCTACATTGTAAATACCGACGGTATCACGAATATAAGACTGTGCCAGCATCTTCAGCGTTGCTTCCGGATCCACCGACGAATACAGATATTTAACCGGATCATTAACCATATATTCCAGATAAAAATCCGTATTGACAAAGTTAAAATCCTTGGTGATCATGATGGATTCTTCATCCACCGATTCTCCCGTCTCCATCACATATCCGATCGGCATTCCTTTGATGCCCTTGGACACTTTCCGGATGTTCTGAATAAACGGAATTTTAAAATGCAGACCTGCCTGAGACTCTGCTTTTGCACTGCCAAGTGTGGTCACGACCGCATAATTTTCCTCATCTAAAACGTAATAACAGTTCATGGCTCCAAAAGCCAGAACCATCACCAGCAACACGATTCCGGCGCCCTGAAAGCTTCGTTTTTTCTTCATCGGTCTTCCATTCGAATCAAACTTTTCCGGCTCCTTTTTCGGTGGTTTTTCCTGCTGAGATTCCTGCTGCGCTGCATTCTGCTTATCCAGATCTCTGATTTTCTGCAGAATATCCTCAAACGGATTCTGTCCATCAAACGGGGACTGATTCATAATCACACCGTCCTTTCCTTCTCTATATTTCTTTGTGAAAAATCTGTTAGCACTGCAATGTATATCTTATCGTTTCTTTCTGACTTTTGCAATGTTTTTCAGACAATTTTATGAAATATTAAGGTTTAAAAAACGCGGAAGACTCTGCTCAGTCCTCCGCGTTTTCCAAACGATGATACTCAGGTATTAGTGATGGAACAGACGAATTCCGGTAAATGCCATCGCCATTCCGTATTTATTGCAGGTTTCGATTACATTGTCATCACGAACGGAACCGCCCGGCTGCGCAATGTATTTCACACCGCTCTTATAGGCACGCTCAATGTTGTCACCAAACGGG
The DNA here is from genome assembly GCA_051877535.1 of Brotaphodocola sp. GTDB lineage: Bacteria > Bacillota > Clostridia > Lachnospirales > Lachnospiraceae > Brotaphodocola. The sequence goes on from JBJEIZ010000012.1 coordinate 11,747, forward strand.
AAGAATGCATCCGATCCAAGAGCAACCTCCGTCATCTGATCGAGCCATGCGCGTTTTTCTTCTTTGGTAAATACCGGCGGTTTTACCTTGAAGGTCTTTTCCCATACGCCGTCAGCCAGAACATCCATGTACTCGTCTCCGATGTAAACGTCAATCGCATTATCACGGTCTGCACGTTTGATGCCGTCTACGAACTGCAGATTCAGTACCTGGGGAGCCTGACGAAGGAACCAGTTATCTGCCTTCTGACCAGCCAGTCTGGTACAGTGTACACGAGACTGCTGTCCGGCACCGATACCAATTGCCTGTCCTCCTTTTGCGTAGCAAACAGAATTAGACTGTGTATATTTCAGAGTAATCAGAGAAATCACCAGATCGATCTTTGCCAGATCCGGAATTTCCTTATTCTCAGTTACAACGTTATTCAGCATTTCTGCATTGATATCCAGGTTATTTCTTCCCTGCTCAAAAGTAACGCCAAATACCTGTTTGCGCTCGATCGGCTCCGGAATGTAATTTTCATCAATTTCGATCACACAGTAATTTCCATTCTTTTTTGCTTTCAGAATTTCCAATGCTTCCGGCTCATATCCCGGTGCGATCACACCGTCGGAAACCTCTCTCTTGATCAGCTTTGCAGTATCTACATCACATACGTCAGACAAAGAAATGAAATCACCAAAGGAAGACATACGGTCTGCGCCTCTCGCTCTTGCGTATGCACTTGCCAGCGGAGACAGTTCACCCATGTCGTCTACCCAGTAAATCTTAGCCAGAGTTTCATCCAACGGAAGACCTACTGCTGCTCCTGCAGGGGAAACGTGTTTAAAAGAGGTAGCTGCCGGAAGTCCGGTTGCCTTTTTTAACTCGCGTACCAGCTGCCAGCCGTTAAAAGCATCCAGCAGGTTAATATAGCCCGGTCTGCCGCTCAGTACTTTGATCGGGAGTTCAGCATCATTGCTCATAAAAATTCTTGCCGGTTTCTGATTCGGGTTGCATCCATATTTTAATTCCATCTCGTTCATGGTCGTATCCTTTCTATCTATACACCTATACACACTATCACAGATCTGCATGGCTTCGGACATTACGCATTCTTATTGATGATCTTCGTCTCGTAAGCACCTGTCTCAATATCAATATAGCGAACAAACAGGGAAACTTTATTGTCCTCGTTTAAGCTGTTCCATACCATGTCGGTAAATGCATCCATGTCATCCATGATATCTACCAGCTTCGGCTCGCCTTCAAAACTCGGAAGCGGATTGCCGTCCTGCATATAGGTGTGAATGAAATGTCCCTCTCCTGCCACCGGGTTCTCATAAGCAAACGTGTAACGGTTGCAAGCATCCGGATTGCCGTTGTTGCTCTTTAAGATAGACATTGCATAATTGTATCTTCCGTTTTCGATATGCATAATACCGGAAATACGAGGGGTATAATTTGGATCATCCGGTTCAAATTCACGGGAACGCAGAGACTGCTCAAAAGTCATCTGTCTGTCCATGCCCTCATAGATTGTGTCGGTCTGGTCGCCGTTGGTGACGATCGTCTTGTTGCCCAGAACGCGGACCGGCGCATAAATGATCAGACTTGGGTCCTCCATCCTGGACGGGTCAAATGCTTCGGTACGGATACCTGCACCCTCTTCTACAAATACACGGTTTCTGCTGTTGGCGCTTCTTCCCATAATGAAATATGCAGTTACCGCTTTCTTTCCATCCGGAGTCTTGCCAATCACGATTCCTCTTCCCGGATATGCATTGCTTTTCAGTTCCTGTTCCAGAGATAACATTTTCATTTCTTATCCTCCTTGCATTCCAAATGATCTGATGCCCAGGCGGTCGACATTCTGCATCTAACGTGCTCCCATGTGGTTGCCCACTTTATTCCGCCAGTTGCACGTTTCTTAGTTTTATAATAATTGATATTTCTAATAATTGCAAGTCTTTTATTTAGTATTTCTTATTATAATCACTTATAAACATTTCCCTATTCATTGCGGATCGCCGCCAGCGGACTGAGCCGCATTGCCCGAAGCGCAGGGAAAAAACCAGCTGCCATTCCCACCAAAACAGCAAACACAACAGACACTCCTGCCAGCCAAAGCGGAATCCTGGAGATATCACCAGTCATTCCAGTCATCATCTGTCCGATTGACAAAAATCGATTCATGACAAAAGAAATGCCGCAGCTGATCAGCAGACCTGCCGCTCCGCCCAGAAATCCAATAAATCCGGATTCCAGCAAAAACATATTGCGGATCGCCCCCATGTCACAGCCCAGGACTTTCATGATGCCGATTTCCTTCGTGCGCTCATAAATGGACATCATCATGGTATTGGCAATGCCGATTGCCGCAACCAGCAAAGATACAGCACCAATGCCGCCGAGTACAGCCTGAATCATCTTAGACTGCTTTTCTGACTGCTCCATCCAGTCTGCACGGCTGTAAGCCCGGTATCCCATATCGGTAAGCTGCTTTTGCACATCCTCCACATGCTCCACTGCATCCACGTTGACAATACAGGTATCATAAATAAAATAGCGGTATGGTTTGCCGTTTTTCATCGTTGGCTGTCCCGGAATCGGATTTTTCTTAAAAATCTTTTTCACCTGAGCTTTTAGCAGTTCCAGATCTGCATACACGGAATGGGAATAATCGCTGTAAGTGTTCACATCGCCTTCTACCACCCCTGCCGCCTGGATCAGATATTTTTTCGGGGCCTTCACCGAAGAATCTCCGCTTCTGGACTGATAGTAGGCATCTGTATCAAAAATCACAAACATAGGACGCCCCATAAAGTCCACATCCGGCAGTTCGCCTGTCGTCCAGTAATCATTATAGCCTTTTTCATCACCAAACCACTGGATCACAGAATTACCGTAGATCAGCTTCAGCTCCTTGTCTCCCACAGGCGGCAATTCGCCCTGTCCAAGCGGAATCTGCTCCAGATATGCTCTCGGCACGCCTTTGACTGTAACCTGGGACTGATAACGTCCCTGCTTCATCAGGACGTTGATTCCCAACATTGGATATACGCTGGTCACATTGGGAATCCGTTTCATATCCGCAGTACTGTCATCCGTCAGAAAGAGCGTATCATCACCGTCCGAGTTCCCCCAGTAATATTCACTGGACACTTCAATCGCCGTCAGGCTTCCATAAGACTCGATCAATTCCCGATTCAATTCTTTCAGACCGATTCCCAATGAAACCATGACAACGATCGATGCCGTTCCGATGATAACACCAAGGACCGTCAAAGCGGTCCTCAGTTTTCTTCGTCTCAAACTATTCAGGCTCATAACGAGCAGATCAATCCATTTCATGCTTTATTCCTCATCGTCCATCAGATCCGTCTCCAGTGCCTTTTTTCTCCTGTTCTCTTTCATGACCAGAACCACGATCACACCTGCAAGCAACAGGATCACGACCGCCGCCGCCAGGAGCAGCATCTTCGGATGACGTTCTACAAACCCTGCAGTTTCTGCCGGATCATCAGGAAAATCTTCCATGTTCATCTCATCCATGTCCGTCATTTCTTCCGAAACAAACAGAATCAAAGACTTTTCTTCGCTGGAAATCGTCCCATTTTCATCTTCATAACTGATCAAAACCTTCACACTTCCATCATCCATCGTCGGTGCCGTTCCGATCAGCATACAGTCCACGTTTCCGCTTTCTCCGGGTTTAATATTGCCCACATAGGTTTCCGCTGTCTGCACAGAATCTGCCTCAAACCGAACCATCACATTATAAAGAATCACCTTTCCCGTGTTATTAATCGGAAACATGACATTTGCCTCTTCCCCTACGTTGATGGAAGACGGCATGATCTCAAATGTTCCCGTATTCAGCCGCGCAATCTGACGTACCGGAATATCTACCGTAATATTTTCTTCCGCGTTCTTAAATTCCGGGCTGTCGTATTTTGCTTTGACCGTCAGTCCGTAAGAGCGCTGATCCACGCCCGGTTTGGAGCTGAGACGCATTCGAATTTCTTTCGTTTCTCCCGGTTTCATCGCGTCCACCGCCACGGATGAAGATCCGGATTCCGTCGTAAATACCGCACTGTCCGACACCTTTTCCGATTCCATGGAAAACAAAATATTCGTTGCTGATATGCTGTTCGATGCATTTTTCATATTCAGAACCAATTCAAACTCATCGCCGGCAATGATGGTTTCCGGATCAGTAAAAAATCCATCAACGATTATACGTGCCTTCTCACGGTCGTACTCATTAAAATCACCCAATTCATCTTCCCGGTCCTTATTGAATATGTGCACATAAAATGAGGTTTCAAACATAGTCAGTTCCTCTCCTGTGGAACTGTCCGAATAATAAATATTCAGCGGTACCAGATAATATCCGCTGTATGCCTTTTCCCTTACCGCAAAACTATAGTCCAGAGACACGGTTTCGTCGATTCCGATTTTTTCAAACATCCGGTCATAATTCACATCATTGATTTCAAAGGGAAACTTATCTGTATCCGCGTCCGGCACAATGCTTGCTTTGACATTATATACATTTCCTGCACTATTGTTGCGCAGATTGATTGAAAAATTGCAGACCTGAGGATACCTTCCAACCGGTGTGCTCTGCCCCTCGCCCACGACAAAATCATACGACTTGATTTCATCATCGTCATCATCATCCGTGCTGCTGGATCTGGTAACCCAAAGCTTCAGATCTTCTGCTCCCAGCCAGTTCCAGCTTCCGTCATCTCCTTCCATCACAACGACCGGCACTTTATAGTAGCCTTCATTCAGATCACGACGCACATAGCCGCTGATCGATACCTTTTTTGTATCTCCCTTGCCAAGTTTTCCTGCTTTCTTCGGGTTCTCCGTATCATGCAGCGAACCTGTGACCTCAAACGGGAAGGCATAACCGTACTCCCGGTCTTCTTCATCTTCATCCCAGATTTCACCGCCGCTCGTATCAAATCCGACAGCAAGATTCTCGATATCATGTCCCGTATTATTCTTGACCTCAAAGGATATCGACACACTTTTTCCTGTTTTTCCTCTCGCGATTTTATCAGAAACAATCGTCACTTCCGAGCAAAACGCCGCGGACGGAAGCACCGCCGCAAACATCAAAACTGCAAGAAAAACCCCAATCAAACGCCTGATCATTTTCATAACTCTATATCCCCATGCTTCTGTTCTTCTATCTTTACAATTTTTCCATCCACGATGTGAAACTGTCGGTCTGCAAAAGATGCCAGATGATTATCATGCGTGACCATGATCAAAGTCTGGTTCTGTTCCCGCACGATCTGACGCATCAGCTTCAATACCTCCATCGTTGTTTTCGAATCCAGATTGCCTGTCGGTTCATCTGCAAAAATAATCTTCGGATTCACCGCCAGTGCGCGGGCGATCCCCACGCGCTGCTGCTGACCGCCGGACATCTCATTCGGCATGTGCTTTTTATATTTTTCCAAACCAACCAGCTGTAAATACTTCTCTGCCTTCGCATTGCGTATTTTCTTCGGCACACCGCGAAAGGACAGAGGGAGCGCCACATTTTCAACCGCATTCAAGGTCTGGAGCAGGTTATACGATTGAAAAATAAATCCCACATGCGCTCTGCGGAATGCCACAAGCTGATTCTCCGTCATATGTTCTATATGCTTTCCCGCGATGATGATCTCACCTTTCGTCGGTTTCTCCAATCCCGCCAGCATATTTAACAGTGTGGACTTTCCTGAGCCGGATGGACCGACGATCGCACAAAATTCGCCGCAGTCTATCGTAAAATCCACCCCATCCAGCGCGCGGATCTTGTTCGTTCCCACGCGATAAATCTTGTACAGGTCTTTCACCTGGATTACTGCTTCACGTTTTTCTTCCATGCCCTCAGTATACACCATTCTTCCCTATATTCCTATAACGTTTTCCTTACAAATCTGTTTCAATTACAACCAATTTCTATTGACATTTTATTCTTAATAATATATTATATCATTAAAGATAAATTATGATTTGGATTTGATAGCATGATCAAAAGAAACACAATACAATGTTCGTTGGTTTTGGAAACCGTCAATCAACTGAAGGGGCATGTAACTGCAGATGAAATTTATGATGCTGTTGTTAAAAAATATCCCCATATCAGCCGGGCAACGGTATATCGAAACCTGAATCGTTTAGTAAAAATGGAAAAGATTCGTAAGATTGAAGTTCCCAATGGTGCCGACTGTTTTGAAAGCTGGTGTCGTAAACATTATCACATTCGCTGCGAAAAATGTGGTCGTTTGTTTGATGTGGATATGGAGTATATTTCCGATTTGGAAAAGAAAATCCGGGATACCCACGGTTTCTCTTTCACCGGACATGATATCATTTTTACCGGTATCTGCCCTCAATGTAAAGATTAACCCATGTTGACCGCCGGGGAACGGAATGCTCTATTCTTTTGTGCGTATGCGGAACGCAGGAGATTTTCCGCAGATTTATAAATGTAATGTATAAGGAGGGAATCTTATGAGAAGTATCACAACATTGGACTTGCAGTATGCCCACAGATTTTACGGATTTAAGGGGGAAGCTCAGTATTTGCATGGACACACCGGTGTTCTGACCATTGAAGTCGAGGATACTGTAGAGCCTGGCGTTAATATGGTTTTTCCATGTAATGAAATTCAGAAAACCGCCTGGGAAGTTTTAAAGAATTTTGACCACGCACTGATTTTGAGAGAAGACGATCCGCTGCTCCCGGCAATCCTGAATGTATATGAAGCACAGGGTATTCGCAACGGCGCACCGACCAACAAGATGAAGGGACCGGCTTTCCAGACCGAATTAGCTACTGCTTATCCAGAATGCCGTCTGGTTGTCACAAAAGAGACCATGACTGTAGAAGGCATGATCAAAATCGTATATGATCTTCTGAAGGATAAATTAAACATTGCCAAGCTCACATTCACCAGCGGTGTGAATGCGGCATCCGAAGAATACAAACCGACCAGACAGATCGACCGCTGTCCGCTGTGCGGCATTGCACTGAACGAAAAAGGTGTATGTCCGAAATGTGGTTATAAAAAATAAATACAGGTAAGTACAAAGCTCCACAAAGCCATGCCGTATTTGTGGGGCTTTTCTGATCCCTGCATTCCAATGTGACTCATCTCATCCCATTTGCACATATAAATTTATAAAAAGGACTGGTAATATGGACCAGAATCAGCTATAATATTCCCGAACATGAACACTAATGATTTTAAAGGAGAATGCTATGAGACACATGTTAAACCCATTGGATTTTTCTGTGGAAGAGATCGATCAGCTGCTTGATCTTGCATCTGATATTGAGCATAATCTTCCAAAATACGCACATGTATGCGATGGCAAGAAATTAGCTACTTTATTTTATGAACCAAGTACAAGAACCAGACTTAGCTTTGAATCTGCTATGTTAAGTCTCGGCGGCAGTGTACTTGGTTTTTCTTCAGCTAATTCCAGTTCTGCAGCAAAGGGAGAAAGCGTTGCAGATACCATCCGCACCATCTCCTGTTATGCCGATATAGCTGCTATGCGCCATCCGAAAGAGGGTTCTGCACTGGTCGCTTCCATGGCTTCCAACATTCCGGTGATCAACGCAGGAGACGGAGGACATCAGCATCCAACCCAGACTTTGACGGATCTGCTTACCATCCGATCTTTAACCGGTCGTTTGAACAACTTGACCATCGGTTTATGCGGTGACCTGAAATTCGGACGTACCGTACACTCCTTGATCACAGCCATGGTCCGCTATTCCGGTATCCGTTTTGTTCTCATTTCTCCAGAAGAACTGCGTATTCCAAGCTACATCCGCGAGGACGTTCTGAGAGCAAACGGTATTGAATTCAAAGAAGTAAACAATTTGGATGAAGCGATGCCGGAACTGGATATTCTTTACATGACCCGTGTTCAGCGTGAACGTTTCTTCAATGAAGAAGATTACATCCGCCTGAAAGACAGCTATATTCTGGACAAGAAGAAAATGAAACTGGCCAAGGATACCATGTTTGTCCTTCATCCGCTCCCGCGTGTGAATGAAATTTCTGTAGAAGTGGACAGTGACCCGAGAGCAGCCTATTTCAAACAGGTTCAGTACGGCGTATACGTCCGTATGGCCCTGATCATGACATTACTGGAGGTGGAGAAACCATGTTAAATATCAGCGGATTAAAAGAAGGCATCGTTTTAGACCACATCGAAGCAGGCAGAAGTCTGGACATTTACTACAACCTGGGACTCGATAAACTGGAATGTGAGGTTGCGATCATCAAAAATGCGCGCAGCAACAAGATGGGCCGCAAAGACATTATTAAAATTGACGGTCACTTAGATAAACTGGACCTGCAGGTACTGGGTTACATCGATCACAACATTACCGTCAATATCATCAAGGATTCTACCATTGTAGAGAAAAAGACCCTGAAGCTGCCGAAAAAGATTACCAACGTAATCAAATGCAAGAACCCCCGCTGCATAACCTCCATCGAACAGGAACTGCCTCATATCTTTTATCTGGCAGATGAAAAAACCGAAACCTATCGATGCATGTATTGCGAAGAAAAATTCAGCAAATAATTTCATGATACCAGGGTCAAAAGGTCAGAAATCTGACGCAAGCTTGCTTGCAGGAGTGCAAAGCACGGAGCAATTCGGTATCAGAGGGGTCAAAAGACCTTTTGCCCCCAACATCATTTCATAGTATCAGCGATCCGACACGGCAGGCTGCATCTGCCGTGTTTTTTCTTTATCTC
>JBJEIZ010000013.1:0-3819 GCA_051877535.1 Brotaphodocola sp.
AGCATATTGTCCTTCATCCATATTCTGATAGAACGAATCCTGCTCCATCAGTTTCTTTATTGTACCCCTACTCCAAACGATGCGTCAACCGCATATTTCTTACGAATCTATGTACATTCCCGAGCAGTAATGTCACCCATTTTTCTTGATCAGGCAATCCTCATCCCATGCCCATCTGTGTCCTGTACATTGCCGCATAACGTCCGTTCTCTGCCATCAATTCCTCATGCGTTCCCTGCTCCGCAATCTGCCCGTCTTCCAGCAGCACGATCATATCCGAATCACGGATTGTGGAGAGGCGATGTGCAATGATAAACGAAGTTCTTCCTTTTGTAATCTGCAGCATGGCATGGCGGATCTTCTGCTCCGTCATCGTATCAACCGAGCTGGTTGCTTCATCCAGAATCAAAATCGGTGCATCCGCCAGCACCGCGCGTGCAATGGTAATCAGCTGACGTTCTCCCTGGCTCAGTTCCTGACCACTCTGTACCAATATGGTATCATATCCCTGCGGCAATCTTCGGATAAATCCATCCGCCCCTGCGATTTCTGCTGCTGCCACGATTTGCTCCATCGTCGCATCCGGTCGTCCGCAGGCAATATTCTCTTTTACAGACTCCGCAAATAAAGCCGTATCCTGAAGAACGACACCAAAATACCGGCGCAGATCCCGCATCCGGTACGTTCTCAGATCATGTCCGTCCAGCAGAATACTTCCTTCATTCACATCATAGAATCGGGTCAGAAGATTGATGATGGTCGTCTTTCCTGCTCCCGTAGTTCCGACAATCGCAGTTCTGGTGCCTGCCGGAATCGTCAGCGATATTCCCTTCAAAACCGGGGTATCCGGCAGATATCCAAATACCACATCTTTCAGTTCAATATCACCGCGTACCGCCTGCGCAGACAACGCATCCGCTGCATCTTCCGGCTCCTGCTCTTCATCCATAATCTCAAAAATACGTTCTGCTCCTGCTACTGCGGTCTGAAAATTATTATACACGTTCGCAATCTCGATAAATGGTCTGGAAAACCTTTTCGCATATAAGAGAAAGCTTGTAATCATGCCAATCTCAATCTTGTTATGGACGACCATGATTCCGCTGATGACTGCTAAAATAATGTAATTTAAATTGTTAATGACATTCATGATCGGCATCAGATATCCTGACCAGATCAGCGCATGTGTCGAAACTTTCCGAAGTTCTTCATTATAGGCTTCAAACTCTTCCGTCATTTCCTGCTCCATTCCAAAAGAGCGGACCACATGAAATCCCGAAATGCTTTCTTCTATATGGCCATTTAGCTTTCCCAATATTTTCTGCTGCGCAGAGTATAGTTTTCTCGTCCGTTTTGTTACGATATTTGTGACGATCAGCACCACACTGACACTTCCAAGTGCAACCAATGCCAATGGAGGGCTCAGCCAGAGCATCATGCACAAAATTCCGATAATCGAAAATATCTGTGTCAAAAGAACCGACAGGGAATTGGAAATCGTCGTACTGATATTGTCCACATCATTTGTCAGGCGGCTCATCAATTCCCCATAACGGTGCCGGTCAAAAAAGGAAAGCGGCAGCTTTAACATGGCATCAAATAAGGATTTTCGGATATGGCAGATGATCCCTTGTGCCAGCGATGCCATAAAAAACTGCTGCAGAAAACGCACCAGGGCATCCCCTGCATACAACGCAAAAAGAATCAGTGCGATCACGACTGCCGGCTCCCGGTGATCGATTGCTGTTATCCCGGCTCCGATCACGGCAGGAGAAAGAACACCGGCTCCGGAAGTCATGGCTGACAACACCAGAATCCCGATGAATCCGACCCGTCTTCCCGCCGTCATGTCCCAAAGTCTGTGCAGCGTTCCTTTCATATTTTTGGGTTTTACCACGGGTTTTCCCCGCATCATCGCATGTCCCATACCGCCCGTTTGTACCGACGGCGGCACCCCCATTGTTTTACCGCTCATACTACTACGCTCCAATCTGTGATCGATAAAAATCCTGATAAGTTCCACACGTTTCCATCAGTTCCTGATGGGTGCCAAATCCCTGCACGCATCCATTTTCCAGACATAAAATCCGATCCGATTTCATCACCGTGGAAACACGCTGGCTGATGAGAAACACGGTCATTCCTTCACTTTTTTTCCGCAAACCGTTCAATACCTTCCGTTCGGTTTCCGCATCCAGGGCACTGGTACAGTCATCCAGAATCAATATTTCTGAATGTTTTAACAAAGCCCTTGCCAGCGTCAGACGCTGTTTCTGACCTCCGGAAAGGTTCACACCACCTTGTCCTAAAAGCGTCTGATAACCATCTTTTGTATCGTGAATAAATCCATCTGCGCAGGCAATCTTTGCTGCCTTCTCCATCTCTTCTTCTGTAGCATTTTTCTTTCCCCAACGCAGGTTTTCCTCGATGGTTCCCGTAAAAAGAAGCGCCTTCTGCTGCACCACTGCAATCTTTTCACGAAGCATCGTTTCCTCAATCTGAGTCACATCTTGTCCCTCAACCAGTACACGCCCCTTTGTTGCATCGTAAAACCGGGAAATCAGATTGATCAGCGTTGTTTTACCAGAACCAGTGGGTCCGATGATACCAATGGTTTCCCCTTTTCTGACAGAAAAATGAAGGTCTGTCAGGGATTCCTGACCTGCTCCTGCGTAGCAAAACGATACATGTTCAAAGGAAACGGCAGGGACAGCTGCGCCATCCATGTTCGCCCTCTCCGTCCCCGCGCACTGTGCCGGAACTTCATCAAAAATCTCCTGGATCCTGTTTGCCGATGCTTCCGCGCGTACAGCCGTATTTAAAATTTTAAACATCATCGTCATGGAAAGCACGATTTGCGTCATATAGTTCACACACGCCATCAGCCTTCCGATTCCATTGAGTTCTTTCATACCCGCAGTCCAGATCATGATCACAATTCCCAGATTGATCGTCAGATTCGTCAATGGGGAAAAGACTGCGATCACTCGATTGGCAGCAATACCGGCAGACGAAAATGCTTCCGATGCTTCATAAAATTTATCCCGTTCCTGTTCTTCCGCCTGAAATGCTTTTACCACACGAACCGAAGACAAAAACTCCCTGCTGACAATATTTAAGCGATCCAGCTTTTTCTGCATATTTCCAAATTTCGGATATCCTACGCGCATATTCATTACGATAAAACTGATCGTGCCGCACATGACACAAAGCATCAGCGGAATCTGTTCCGGCATCTGAATCATGATAAGCAGTACCGCACCTGCACAGGTGATCGGTGTCTTAAACATCATGCGCATACTGCTGTTTACAAAATCCTGAATCTGGGTTACATCGTTGGTGATCCGAGTGATGATCATCCCCGTCTGAAGCCGGTCAATGTTCTCAAAGGACAAGGTTTGAACTTTGCGGTACAGGTCGCTTCGCATTTCTTTTCCAACAATTCTGGAAACATAACTGGAAAAATAATTACGCAAAATAACACCTGCGGCACCTAGAAATGCAATTCCGAGCATAATCATGCCATAATGCAGAATCTTTCTCACATCTGCCTGTTTCACACCGCGATCCACGATATAAGCCATGAAGGTCGGCTGCATCAGATCCGCAGCAGCCTCGATACTCAAACATAAGATGCCCGCTAAAAATGCAACAATATGGCGCCGTATATATTGAATGACCAGTTTCATAATCAACCCCCGTTCTTCTCTTTGCGCATCATTTCATGTCACGCATTACCAACCATGCCCTTATTGTACACGTTTCCTTACAAAAACAGCAAGTCTTTTATTGAAACAATAACAGCCAAATAGGCTGCTG
>JBJEIZ010000014.1:0-19285 GCA_051877535.1 Brotaphodocola sp.
ATTATTCATCCCAGTTATGATAAACGTTCTGCACATCATCATCTGCATCCAACAGATCCAGAATACGATTCATGCGTTTGATATCATCCTCGTCGGTCAGCTCAACCCAGGTCTGCGGAATCATGGTAACATCTGCTTCCATCATCGGGATGCCTTCCTTCTCCAGAGTCTCACGTACTGTGGAGAAATCGTCCGGATCAGTAATCACTTCATAACTATCTTCTTCCTCTGCAAAATCTTCTGCACCTGCATCCAGAGCGATCATCATCAGCTCATCAGCATCCATTTCGCACTCTTCCTTGTCAATAATGATCTGACCTTTTTTATCGAACATAAAGGAAACGCTTCCCTGTGCACCAACATTACCATTTCCTTTGGTAAATGCACTTCTTACATTGGCTGCAGTACGGTTCTTGTTATCTGTCAGAGTGCTAACAATAATCGCAACTCCGTTCGGTCCATATCCTTCATAAGTCAGCTCTTCCCAGTTGACTGCATTTGCATCTCCTGCTGCTTTCTTAATACCGCGGTCTATGGTATCATTCGGCATGTTGTTCGCTTTTGCTTTTGCAATAACATCACGCAGCTTACTGTTGTTGGCAGGGTCCGGACCACCTTCTTTTACGGCTACTGCAATCTCACGACCGATAACGGTAAAGATTTTGCCTTTCGCTGCATCATTTTTCTCCTTTTTGTGCTTGATATTCGCAAACTTGGAATGTCCTGACATAAATTACAACTCCTTATCTTTTTCTCTTTTCGTCCTTTTTATACAGAAATCTGTCAAAGCAAATTTCCTTTCTTCAAAATACCGCATCTATTCTAGCACCATTCCCGGCTGATGGCAAGCATTTCTTCATGAGCAGGAAAAGTTCAGTCTTTCTTATCGTTCTCTCCGTCATCGTCTGTCTGCTCCGCTTCTTCTTTTGGAAGCGGGGTTACATGAACGGTATGTATCATCTTGTTTGCCACTTTTGCAACTGCAAACAGATAACCAAGATAACGCACCTCCGGCTGCTCTCCTTCTTTCGGAATACGATCCAGCTTTGAAATAAGAAGACCATTGATCGTATCATAGTTGTTCAAGTCTTCTTCCGGAAATTCAATCTTCAGCTCATCCTGTACTTCTTCCAGCGGTGTCATTCCATTCATCGTCCATGTATCGCCGGAACGGGTGATGAACTGCTCATCCACATCATACTCATCTAAAATATTGCCCACGATTTCTTCCAGAATATCCTCCATCGTAACAATACCAGTAGTCTGACCATATTCATCGATCACAATCTCCATGTGAATTTTCTGAGACTGCATCTCCTTAAACAAAGAATTGATATTGCGGGTTTCCGGGATAAAATACGCACTGCGCAAAATACCCGGAACTTCAGAAATCGGCTTGTCAGCCTCATCTTCATTCTCAGCATGAATCAATACATCACGCATATGAACTGTTCCGATGATATCATCCAGATCCTCACCATAAACCGGGAAACGGGAATTATTCGCTTCCTTTAACACAAACTGTGCCGCATCCCTCACTGTCATAGAGCCGTCCAGAGCCACGATATTCTTTCGATGCGTCATGATATCACTGGCTTCTTTGTCATCGAACTCAAAAATATTCGTGATCATCTCCGCTTCGCTGGATTCCAGTACGCCCTGTTCCTGCCCTTCATTGACCATAGACATAATATCTTCTTCTGTCACGTTTTCCGCCTGCGCCTTTTTATATCTCCAGATCAGATATATAACAACCGCAACTGCCGAACCCAGGAGCAGTCCTAGGTACGAAAAGCCATCTTCCATTTTTGACTTCAATCTCCTTTTCTTTTGATTCCTAACCTTTCAGCAACGATACTGTAATTAGTGTACTAAATTTCCAAGATTTCGTCAATGGTGAACTATGTAGTCAGTTCCAGGCTGACCATCAGAGCACGGTTGACTTTTTCCAAAAGCTCATCATCAATATGGCAGATTCTTTCTTTGAGACGCTGCTTATCAATCGTCCTCAACTGCTCCAGAAGAATTACGGAATCCTTGATCATATCGCATTTGCGCGTATCCAGTTCCACATGCGTAGGCAGCTTTGCCTTATTCATCTTTGAAGTAATTGCCGCACAGATTACGGTCGGGCTATGTTTATTGCCGACATTATTCTGAATGATCAAAACCGGGCGTACACCACCCTGCTCAGACCCCACTACAGGACGCAGATCCGCATAATAAATATCTCCTCGTCTGATAATCACAATTTCACACTCCAACAGGTTTTGATAAAGGTATTATTTCCTTTTCCACACCCGCCTATACTTCTTCTGTGATTATTTTATGCAGAGAAACCGTCATTTGCAATCAACTTTCCCATATGAGAATGCCTGCAGAAGCGAGCATAAAAGTTACAGAAAATCCTGATAGATATCATCAAAATAATCTTTCGCTCCAACGACCCTGCCGCTTTGATAATATACCCTAGGCACACGTTTTCCAATGTCACAGACAATCTCATAATGAAAACCTCCGCCAGTATTGGCCAGGTCTTCCACCAGAATCGTTTCTTTTCCATCCGTACCGATCAGCGTTACTTCTGTATCCACTTCTGCTTCCGGAATCTCAGTGACATCCACCATAAACTGATCCATGCAGACTCTTCCCAAAATCGGGGCTTTCTTTCCGCAAATGATCACATGGCCTTTGCAGGAAAGGCTGCGCGGGTAACCATCTCCATAACCTACCGGAATGGTCGCAACACGCATTTCTTTTGTTGCCGTAAAATGACCTCCATAGCTGACTTCCTGGCCCGGACGCAGAGTTTTTATATAAGTAATAAAGCTTTTAAGTCCCATAACCGGGCGAAGGGGAACGCTGCACTTTTCCACATCATCCGACGGGTACATACCATAGATAGAAATACCTGCGCGAACCACATCCAGATTCGCCTGAGGCATATCTATGATTCCTGCACTGTTTGAGCAGTGTTTGATCGGAATATCAATTCCACGTTCCTTTAACATCTCCACAAAACTCAGATATTTCTGAAGCTGTCCGTTTGCACTGGTCTTATCCTTCTCATCCGCTTTTGCAAAATGAGTAAACATACCTTCCACCTCTATGCCCGGCAGTGCAGCCATCTCCCTGACCATGTCTGCGCTTTCCTCATCCGGCTGCATTCCAATACGGCTCATACCCGTATCCAAAGCAAGATGAATTTTCGCAGTTTTTCCCATAGAAACTGCTAACTCAGACAGCGGTTTAGCCTGTTCCATCGTAAAAATCGCCAGACGGATTTCTTCCCGGACAGCCTCCTCATATCGGCTCGGATGAGTAACGCCAAGAATCAAAATACTCTTTTTGATTCCATGACGGCGCAGAATCATCGCCTCATCCATAGTTGCTACCGCGTATCCCTGAACATACGGATCAATGGTTTTTGCGATCGGAACAGCGCCATGTCCATAAGCGTCCGTTTTTACCACGCCGATCATGCCTGTGCCTGCTGCAATATTTTTTTTCATAGACTCCATGTTGTAGGACACTGCATCCAAATCAATGGGCGCATACACTCTTGTGTATTGTTTCATAATCCATTTCCTCCCGACATTTTCTTTCGTATATTTCTGTACAAATGAGCTGCCACTGGCAGCTCATCCTATCTGCTAATGCATTTCAGCACCACAGATGATCTGCGATATCCCGTGCCAAAAGACTGTTTTCTCCCAATTCTTTTGCTGCCTTTTCTCCTGCCGTCCCGTGCAGATAGACCCCAAAAGCCGCCGCATCAATGCACTCCATGCCTCTGGCCAGAAGCCCCGCAATCACACCGGTCAGAACATCTCCGGAACCTGCTTTTGCCAACGCACTGCACCCACTGGCATTGATGCATGCATTTCCGTCCTTATCTGTGATCACGGTAGCTGCATCTTTCAAAACGCAGACAACACCCGTGCGGCTGCTGTAATCTCTGGCAGCCCGCAGTGGGTCCGCCTTCAGCTCCGAAATCGCCATTCCGGTCAGCCGGGACATTTCTCCCATATGAGGAGTAATAATAATGTTTTCTGTAAAATAACGGGCCAGATGTGGATGATCTGCAATCGCATTGAGTCCATCAGCATCCAAAACCACAGGTACATATGCATATGCCATCACCATTTCTACCAGGCTTTCAACATAAGAATCCTTTCCCAATCCCGGTCCTATCACAATAATATCTGCCCAATCACACTCCTGTTCCAGGTATTTCTGAAAAACGCCGCCCGGCAATACATGTTCCGGCTTGTAGGTATCCACAATGACCTCCGGAATCTGGGTCTGCAAAATCTCACGATTCTCCGAAACGGTAAAGATCTTCACCAGTCCGGCCCCCGTCCTGTAAGAAGCCAATGCACTTAAAAAGGAAGCACCGCACATGCCCTTAGAACCCGCAATAATCAAAATTTTTCCAAATGTTCCCTTATTGCCGTCTGCCTGTCGTTTTGGAATCTGGCTCAAATCTGATTGACCCAAAACACGCGCATCGTATCCGACTTTTTTCAGGCTGATATCCGAAAAACCAATATCTGCTGTCATAACCCTGCCCGCATAGTACTTTCCCGGATATAGCATGAGACCGCTTTTTAAATATCCAAACGTGACCGTCACATCCGCTTTCAGCGCAATTCCCATCACCTCACCGGTATCTGCATGAATCCCTGACGGGATGTCAACTGCTACCACTCGGGTGTCTTTCTCTGCAGCCAGAACCTCTATCAGCTCCCGGTATGCTCCCTCAATCGGACGGCCAAGCCCAATTCCAAACAAAGCATCCACAATTACATCGTAATGTCCCTGGTGCATATGAACAAAATTTTCTGCACCTATCATAACAACATCCAGGTGTCCTGCAATTTGCTGCTGCAGTTTCTGTTCTTCTGTTGCCCTTTCAGGATTGCCCGCCAGCACAACGGTTACGTCGTAACCACGATTTTTTAATATACGTCCGACTGCAATGCCATCCGCACCATTATTGCCTGTACCACAAACAATCAGCACAGAAGACACATCGGACCATTCTGCCACTGCATCTGCCACAGAAAGGGCTGCCCGTTCCATCAATACCAGCGACGGAATGCCAATTCTTGTAATCGTATCCTGATCGATCTGCTTCATCTGCCTGCCTGTTACTGTATAGTTCAATCCATTCACCAGCCTCTCTGAAAATTGTTCCAGTATTCCCATAATTGAAAAATGCCGACTAGGCAAGGAGTCGTCACTCCTTTCCCGCCGGCTCTTCATACCTGAGTATGCAAAACGAACTGCCAAAAACAGATCGTCTGCCTGTCAGAAAATGAATTATTTTCTGCTGTCTTTTCCATATTTCGCATTGGACTTTTCTTTCTCAATGCGGTCCTGCATACTGCACAATCGGTATGACAACTGCATCAAACTTTCAGAAAGATGCACGTTCTCAACAACGACATCATCGGGAACTTCCAAATCAACATGTGCGAAATTCCAAATGGCCTTAATGCCTGCATTCACAAGGCGATCCGCGATCTCCGGTGCCTTTGTCTTAGGAATCGTCAATGCAGCCATCGTAACATTATTGTCCACAATAAACTGTTCCAGATCCTCTACCCCACGAATCTCGATACCTCTGACTACCAAACCAATCAGACGCGGATTAATATCAAACATACCTTTAATAATAAAACCACGTTTTTCAAAATTCGCATAATTGGCAATAGCCTGTCCCAAGTTACCTGCTCCTATGATAATCAGATTATGCTTACGGTCAACGCCAAGAATCTTACCTATTTCTGTATGCAGATACTTCACGTTATATCCGTATCCCTGCTGACCAAATCCACCAAAATTATTTAAATCCTGTCGAATCTGGGAAGCCGTAACTTTCATACGGGCACTGAGCTCATTAGACGAAATACGCTCTACTCCAGAGTCCAGTAATTCAGCTAAATAGCGATAATATCTCGGAAGTCTTGTGATGACTGCTTTTGAGATTTTCCTCTCTTCCATGATATCCACCCCTTATCGTATACTCTATGGATTATTATAACTAGAGTGGAACACGTTGTCAAATCAAATTCATCATTTTATAAAAATCTATCAACCCTGATCCAGAACGATTCTTTTTTACTTTCCCTCATTCTCATCCTTCTTTGCTCCCGGTCCATACTTATAAGAAGACGTTCTCAATGCCAGTTCCACCGCTTCTTCCCGTCTTTCCTGAGCTTCCTGAAGGAGCTGCTCTTTGATTTTGCCATCTTCTTTCATATAAAGAATTTCTTCCACGGACCGGCAGGTATCTGGTGTCAGTTTTGCCATCTCAATATAGGTTTTCTCATCCATATATGCGGCAAAAACCTTACCAAAACAGAACCGCGCATCATTCTTGTAATATTCCGGAATCTGAACAAAGGCAGACAAGGTTGTCATGTCTTTCCATATCTGTTTCATCCACGTATTATCTGCCCGATCACATCCGACCGCATATCCGATATATTCTCCAAATCCCTGCAGCACTGCATCTGCCTCTGTGAATTTGACCTTCTGATATCGTGTGTCCGTGTTATGGTGCACATAATAAATACCATCCCCTTCTTTTGGCGCGGCAAAAAAATCTTTCTCTGTATAAAACATCATTTCCCATCCGCTCTGTATAAAAGCATGCATCCAGCTTCTTGGAATCTGATACAAATAATCAGAAAGCAAATCTTTTTCCTCTGAATCTGGTATTCGGTTTCCAACTACACGGATATCATCGTTTTCATCATACTGACCATCGCTGTCATAAAACTTCATGCCAACATACTGGTCCCATGCCATATTTCCATTGACAAAAAAGTAATAACTCTTACCGTCAATTTTTCTCTCTCCACCTGACTGCATCTTTCCATCTTCATCAAACCAATACCACTCCCCGTCAAAATTCAGCCAGCCGGTATACACATTTCCACCATCTTTTTTATAATACCACTCATAATTTTCTGCATCATAATACCAGTCCGGATCTCCGCCCCCAGGCGCTTCCATAAATGCAAAAACCTTTCCCCCCGGTACTGCCGCAGCAAATGCCAAAGCGATCATAGCTGCAATTATCTCCTTTTTCATATGCCCCTCCTGTTTCTTTCTTAAAACCTGCAGAATCTGCCACGGGCAGTTTCCTCCGGATTCATGGCAACAAAAATAGTCCTCCGTCTTCACGGAGGACCTCATAGACTAAAAACGAGCAAGACGATAAGCCGGGTTATGTCGTTGGATGGTCATCTATCTAGACCAGATGTCACCACCTGGTTCAAGCAACCTACCCGAAAGCAGACGGGCCGCCTTATGCTTTCTGTTCGGTCTTGCTTCGAATGGGGTTTACATGTGCCCCTTCTGTTACCAGAAGGGCGGTAGTCTCTTGCACTGCCTTTCCACCCTTACCGGCCGAAACCGGCGGTATATTTCTGTTGCACTGTCCCTGGAGTCGCCTCCGCCAGACGTTATCTGGCATCCTGCCCTGTGAAGCCCGGACTTTCCTCTCCCGTGACCTTTCGGTACTGCGGCAGCGACCATCTGTCTTACTCGATTTTTCATTTTAACATCAAATCATAAAGATGTCAACTTTTCATTATCTCCAAAAACGTCCCTTATCATCCGCAAAAACGTCTTTTTATACCTGCAAACACGTTTTACAATCTAACATACTTCTGATGTCACACCTTAAAACAACTTCCGCCGATAAACTCTCTCACAATCGAATTCTTCGGGATATCTTCACTGCTGATTCCCAGGAAATAATCCAGAAATTTCAGCAAACGATTTGCCTCAAGAAATTCGGCGCTGTCTCTCGGCACGCCAAAGAGCAGCGGTTCCGCATACTGTTTGAGTACAGAAAGTTCATATACTAAAACGGAATTAAACATAACATCTGCTTCTTCCTGATACGGGAAAATATTCTCTTCTTCCCCACGTCTCACCGTCGGCCACATACGGATCGTTGCCTGCGCAGCGTTCCCTCTCGTACGGGCATCACGAACAATACGGCGGATCAATCGTCCATCTGTAGTCGGAATGCGATTATGATCATCAATGTTAAGCTGAGTCAATGCACTGATATAAATTTTAAACTTGTTTTCCTGAGGAAGTGCATAGGACATCTTCTCATTCAAACAGTGAATGCCCTCGATGACAAGAATATCATCTTCTCCCAGTGTCATAAAATCTCCCTGATATTCCCGTTCTCCGGTAATAAAATTATAATACGGAAGTTCTACTGTCTTACCTGCAAGAAGATCCAGCATATTCTGATTAAATAACGGCACATCGATACATTCTAACGCTTCAAAATTATAATTGCCTTTCTCATCTCTCGGGCTGTCCACACGATTCACAAAATAATTATCCACTGCAATCGGATGTGGTTTCATGCCTTTTGCCTTCAATTGAATAGAGAGGCGATGAGAAAACGTCGTCTTACCAGAAGAAGACGGTCCCGCAATCATAACAAATTTTACATTGGGTCGAGAAGCGATCATATCCGCAATATCACCAATCTTCTTTTCCATCAGTGCTTCCTGAACAAGAATCAGTTCATTCATCTTGCCAGAAGAAATCTGATTATTTAGGCAGCCAACATTGGGCACTTCCAATTTTCTGCCCCATTCCTCTGTTTCATACAGTACCTGAAACAATTTTTCCGGCGGAGCAAATTCATTCAAACGATTCGGTGATTCCATCTCAGGAAGCCAGAGGACCAATCCACTGCTATAAAGCACCAGATCAAACCAGCGGACAGAACCGGTACTATAGACCATAGGACCGTAGAAATAATCTTCAAATCCATCCAGATCATAAACATTCATCCAGGAAACACGGCGATATTTCATCAATTCTACCTTGTCCCACATATTTCGATCTGCGAACTTCTGCATCGCCTCCGCCGTGGTCACATTTTTTTTCACAATCGGAATATCCCGATCCGCATACTCCTGCATTTTTGCTTTCACCTGATCCAGTAATTCCTGATTCAACTCCAAATCACCGTCCACCTCGATGAACAACCCGTCAGAAATGGAAAAACTCACTGAAATATCCCGTATTTTTTCTTTACCTGCAATTTCATAAAACGCTTTTAAAAACATCAGCTTTGCGCTTCTCTGATAGGCATCCATTCCCGGCTTACTCTGTGCAGTCAGAAAGGAAATCTCCATTCCCGGCTGAACCTGTTCATATAATTCCTGTAGTTTTCCCCCTACATTTGCAAGCAGGATTTCACACTCAAATTCCCCCTGAAACTCCTGTGCCACATCATGCAGGCTCGTATGTTCCTCATAGATACGACTCTGACCTTCCACTGTTACACAAATCATGAAATCCCTCCTTCATATTTTTGAGCAGGCTTTCCAAATCCTTACAACGATCCTTTTTAAATCACCTGAGTCGGAAAAGCTTCCTCTGCTTCCAGAATTATCACATCCGAACCAAATTTTTCTTCCAGGTATGTTCGGATAAATGAAATAAAAATATGTTCCAAACCGTAATGTCCGGCATCGATCACAGCCATATGATTCTCAGCCGCATCCTGACCATCGTGATGACCGATATCACCGGTAATCAATACCTCCGCTCCTGCTGCCAATCCATGCTCGATCATACTGCCGCCAGACCCCGGAGAAATGGCAACACGGCTTACTCTCTCCTCTACCTGCCTTTCCCCATATACAAGTACAAACGGAAGTCCAAATGCTGTTTTCACAAAGGAAGCCAAATCTCGAACTGACATCGGCTCTTTTAAAGTCCCTATTTTCCCGATTCCGATCGGTACACCGTCAGCATCGCCGGTCACTTCCAGCGGCTGTCCGTCCTGCAGATGGATCCGTTCTGCAGCCAAATCCGCCATACATCCCGGAGCACAATCAAAATTCGTATGCATAGCAAAACAACTGATATCTGCCTGTATTAATTTTACGATACGACGGCTGATAAAATTCTGATCATTAACCTTTTTTAATGCACGAAACACGAGCGGATGATGCGTCACAACCATATCCACACCTTCACGTGCTGCCTGTTTGATCACTTCCGTAGTAGCATCCAAGGCAATCAGAATTTTTCTCACCTGTTTCTCTGTCCTGCCTGCCAAAAGTCCTGGATTGTCCCAATCGCAGGCATAAGAAGAAGGGGCCAGCTTCTCCAATTCTTTTATAACATCTTTGCACAATATCATATCAATCCCTGCCTTTTTGCGCCATGTCCATTGCGTCCATTGCTGCATCCATATCTGACAGCTCATTTTCCAGTTCTGCAAGCCGCATTGCTGCATTTTCGCTGTTCTGTTTTTTTAACTGTTCGACGATCTGCTCATATTGGCATTTTTCCCGATTTAAAAATTTGAAAAGTACCTGCGACCTTTCCTCAATCAGACTTTTTCCGTAACGATATTCGTATTCCTGGTCATAATGCATCTGCCCTTGTTTTGCCAGCATGACCGTGTAGTATTTTCCCTCTTCTTCCAGCATCGTTTCTTTCACGATCACCAGTCCCAGTTCTTCCAGCCCGTGACGAAACGCGGAAAGCTCGGACTGCGGAGACAAAACCCAGTTTTTTACGGTACTGCGCACATGACCCCCATCACGCAGAATCCGCAGCATCAATTCTCCGCCCATCCCCGCGATGACGACTGTATCCGCTTCTCCAGGCATCAGCTTTTCCAATCCATCACTGAGACGTGTTTCTATCGGTCCGCTTAGTCCATATTGTCTGATATGTTCTTCCGCTCTCTGAAGCGGTCCTTCTCGTACATCCATAGCAATTGCCCGCGCTGCCCGCTTCTCCCGAATCAGCCATACCGGCACAAATCCATGATCGGTTCCTACATCGGCAACACAGCCCGTTTTCGCATCTTCCGGCACCATGTTTGCTATAGCTGTCAATCGATCTGATAACTTCATCCGTATAAGCTCCTGTCATTTTATGATATTCATCCAAAACTCTTATTCCAGATAATCCTTCAGCTTCCTGCTGCGGCTTGGATGGCGCAGCTTTCTCAGAGCCTTTGCCTCAATCTGGCGAATACGTTCTCTGGTCACATGAAATTCTTTTCCCACTTCTTCCAATGTGCGCGGTCTCCCGTCATCCAGACCAAACCGCATCCGGAGCACCGTCTGCTCACGCTCCGTCAGTGTAGACAATGCTTCTTCCAACTGCTCCTGCAAAAGTTTAAATGTCGCCTCATCCACAGGAACCGCAACCTGATCATCCTGAATGAAATCTCCAAGATGGCTGTCCTCTTCCTCACCAACCGGTGTTTCCAAGGAAACCGGGTCCTGGGAAATTTTACGGATTTCCTGTACCCGTTCCACAGGGATTGCCATTTTCTCTGCGATTTCCTCCGTGGTTGGTTCACGTCCCAATTCCTGCACCAATTGTCTGGATGCCCGAATCAGACGATTGATATTCTCTACCATGTGCACCGGTATGCGGATCGTGCGTGCCTGATCTGCAATCGAACGGGTAATCGCCTGGCGAATCCACCAGGTCGCATATGTGCTGAATTTATACCCTTTACGATAATCAAATTTGTCCACCGCCTTAATCAGTCCCAGATTTCCTTCCTGAATCAGATCCAAAAACTGCATACCGCGGCCGGTATAACGTTTTGCAATACTGACTACCAGGCGCAGGTTCGCTTCTGCCAGACGTTTTTTTGCCTCAGAATCGCCCTGCTCCATCCGTTTTGCAAGCTCAATTTCTTCATCCGTTGTCAGGAGCGGAATCTTTCCGATTTCTTTTAGATAGAGACGGACCGGGTCTTCCAAACCGATACCTTCCGGCACAGAAAGATCGATATTCTGCACATCCGGAACTTCTTCTTCCGCTTCCGAAAACAGTTCCGGTTCCATGTCGTCGTCCTCACCGACACGAAGTACATCCACGTTCTTACTATCCAGAAAATCATAAATCTTATCTAACTTTTCCGGGTCTAAAATCTCTCCCCGAAAATACTCCATAATTTCCCGATTTTCCAGTACATTCTTTTTCTTTCGTGCATGCTCCAGCAATAAAACCAGTTTTTCTTCAAATGTCTGTGTACGTTCTTCCATATCCATCCCTGCCTTTCGTTAACAGTCCGCTCGCTAATCAATCGTAATCTGTAAAGTCTTCAGTGCAGCCTGATCATGAATGATCTGCTGCAGCTGTGCAATATCGGTTGCATTTCGGCTGGCATAATCCAGGCTGTTCTTGCGCACACGCAGAACTGTCTCGGAAAATGCCTTCTGTTGTTCTTCATTATTCAGAGACTCTTTCAGGCTGGCATTAAAAAGCTTCGCCACCTCTTTGTATTGTTCTTCATCATTAATAAAATGATTCAAAATTCCTGCAGGATTCAATTTTCCTTCCGCATGCTGTTCAAACACCATCTGCGCTACCTGATGATATAACGGTTCCTTAAAATCATCAGGACCAACAATTCCTTTAATTTTCTCAAACAACTGCGGCCGTTCAATCAGCCATGTCAAAAGCAGACGCTGTGACTGGCGTATTCCGTCATCTCTGTCCGCCTTTTTTCGTTTTTCCCGCTGTTCATATGCATCCGACTGAATTTTGGTCGGTGTACTACCCAACTGACTGCCCAACCGGTTCACCAGCCGTTTCAAATCTTCATATGGAATATTATGTTCTTTTGCCACAGCCTGCGTGTAATTGCTGCGTTCTAACGCTTCCGGAAATTCCAGAAGTTTTCGCGCCGCCGCATTGTAAAATTTAGTCTTCTGCTCCGGATCAGTCAGATCAAAATCCCGTTTTAGTACATCAATTTCAAAGAGGAAACTATTCTTTGCCTGTGCGATCCGTTCTCGAAATGCATCTGCCCCCATATTTTTGATAAACTCATCCGGGTCTTTATATGGTTTCAGATTCAGAACCTTGGTGGAGATTCCTACCTCCTTCAAAATAGGGATTGCCCGAAGCGCTGCACGGATTCCTGCGCCATCGCTGTCATAAGTCAGGATAACCAGATCTGTATATCGTTTTAACAGCATGGCATGCTGCTGTGTAAAAGCCGTTCCAAGGGATGCTACTGCATTGGTAAATCCTGCCTGATGCATGGCAATCACATCCATATAGCCTTCACATGCCAGAATATATTTTTCCCTGCTCGTCCGAGCATAATTCAACCCGTACAGATTACGGCTCTTGTCAAAAATCATAGTTTCCGGAGAATTCAGGTATTTGGGCTCCCCATCTCCCATGACGCGGCCGCCAAATCCGATCACACGATTATTCACATCCATAATGGGAAACATCACACGATTCCAAAATTTATCATAGGTGCCTCGCGCATCCGGTGTGATCAGACCGGAATCCTTTAAGATTTCATCTGTATATCCCTTAGACCGCAGATATTGGTACAGATCGTTGCTCGTCTTATTGGCATATCCAAGTCCAAAACGACGAATCGTATCGTCCGTCAGTGCACGGCGCTTAAAATAATCGTACCCATTCTTTCCCTGCGGCTGATGGAGCTGATAATAAAAATAATTAGCAGCCAGCTTATTGATCTCCAGCAATGTCGACCGTTTGTCTGCTTTTTCCCGTTCTTCCCTGGAATATTCCACCTCCGGCAGCTTGATTCCGGCACGATCTGCCAGCATCTTCACCGCTTCCGCAAAAGTAAAACTCTCGTACTCCATCACAAATGTGATGACATTTCCTCCTGCTCCGCAGCCAAAACAATAATACATCTGCTTTTGCGCTGAAACAGAAAAAGACGGAGACTTCTCATTATGAAACGGACAAAGTCCAAAATAATTACTGCCTTTTTTCTGTAGCTTCACATATCCTGAAATCACATCCACGATGTCATTTCTCATCCTTACCTCTTCAATGATTTCTTCCGGATAATACATAAAGTGCTCCTTCCCCTTTATGTTCTACTTGTTCATCATTCTGCAGCGTATGACGCAGAAATTCCGCATATCCCGTTTCAGGCTTTCCATGCTTTCGGGACAAACAATTCTACAAATTTATCAATCGCGTAGCTGTCTGACATCCCGGCAATATAGTCGCAGACCACACGTTCTTTCTTTTCTTCTTGCTGTTCCATCATCAGAAGATACTCCTCCGGCAGTTCATACACATGATCCATGTAATATTGATACAACGAAACGATCATCTGCTGCGCCTTTCCTTCTTCCGCTTTTGGCACATCATTTTTGTATACATTTTCAAACAGCCATCTGCGAAGCCCCGTCATTGCTTCTTCCATGCCCGGAGACATTCGAATCAACGGTTGATCCATACTATGCATGATGATATCGTGAATCATAACATTCAAACGTTCCCGGACACTGTGCCCCAACACCGACGTATATACATCCGGTATTTCTTCCTCCCGTACAATCTTTGCACGAATAGCATCATCAATATCATGGTTAATATAAGCGATCTTATCCGACAAGCGGACAATCCCTCCCTCCAGCGTAGAAGGGTGACCGCTTGTGCGATGATTTAAGATACCGTCCCGGACCTCTTTTGTCAAATTCAGACCTTTCCCACCTTTTTCCAGAACTTCCACTACACGGACACTCTGGATGTAATGAGCAAATCCATCTGGACAGACTTTATTCAGAATCTCTTCACCAGAATGACCGAAAGGTGTGTGTCCCAGATCATGCCCCAGTGCAATCGCTTCCGTCAAATCCTCATTTAACCGAAGAGACCTGGCAATGGTTCGGGAAATCTGCGCCACCTCAAGTGTGTGCGTCAGCCTCGTCCGATAGTGATCTCCCTCTGGTGCCAAAAATACCTGCGTCTTATGTTTCAGTCTCCGAAATGATTTACAATGCAGGATGCGGTCACGATCACGCTGATATTCCGGACGAATATCACACAGCGTTTCAGGAACATCCCGTCCCAAAGTCCTGCTGCTGAGCGATGCGTAAGGACTTAAATACGACTCTTCCCAGGCTTCTCTCATTTCTCTGATATTCAAACGGTCCACTCCCCTCTCTGTATTCTGCGGAACCAGTCATAATGATGCAAAAGGCAAAAGGTCATGGATGACATGTTTTCATGTAAATCCATGACTTATACCCAGGTATATAAAAAAGCCACAGAAATCTTTGCTTTCCTGCGAATTTCAGGCAAATACTTCTGTGACTTTTGCAGGCTTCAAACCGATGCAATCATTATATCACGTTTTGAAAATTAAATATACTATTTTGTGAACAAATGTTTCTTACGAAATTGGTACTATTTCAAGAATCCATTCACAATCTGCGCTTCTGCTTCCTCTTCGGTCAAACCAAGAGTCATCAGTTTAATGATCTGATCGCCGGCAATCTTGCCGATGGCTGCTTCATGAATCAGGGCCGCATCGATATTGTTTGCCTCCAACTGCGGAACAGCCAGAATATGGGCATTTCCCATGATAATCGCATCGCACTCTGTATGACCGTTGCACTTGGCGTTGCCGACAATCTGAGAATCAAACTTCTGGTAAGAATCATCTTTTGCAACAGAACGGGACACAACATCTGCACTGGAATCCTCACCATTCAGCTTTACCACATAATCACTGTACGCTTCCTGACTGCCATGGGTCAAAAGACGCTCCCGAACTACCAGTTTGGCACCGGCAGCCAATTCTGCGACCGTATTGCGATGCGTAGAATCCACACCCTTGATCTGAACCATTTCCATCTCCATGGAACTGTTCTCCTCCATATAAACCTCAGTGCCAGGATTCATGACCCGCTTGCCGTTGCCATCACCAGAACCATAGTGTTTTTCAACATATTTGACCTTTGCATTCTTTCCCACAAAGAAACGATGGACGCCATCATGTTTGGAATCTTTATCGCCGCCATTGTGAATACCGCAGCCAGCTACGATCACAACATCACAATCATCTCCGATATAAAAATCATTGTAAACCATCTCCGATAAGCCACTCTGACTTAAAACTACCGGAATGTGCACGCTCTCATGTCTGGTACCCGGCTTGATTCTGATATCGATACCGCTGCCGCCTTCTTTGCTCACAATATCTATATTTTCTGTTGTATTTCTTCCTGACAGCTGTCCGTTAGCACGGATATTGTACGCCCCCTGCGGAACCTCATGCAGATCAGCGATTTCCTCTAATAAACGTTTCTGAATCTCGTCAATCATCACTTGTCTCCTCCCAGATTAAATCTGCTGCATGCGTCTACAGCAGAGGCTGTTCCCAACAGAGTCGGAAGAATCTCGTTCTTCGGTCCCTGCTTCTGAATCTTGCCATCCGCAATCATTACAATCTCATCAGCAATATTCAAAATTCGTTCCTGATGAGAAATAATCAGAATAGAACCATCAGTTTTTGCACGCATCCGCTCAAAGACCTGAATCAGATTCTGGAAACTCCAGAGGTCAATGCCTGCCTCCGGCTCATCAAAAACAGAAAGCTGTGTTGCTCTTGCAAGTACAGTTGCAATCTCGATACGCTTTAACTCTCCGCCGGAAAGACTTCCGTTTACCTCACGGTTAATATAATCCTTTGCACATAAGCCAACTTCAGACAGATATTTGCACGCATCTGCCGCGCTCATCTTTTGTTTTGCTGCCAGACGGATCAGATCTAAAACCTGAATTCCTTTAAAACGGACTGGCTGCTGAAATGCAAAACTGATTCCCATATTGGCACGTTCGGTAATATTCTTCTCCGTAATATCGACACCATTAAAATAAATGCGTCCTGATGTCGGCTTTTCAATGCCGGCAATCAATTTTGCCAGTGTAGACTTACCTCCTCCGTTCGGTCCGGTAACAACGACAAACTTATGATCATCAATCGTCAAATTCATGTCATGTATGATTTCTTTATGGCCTTTCTCTGCCTGTACCTCAAAAGACACGTTCTCTAATGTCAGCATGACTCCCTCCAAAAATATCTCTATACTATCTAAACGCTCATGTCCGCTGCCGCGGGCACCATAATATTATGAAAGCTGATGGTTCCGTGCTGAGGCACTCCATCAATCGCCGCAAATATTTGTATTTAGACCCGTATCGTTTATTATATACCATTCAGGGAGACTTTACCAGTAATTTTGATTACAAATTCTGCAGCAATCATGCAATTGGTTCAAAATCAGATGCCCCATGCTTACACAACGGGCAGACAATATCATCCGGAAGAGTATCTCCCTCATAGACCCAACCACAAACTTTGCAAACAAAACCTTTCTTTCCTTCTGTCTGTGGTTTTGGCTTCACATTTTTCTGATAATAAGTATAGCTCATTGTCTCTCTATCCGAAATCACACGTGCTTCCGAAACAGAACAGATAAACATTCCATGAGTGCCTAAATCCACATAATCCTCCACTTTCAGACTCATGAAAGAATTAATGTATCTCGGCAGGAAACGCAGACCGTTGTCGCTGCGAAGTTCATCGATACCGGAAAATTTATCAGCTGTACGTCCGCTCTGAAATCCAAAAGTCTGGAATACAGAAAACGGCGCTGACACATCCAGGCAGTTTACATTCATCTCCCCGGTCTGTTTGATCACATGATAAGAATAATTCTGCTTATTGATCGTCACAGCGATACGGTTCGGATCGTTGGTCAGCTGAGTTACCGCATTAACAATCAAACCATTATCTTTCGTTCCGTCATTAGAAGTCACTACATATAAACCATAACCGATATTAAACAGGGCCTTCATATCATTCTTATTAGCCGTTTCATCCTGCTGCGCGAGATATTTCTTGCACAGTTCATCTGCCAGCTTTTCAATTTGTTCCTTACTGTCATCATTCAGAGCAGACATGATTTTCACTGTCGTATCGGTAAATGTCAGATTTTTGCTGTTTTCAAACATCTTGCGCATGATCTTTGCAGCCATTGGAGCCCAGGAACCATTCTCCACGAAAGCAACCGTCCGGTTTTGGAAATTTCGTTCCGTCAGATGATGGATAAATTCTTTCATAAACGGGAAAATATCTGCATTGTACGTGGTGGTTGCCAGAACCAATTTCCCGTAACGGAATGCATCCTCCACCGCTTCTGCCATATCGCAGCGAGCCAGATCATGGACTACTACGGTCGGGCAGCCTTTATTTTTCAGTTTCTGTTCCAGCAGATTAACTGCGGTCTTCGTATTGCCGTAAACAGAGGTATATGCGATCACGATGCCTTCGCTTTCCACGCGATAGGAAGACCAGACATCGTAAAGATTGAGGTAATAGCTCAGATTCTCGCTCAGCACAGGACCATGAAGCGGACAAATCTTGGCAATATTCAGGCCAGCAGCTTTTTTCAAAAGTGCCTGAACCTGAGTGCCATATTTTCCTACGATACCAATATAATATCGGCGTGCTTCACATGCCCAGTCCTCTTCTACATCAAGCGCACCAAATTTTCCAAAACCATCTGCAGAAAACAGTACCTTGTCATAAGAATCGTAAGTCACAATCACCTCCGGCCAATGTACCATGGGAGCTGTCACAAAAGTCAGAATATGCTTACCCAGTTTTAAGGTATCTCCCTCACCAACTACAAGACGTCGATCTGCATAATCGTCTCCAAAGAAACTCTGCATCATTGCAAATGCCTTTGCCGAAGCAACCACTACCGTATCCGGATAAAGTTTTAAAAACGTATCAATATTCGCAGAATGATCGGGTTCCATGTGCTGGACAACCAGATAATCCGGTTTGCGGTCTGCCAGAGTATTCTGAAGATTATCCAGCCATTCATGTGTAAAATTTTTATCTACTGTATCCATAACAGCAATCTTTTCATCCTTAATCACATAGGAATTATAAGCCATGCCATTCGGTACTACATATTGTCCTTCGAACAAATCGATCTGATGGTCATTGACACCAATATATTGAATATCGTTGGTAATAAACATAGTGATTCTCCTTTTTCGTTTTTTGGTAATTATACACGATTTTCTTTTAACAGTATACCGATTTTCTCAATTTTATAAAAGCAAAAAGAGCAAGAACCAATCGCTCTTGCTCTCATGCAGAAGATGGGAGTCGAACCCACAAGGTATTGCTACCACACGGACCTGAACCGTGCGCGTCTGCCAATTCCGCCACTTCTGCGAACCGCCGATTCAGCAAGTCGCTTACCGAACCAACAAAATACATTATAACCAATCGTTCGATAAATGTCAATATTTTTTTAATATTTGACATATTTTTACACAAAACTGTAAAAAGAAAAAAGCCTAAACTCCACTTAGACTTTCCAAATGCAGAAGATGGGAGTCGAACCCACAAGGTATTGCTACCACACGGACCTGAACC
>JBJEIZ010000015.1:0-67769 GCA_051877535.1 Brotaphodocola sp.
TCTCCTTTAGTTTTGTTTTACGAGTGGAAGGTCTCGAACACTCGGCACATTTAACGGCGGTGACCGCCGGAAAGCCCGGAAAGACCTTATTTTTATGGGCTTTTCAACGAGTGTTAGCATATCATAATTTAAAAGCAAATGCAAGAGCGTACCCACAATTTACCCACAATCACAAAATCGATATGAATCAAAAAGCTTTTGCTATGTTTCCAGTTTTGCAACCTTTCGGGTTGTTCGGTGTTCCTTTGTTTAATGATTATATTGTACACTAAAAAGTTTCTTTTGCCAATAGTTTAGCGACACCATTTTGTTATTATTTGTAAATATATTATTTGCATTGTAAACTAAAAAGTGTTACAATATAAGCATATAGATAGAAAGGATGTGATACAATGCCTTTAACATTTGGGGAAAAAGTTAAAATAATCTTAAATCGCCGTGATATGACAATCACTGATTTGGCCACTTCTCTTGGAACAAGCCGCCAGAATTTAACAAATAAACTGACTAGAGATAACTTCCAAGAAAGAGAAATGATCGAAATATCTCAAAAACTAGGCTGTTCGTATAAGGGATTGATAGTGATGAACGATACCGGGGAAGAATTATAATAATACAATCCCAAGAAGGAGCGTGACCCTATGCCAGCATTACAACCACAACCAAATTTCATAACACTGGAACAATATGAAGCACTTCCGGAAAACGTCCGTGCAGAAGTATTTGACGGAGTAATCTGCAATATGGCAGGACCATCCCAGGAACACCAGGAAATCCTTACAGAGCTGCTTGTTTCCATTCGCTCTTACATCAAGAAAAAAGGCGGCGGCTGTTCTGTGTTCCCGGCTCCGTTTGATGTCAAACTGTCCGATCTTCCTCTCACCATCGTGCAGCCGGATATTATGATTGTCTGCGACAAAGACAAACTGGATGGAAATCGCTGCAATGGTGCACCGGATTTCATCATTGAGATCGTATCCCCTGGCAACCCGGCAGACGATTACATCCGGAAGCTGTATTACTATCAGCACCACGGCGTGCGCGAATACTGGATTGTGGACCCCAGAAGAAAATGCGTAACTGTATACTTCTTTGAAGGAAACATTTTCAGCGTTCCATACACCTTTGAATCCACCATTAAGGTAAATATCTATGATGATTTGTATATCAACTTCTCTGAGATTGCCAATGATCTGAATATATAAATCAACTGGCAGCAGTCGCCGCAGATATACCACGATTTTTTAAATACTCCAGGGCAGCAGGCTTTGGCTGAATCGGGGCAGCAGGCTTCAGTTCTCAGATTGATGGAAAATGTCCCAGCGTCTTTACTGCCACCGCCTTTGCAATACGAGCAGATGTGTAACTGCATGGGTACTGCTGCCATGCTTTTCCAAAGAAATCGACAATATATTTTTCTTTATATTTTTTATTTACTCAACTTTGTTGGCGGGAAAGTTGAGTTATATACATTGTTTTTAGAGCAGGTCTTTGTTATAATCATACTAACAGTGGTTTCGCGTTTTGCTGCACCATATCCCAAAAGAAAAGGAGCTATTCTGAGCAATGCGAATTATGGGGAGGAGTTGAATTATGAGTTACAAAGATGATTATTTCAAAGCATTAGATGATGCCAGATTATTCCAATCTGCAGGTCACAGAACCCGTTTTAAAGAATTGATGGACTGCTATGCCGGATATCCATTTTTTACTAAAGGTCTTTGCAAATGTATCTTCTTATCTTCCTGGGATGAAGAACATTTCGTAATCATGTTAGAAACCCTGACGGACATGACGCTAGGTAAGGAACGTGACATCGATGAGATGATGATCAAAGGCGATGCTCTCGCAGATGAACAAAAGGATGAACAATTTTATATTTATCAGCTTTCTTCTGCATTCCTGTCTGACCAACCATTTGCATTACCGGAAAATGTGAAACTGTCCGATGAATTTCAGTATATCATGGATGTTGCACAGAAAGCAGCTGTAGTGATCGACGGAATGTAATGACTATGTAGACATCTCCATTTCATTATTATGAAAAAATGGCCTGTGAATATTGATCCACAAGCCATTTTTCCGTTTTTGCATCTTTCAAAAAAACCTCCGGATGATTCCGGTTCTTCTTTTTCTTCTACTGTGTTTTTCTCATGTCCCAAACATGCTTCAAATCTTCCTGAATTTCCTCGAAACTTTTTCCGATCACAGTATTGATGCTTGCCACCACAGCGCCCTCTACCAACGGACAGTCTGCCATGGCTATCTTACGATCATCCATCATTTCAATAACCATTTCTGTGGTCATTACGGCGCTTCCAAGGTCCATCAGAATCAGTACCCCATCGTCAGAATAAACCTCTTCAATCGCACTCTGGATACGCTCAAAGCTGGTGCCAAAACTACCGTCTTCCAAACCTCCTGCTGCTGCAATCTTGGCAGTTGGCGCCATCATGGAAGTCAGTTCGATCACGCTCTTTGCCAGATTCTCACTATGAGATACAATTACCAGTCCTACCAATGGAATTCTCCTCTCCCGTATGACAATCCAATTTTCTCACAAACCCGATTTTCACTCTTACAGTGCATCCTTCACAACCTCAAGCATATATGAGAAAGAGGTAGCACCTGGATCCTGGTGACCGATACCACGTTCGCCCACATAACTCGCACGCCCTTTGGTTGCAACCAGGTCTTTGGTATGCTCTGCGCCTGCCCAGGAAGCTTTACATCCAGCTTCCAGAACTGCTTTCGCATCCTTGCCTGCTGCACATGCCTCGTTCATAGCTGCCAGTGCCGGAATCATCGCATCCAGCATGGTTGCTTCTTCCGCAACTGCCTTACCGCGCTGTTTCACTGCCTCCACTGCCGCCTCCATGCCTTTCAGGAAATCGTCCATACCAATCTCCATCTTGCCATTCAATGTCATGCCCATCTTCATGTATGCAGAACCATACAGCGGTCCGGATGCGCCTCCAACGGTGGATACCAGAGCCATACCTGCGGTTCTTAAAATAGTACCGATATCTTTATCAGCAACCGATGCAAGTTTTTCATCTACTGCCTTGAAACCTCTCGCCAGGTTGATGCCATGATCGCTGTCACCAATCGGCTGATCCAGTTCGGTCAAATAATCTTTATGCTCTTCTACCTTTTCTCCGATCGTTTTGAGGATAGAGATTACCATCTTGTTGTCTGCCATTGTAAGCCGTCTCCTTTTTTATCATATCTCTTTCCATGCCGGGGTATCTGCCTTCGCATCCAGTAAAGTTTTCATCTCATCATCCAATTTCAGAAGAGAAATCGAGAAACCCTGCATCTCAATAGAAGTCATATATTCTCCTACATATGTGCGATGAACTTTGATACCTTTCTCTGCCAGAATATCTGATACATGATTATTGATGATAAACAATTCCATTAGCGGAGTTGCACCAGATCCATTGATCAAAACAGCTACTTCGCTTCCAGAATAATCAATGTCTGCCAAAATCCTGGTCATCAGTACATCAACGATCTCGTCTGCAGATTTCATAGATTCTTTATGGGTTCCCGGCTCACCATGGATACCAATTCCCACTTCCATCTCATCCTCATTCAGTTCAAAGCCAGGTTTGCCGGCTGCCGGAACTGTACATGGAGCAATTGCCGCTCCCATGGTACGAACATTATCAATAACTTTCTGAGCAACTGCCTGAACTGCATCCAGATCTGCACCGGTTTCTGCCATAGCGCCTGCAATCTTATGAACAAATACCGTACCTGCCACACCGCGGCGTCCAACCGTATAAAGACTTCCATCTACAGCAACGTCATCATTGGTAACGACCTGCTTTACCGTGATGCCTTCCATCTCAGCCATTTCTGCAGCCATTTCAAAATTCATAACATCACCGGTATAGTTTTTGATGACCATCAGAACGCCTTTATCGGTAGCAATCGCTTTAATTCCTTCATAAATCTGATCGGGGGTCGGAGAAGTAAATACAGCGCCTGCAACCGCAGCATCCAACATACCTTCGCCAACGAAACCTCCATGTGCCGGCTCATGACCACTGCCGCCGCCGCTGATCAAAGCAACTTTTCCTTCTTTCTTCTCAGCACGAACGACCACATTACCACAATCCAGTTTTTTTAAGTGTCCCGGATAAGCCTTTACCATACCTTGAATCATCTGATTCTCAACCTGATCAACTGCATTAATAAACTTCTTCATTCCGCGAACCTCCAATTTTTATTTGAAAATGAATGGTTAATTATCCTTTGGCTGCGGTTCCTCTCCGGAACCCGGTGGCTTATTTTTCTCCACCCAGACAGTTCATATCATCCAGAGCGCAGGTGGTATCATCTTCAGACCCCAGACAGTTCATGTCGTTTAGACCGCAGGATTTTTCTTCTTCGTCTGCCACACAGTTCATATCATTCAAACCACAGGTTTTGTCATCATCGCTGATTCCGTTTAAATTTCCCCACCCAGTTGACGTTTTCTTCTTTTCCATTTGCCTTCCTCTCTTTCTGACAAAAGTCCTAAAATCGGAAGCCTGACAAACAAACGTATCTTTACACGTCTCGCCAGGCTTCCACTCATGCACGTATATGAAAATGTCGGGGATCAAAAGGTATTTTGACCCCTATGGTACACGGTTTTCTCCGCACTTCGTGTTCCGAGATCCTGACTGATTCTTATGCCCACGGAATAGCACCGTACAGCAGAACCGCCGCAATCGCTCCAACAAGCGGGCCAACTAAGGTAACTGGTGCATAACCCCAATTGGAATCGCCTTTTCCCTTGATCGGAAGAATAGTATGAGCAATACGCGGACCCCAGTCACGAGCCGGGTTCAAAGCATAACCAGTCAAACCGCCTGTTGACATACCAATGGAAACGATGATACCGAATACAAACAGCTTATCAACGCCAGCTGCCAAACCTGCTACCTGACTGATTCCTTTAATTGCAAATACAAGAACGAAAGTGCCAACTGCTTCTGCTAAAATGTTGCGTCCGGTATTCGGAATAGACGGTCCACAGGAAAATACTCCAAGCTTGGTTCCAGGATCATCCGTTGCGTCAAACTGATCTTTGAACATTGCATATACAATACATGCTCCTACGAAAGCACCGGCAACCTGAGCAATGATATATCCCGGTACCAAAGCCCAGGAGAAGCTTCCATCAATTGCAAGTGCAATGGTAAGCGCCGGATTAAATGATGCACCGGAAGCTGCACCGAAGATAAATGCCGGAATCATAACCGCAAGACCCCAGGCAATTGTAATCTGAATGGAACCTGCTCCCTTCATACCAGATTTATTTAATGTTACGTTTGCTACTACACCATCACCTAAAATAATCAACAACATCGTGCCCAAAAATTCTGCTATATATGGTAACATATAAAATCCCCCTATTTTTTCTATTACATATATTTACAGTTTCACATTGCGCTATTGTCTTTTCAGCGATTAATCCTCTTTTGCCCAACCATAAGAACACTTAACCGCTTTGTTCCAACCTTTGATTCTGGCCGCACGCTCTTCCTCGGTGATAGACGGGGTAAAAGTACGGTCAATCGCCCAGTTCTTGATAACATCTTCTTTGCTTGCCCAGTAGCCGACTGCAAGTCCTGCCAGATATGCTGCACCCATTGCGGTGGTCTCTACGCACTGCGGACGGTTTACCGGTGCGTTGATCAAGTCTGCCTGCGTCTGCATCAGAAGGTTATTGGCACTTGCACCGCCATCTACCTTCAGCGCTGCCAGCTCAATGCCGGAGTCAGCAAGCATCGCCTGCAAAACATCGTTAACCTGATAGCACAGGGAATCCAACGTTGCACGGATGATGTGATATTTGTTAACGCCGCGGGTCAGACCTACGATCGTACCGCGTGCATACTGATCCCAATGCGGAGCGCCAAGACCGGTAAATGCCGGAACAACATAACATCCATTGGTATCCTTTACCTTCTTAGCCATATACTCGGAATCCGGTGAGGAATCGATCAGCTTCATCTCATCACGCAGCCACTGGATGGCAGCACCTGCAATAAAGATGGAACCTTCCAGAGCGTAATTTACTTTTCCGTCGAGTCCCCATGCAATGGTCGTTACCAGACCGTTCTTGGAAAATACCGGTTTCTCACCTGTGTTCATCAGCATGAAACAGCCGGTACCATATGTATTCTTCGCCTCACCCGGATTGAAACAGGTCTGTCCGAACAGAGCTGCCTGCTGGTCACCTGCTGCACCGCCGATCGGAATCGGTCCGCCAAAGAACTGGGAATCACACTCGCCGTATACACAGCTGGACGGCTTTGCTTCCGGAAGCATGGACTTCGGAATGTTCAGCTCTGCCAGGATCTCATCATCCCACTGCAGGGTGTTGATGTTGAACAGCATGGTGCGGGATGCGTTGGAATAATCCGTTACATGCACTCTTCCCTTGGTCAGTTTCCAGATCAGCCATGTCTCAACCGTACCAAACAGCAGGTCGCCTGCCTCGGCGCGCTCACGGGCACCATCTACGTTATCCAGGATCCATTTGATCTTGGATCCGGAGAAGTACGCGTCGATAACCAGACCAGTCTTTTCTCGGATGGAATCTACCAGTCCCTTCTCTTTCAGGGAATCACAGTACTCAGACGTTCTGCGGCACTGCCACACAATCGCATGATAAACCGGCTCACCGGTATTCTTATCCCACACAATGGTCGTCTCACGCTGATTGGTGATACCGATCGCCGCAATATCGGCTGCAGATGCATTGATGTTCGCCATCGCTTTCTCCGCAACTTCCAACTGCGTAGACCAGATTTCATCCGCATCATGCTCAACCCAGCCTGCTTTTGGATAATACTGCGTAAACTCTTTCTGCGCTACGCTGCACATCTCACCCTTCTCATTAAAAAGGATACAACGATTACTGGTGGTGCCTGCGTCCAATGCCATCACGTATTTAGCCATATGCTACCTCCTCTTATAAAATTTTTGCCGTTATGTACACCGTCACTTTCTTCTCCGACGAAATGTACCATAACATGACTTCACGCAACCCTTCAGCACGTTCATACTATGAGAGTAAAAAAAGAGCATTCGTTTGATTACCCCCGGTTACCTTGCGATGCTCTTTCTGTCCATAGTATTTATGCCCTGTCTATACAATAGCACGTTGCACATATTTTTTCAAGAATATTTTTTCTTTTCTGTTATTTTCACAATTTTTACTGTTTGTTTTTGTGTGCTTTTCTTTTATTTTCGTATAAATTTGTTGATTTTTCATCATTTTTATACTATTTCAATCTTTTGTTCGTTTTTTCTTCTCTATTTATCTGGTGTTCTTAAACAAAACGACGAAATCCTCGATAGAACGCGGTCCCATAAAGACATCTTTGTCATTTACAATTACCATCGGAACACGTTCAATCTTATATTTTTCCACCAAATCCGGATACAGATTTGCATCATACATTTCTGCATTTACGCAAGGGTTCATCATTGCAATCCGCTGGCAGGCAATGACTACGCCCGGACAATGATGGCACACCAGTGATGCACAGATTTTGACCTGAACCGGGCGGCTCAATTTAGCAATCTTTTTGTCTACACCTTTTGGCAATTCCTGCCCTGGTCCTGCCAGATTATAAAGACCGATCACAAACGAATTGATCTCCTTTCCTCCCGGCACGCCATGAAATGCCACATGCTGGTACACGCCGTCTCTGAAAAATCCGGTTGCCGGCAGATGTTGGGTATCCATCCCAAATCCATCCGTTTCCTCCGGTCCATATAATTCCAGACCAATATGCGGACTCAAATCACTGATCACACGCAAAAATGCCGCCATCTCCGCAGATTTCTCTTCCTCCAGATCTACCACTGCTTTTATCACCACATCTTTTGTCAGCTTCGCCAAAACGCCCTGGATCGTACTTTTTATCTGATCATCCAGCAATGAACTTTCTGCCGGAATCTTGCTCAAATCAATCATAAATTTCCTCCTGTTCCAGTTAGAGATCTCCCGTGTAAAAAAGGGACCATCCTAAAATCAGAATGGTCCCTGAAACTATCTGCCTATTCAACGTTGCTGGTAGCAATAATATCCACACCTGTCCCGGCTACATCAGTAAGAATCACATCACCGATATGTACCGGAGCTTTTACAGAAACGCCTTTCAGCGCACGAACGCACTCAAAGATTTTACTCTTCGGAATATCCGTTGCAGTCTTACAGGAAACAGTCACATCACTGCCACCCTCTACCATAACCGTACTGGTAACAATACGAGTTGGGTTCGTTACTTCTTTTCTTGCATAAACATCACCACGTTTACAGGTATTGCCTTCTACGCTGATAACTTCGCCGGCATCCATCGTAACAGTCAGTGGGCAGCCCAGAGGACAGCCAATGCAAATCAGTTCTCTCTTCTCCATTGCTTATTCCTCCTCAATTTTAATGGTAATAGTCTTCAGATCCGGATACTGCAGAAGTTTCGCTTTCTCCAGTTTCACCTCTTCCATCTCACCTGGTGCAACTACCGGGCGTTTCCGACGCATTACTCGTTCATCATCAAAGTACACAGCGATATAGCAGTTCTTGTATACACCGCCGACACGGAAACGAACGATCATAGTGTCTTCCATCTGATCCGGACGAACGATGGACGGAACGGTATAACGAACACCCTGAGTTGGGTTCATCTGAATCACCTGACCAGATGTTTCCGTGCGCTCACCTTTTACATAAGCAGCTGCGTTCTTACCGGCTGCTGCTGCCTCTTCTGATACAAAGTCAACCAGATCATGTACATGCAGAACGTTGCCGCATGCAAAAATACCTTCAATGTTGGTTTCCAAACTCTCGTTTACAACCGGACCGGATGTAACCGGGCTCATTTCAACACCTGCTTCTCTGGACAGTTCATTCTCCGGGATCAGACCACAGGAAAGCAGCAGAGTATCACAGTCATAATCTTCCTCAGTACCCGGAATCGGTTTACCCTTGGAATCCACCTGCGCGATCGTAACACCGGTCAAACGCTCTTTTCCTCGGATGTCAACTACGGTATGGCTCAACTTTAACGGAATGCCATAGTCATCCAGACACTGTACGATATTTCTCTTCAAACCACCGGAGTACGGCATCAATTCTGCAACCACTTTAACCTTAGCGCCTTCAAATGTCATACGGCGTGCCATGATCAGACCAATATCACCGGAACCCAGGATAACAACTTCACGTCCCGGAAGGAAGCCTTCACGGTTAACCAGACGCTGTGCTGTTCCTGCAGAATAAATGCCTGCCGGACGATATCCAGGAATGTTCAGAGCACCTCTGGCACGCTCACGGCATCCCATTGCCAGAATAACTGCTTTTGCCTGAATCTGGAACATGCCATCTGTCCGGTTCATAGCGGTAACAACTTTATCATGGCTGATGTCCATAACCATCGTATGAAGTTTGTACTCAATACCAAGTTCTTTTGCCTGTGTAATAAATCTTGCAGCGTATTCCGGACCGGTCAGCTCTTCTTTAAAAGTATGAAGACCAAAACCATTATGGATACACTGATTTAAAATACCACCCAGCTCCTTATCTCTCTCCAGGATCAGGATGCTGTCTACACCATTTTTCTTAGCGGAAACTGCGGCTGCCAATCCTGCCGGGCCGCCACCAACGATTACGATATCATATGTTTTCATTCCGGACGCCCCCTTTTTATAAACTATCTTTGTTCGTACCAACGATGATGCGGGACTCGCCGCCGCTCTTGGTAACTTCACTCATATCCATGTTCAGTTCACGAGACAGGATCTCCATCGTACGCGGGGAACAGAAACCAGCCTGACAACGTCCCATACCGGCGCGGGTTCTGCGTTTTACACCATCGAGGGACTTAGCGCCCAACGGACGATGGATCGCATCAAGGATCTCGCCTTCGGTCACCATCTCGCAGCGACAGATGATGTTGCCATAAGCCGGCTGCTTTTTGATCAGTTCATTGCGTTCTTCCAGAGACAGATCTTCCGGATTCAAAACACCTTTACGGGTTCCCACGAAGTCTGGATTCGGCTCCAGATTCAGGATGTCTTTCACGATACCTGCTACCATAACACCAATCGCCGGTGCGCTGGTCAGACCAGGAGACTCGATGCCTGCACAGTCAACAAAGCCCGGAGCCTCTTCCAGTTCTTTAATGATGAACTCATGACCGGACCAATGTGCGCGCAGACCGGCAAAAGAGGTGATAACCTGTCTCAGCGGTACATTTTTAACTGTGTTTGCACACTCAGTTGTAACTTTACCAAGACCCTCACGGGTAGTTGCAGTTGCCTCTTTATCCGGAATATCAATTGCTGTCGGTCCTACGATCAGGTTGCCGTGAACGGTCGGAGCAACCAGGATACCTTTTCCGTATTTGCTCGGCAGGCAGAAAATCGTTTTCGAAACGTGACTTCCTGCAGATTTGTCCAGCAGACAGTAATCACCACGGCGCGGGATAATCTCGAACTTTTCATTTGCTACCATGTTATGAATCACATCTGCATAAACGCCTGCTGCATTAACAACCACTTTGGTCTCATAATCGCCATTGTTGGTCTTAACCAGCCAGCCTCCGTCAATCTTCTCAATACCGTTTACCTCCGTATTGAACTTAAAATCAACACCATTCGTATTTGCATTCTCAGCCAGGGCGATGTTCATATTAAACGGACATACAATACCGGCAGTCGGAGCATACAGAGCTGCTACTGCAGTATCAGAAATATTTGGCTCCATCTCAACCAATTCATCTCTTTCTACAATGCGCAGACCTTCCACACCATTCTTAATACCGCGCTCTAACAGTACATCAAGACCGTCACGAGTCTCCGGGTCAGTACATACTACTAAAGAACCGTTCTGCTTGAATGGAAAATCCAGTTCCTTTGCCAGTTCCGGCATCATCTTATTGCCCTGAACATTCAATTTTGCCATCAGAGAACCCTCTGCTGCATCATAGCCTGCATGAACGATTGCACTGTTTGCTTTTGAAGTACCACAGCAAACGTCTTCTTCTTTTTCTAATACCAAAGCATTTACTTTATAACGAGAAATCTCCCTCGCTGAAGCCGAACCGGATACGCCGGCTCCAATAATGATTACGTCATACATAGTAGTAATCGTCCTTTCTGTAAATAATCCGATCAGTCCTCTTTGGCCCAACCGTAAGAACACTTAACCGCTTTGTTCCAACCTTTGATTCTGGCCGCACGCTCTTCCTCGGTGATAGACGGGGTAAAAGTACGGTCAATCGCCCAGTTCTTGATAACATCTTCTTTGCTTGCCCAGTAGCCGACTGCAAGTCCTGCCAGATATGCTGCACCCATTGCGGTGGTCTCTACGCACTGCGGACGGTTTACCGGTGCGTTGATCAAGTCTGCCTGCGTCTGCATCAGAAGGTTATTGGCACTTGCACCGCCATCTACCTTCAGCGCTGCCAGCTCAATGCCGGAGTCAGCAAGCATCGCCTGCAAAACATCGTTAACCTGATAGCACAGGGAATCCAACGTTGCACGGATGATGTGATATTTGTTAACGCCGCGGGTCAGACCTACGATCGTACCGCGTGCATACTGATCCCAATGCGGAGCGCCAAGACCGGTAAATGCCGGAACAACATAACATCCATTGGTATCCTTTACCTTCTTAGCCATATACTCGGAATCCGGTGAGGAATCGATCAGCTTCATCTCATCACGCAGCCACTGGATGGCAGCACCTGCAATAAAGATGGAACCTTCCAGAGCGTAATTTACTTTTCCGTCGAGTCCCCATGCAATGGTCGTTACCAGACCGTTCTTGGAAAATACCGGTTTCTCACCTGTGTTCATCAGCATGAAACAGCCGGTACCATATGTATTCTTCGCCTCACCCGGATTGAAACAGGTCTGTCCGAACAGAGCTGCCTGCTGGTCACCTGCTGCACCGCCGATCGGAATCGGTCCGCCAAAGAACTGGGAATCACACTCGCCGTATACACAGCTGGACGGCTTTGCTTCCGGAAGCATGGACTTCGGAATGTTCAGCTCTGCCAGGATCTCATCATCCCACTGCAGGGTGTTGATGTTGAACAGCATGGTGCGGGATGCGTTGGAATAATCCGTTACATGCACTCTTCCCTTGGTCAGTTTCCAGATCAGCCATGTCTCAACCGTACCAAACAGCAGGTCGCCTGCCTCGGCGCGCTCACGGGCACCATCTACGTTATCCAGGATCCATTTGATCTTGGATCCGGAGAAGTACGCGTCGATAACCAGACCAGTCTTTTCTCGGATGGAATCTACCAGTCCCTTCTCTTTCAGGGAATCACAGTACTCAGACGTTCTGCGGCACTGCCACACAATCGCATGATAAACCGGCTCACCGGTATTCTTATCCCACACAATGGTCGTCTCACGCTGATTGGTGATACCGATCGCCGCAATATCGGCTGCAGATGCATTGATGTTCGCCATCGCTTTCTCCGCAACTTCCAACTGCGTAGACCAGATTTCATCCGCATCATGCTCAACCCAGCCTGCTTTTGGATAATACTGCGTAAACTCTTTCTGCGCTACGCTGCACATCTCGCCCTTCTCATTGAAAAGAATGCAGCGGTTGCTGGTAGTGCCAGCGTCAAGCGCCATTACATATTTTGCCATAAATACCTCCTTCTAAAAATATCCGTAACTGTCCCATAACTTCCC
Organism: Brotaphodocola sp.; assembly: GCA_051877535.1. Taxonomy (GTDB): domain Bacteria; phylum Bacillota; class Clostridia; order Lachnospirales; family Lachnospiraceae; genus Brotaphodocola. The sequence continues at coordinate 12,727 of JBJEIZ010000015.1, forward strand.
AGTTACAAATGCTCATTTATAATACACTGCCGCCCCCACAGCAATTGTATTCCAATAAAAAATCCGGCGATTTCATTCTACATTTCCCAGACATTCTGGTTCGTAGAAGATACCGCGATCGCACCCGCATCCAGTGCCGTCATAATGTCTTCCCTATCTGTGATCAACCCTCCTGCGATCACCTGTGTCTTTACCTGCCGGCATACTTTTCGTATGATTTTCGGCATAACTCCAGGAAGAATTTCAATAAAATCCGGCTTTACCACTGCAAGCTGTTTTGCAAGGCTGTCCAGAGAAATCGAGTCCAGAAGAAAAAATCTCATTACCGTATACATCCCTACTTCTTTTGCCCTGCGAATCATCGATGGTTTCGTAGAGATGATCCCATCTGCTCCCGTATGATATTTAATAAAATCTACGGTAATTTCTTTCGAACTAAGTCCCGTAATGAGGTCAATATGTACGATTGCCAGCTTTCCTGCTGATCTGATCCTTTTTACAATATCATTAATATTACAGATATCACCAAATAAAATAAAAATTACTTTAATATCCGGGACCTGACAACTTTTCTCAAGTCCCTCCATATCCTTAATCGCTGCGATTACAGGATTCGCTTCTACCATGTCATAAAAATTCTGATTCATATTCCTTCTTTTGGGTAAAAAAAAAGCAACGCAAATAACAACATTTCTGTTGTGACTGCTATGCTCTCTCCTCTCAGCAATTATATTCTCTTATTAGTGTACTTCTATCTCACCTATGTCATCAGTATAGCATACTGCACAGTTTTTTTCAATATTCATTCTTCACTTTTATCGCTATAACCAAAAAGCATCTTGCTGTTTTGTGCAAATTATATAAATTTCAACCGAAAAATTCTGTTATTTTTTTGTCAATAGGTCATGGCGGGTACATTTGTACATATACACAACAATCTGCTGCCGGCAGCTACCTTGCATATTCAAGTATGATACAGGGTGCATTCTGAAAATGCACCCTGAAAACTACTTTTATCTGTCCGGCAAATCTGTATCACCAAATCACCCTTAGCTTCTGCCAAGCAGATGATTCATCAGCTGACATCCCTGTGCCACATAACGACCGGACGCCGCTGCCGTTTTTTCTGTATAAGTTTCCACACCAGACTCCACCGGTGCATTGCTGCGGTACAGCAGATATGGAATTGGATCAGAAATGTGGGTCTTGATCGCAATCGGAGTCGGATGATCCGGCATTACCAGAATCGAATACTCCTCTCCTGCCTTTTCCAGACCGCGCAGCAGCGGTCCAACAATCTCTTCATCAATCAACTCAATAGAACGGATCTTACCTTCCAGATCCCCATGATGTCCGCACTCATCCGGAGCTTCCACATGAATATAGACCAGATCCTGACCTTCCAGCAAAGTTTCCAGGGCCGCCTCACCTTTTCCTTTAAAATTGGTGTCAATATTGCCGGTCGCGCCTTCTACTTCAATGACTTTCATGCCCGCACAGAGACCGATTCCCTTGATCAGGTCAACCGCAGAAATAACCGATCCATTCACACCGTAAGCCGCTTCGAAACGGGATACTCCCGGTCTGGTTCCCTCACCCCACAGCCAGATAGAATTGGCCGGATTCAATCCGCGTGCCACACGCGCCTGATTTACCGGATGATCTTTTAATACTTCGTAGCTGCGTTTCATCAAATCCAAAATTACCGGATTTTTCGGAAGATAATCGGTTACCTTGCGGTCAGAAATGTCATGAGGCGGGGTCAGGTTCAATCCTACCGGTCCTTCATGCCAGATCATGCAGTGTCGATAACTGATACCTGGATAAAACAAAATCTCATCGGTACGGAATGCAGCATCCACTGCTTTGATCAGCTCTGCTGCTTCTGCAGTCGTGATCTCACCAGAGCTGTAATCCACCATGGTTTTATCCTCATACTTTTGCTCATCGGATAATGTTACCAGATTGCAGCGAAATGCTACATCGGTGTCTGACATCTCGATTCCGATGCTTACCGCCTCAAGCGGAGAACGTCCTGTATAGCATTTCAGAGGATCATACCCCATGGCAGAAAGATTCGCCACATCACTGCCCGGTTTCATACCATCCGGCACAGTCTTTACCATGCCCAGCTCTCCGCCGCGGGCAAGCTTGTCAATATTTGGCTTTTTTGCCGCCTCAAGCGGAGTCTTGCCACCAAGTGCTTCAATCGGATAATCTGCCATTCCATCGCCAAGCATCACAATATACTTCATATCATAGCCTTCTTTCTTTATTTATCATAAATGGTATCTGTTTCAACGAAACATTTTATTTTTGCTGCAGTCCGTCCCGGATTCTCTGCTCCATCAATTCCCGCAGCTCATCCACCGTTCTTCCCGGAGTCTTGCCTGTCTCATCGATCGTAATATCCGCATATTTCTCATATAAAGGTACGCGCTCATTATAAAGATCCTGCAAGGTCATCCCGTCTTTCAGCGCTACACCACGATCTGTCAGATCACCAAGACGATATTTCACGTCCTGATAGCTAAGTTTTAAATACACAATCGTACTGATTTCCTTAAAATGCTCCATTGCTTTCTGACCATAAATCACGCTGCCGCCCGGCGCGATCACAGCACGATGAACATTCAGTTCTCCGTTAATTCGTTCTTCCACTTCCAAAAATCCCTCTGTACCGGATTCAGCGATAATTTCTTTCAGCAATTTTCCGGTCTTCTCCTGAATCACGATATCTGTATCTACAAAAGAATAGCCTAATCGCTTTGCCAATAGAACTCCTATCGTACTTTTACCGGCAGCCGGCATTCCAATTAATGTAATATTTGCTTTCACTTCTGTTTTCTCCTGCCTGCCGTTTTGTTTTTCTTTACAGAATATCCGAACGTTCCTAATTTTTTACCCAGTTCATAATACTCTCCATGAGAATAAGAAACCAGTCCGGATCGATTCAGATGAAATTTTCCATTTTCATCCATATATTTCTCATCTACAGTCACGCCTATAATCTCTGCAAGGAACAAATCATGTGTTCCCAACGGAATTACCTGAGTAACTTTACACTCCAGATTCACCGGACTCTCCGCAATTCCAGGTGCATCGATGTGCTGAGACGGAAGCGGTGTCAGTTTCATCGCCTCAAATTTGTCCGTATCACGACCAGATTTGACACCGCAGTAATCAGTCGCATAGACCAGTTCTTTGTTGACCAGATTCACAACAAAATTGCCGGTTTCTTTGATAATATCATAAGAATAACGCTCCGGGCGCACGGAAATGGAAAGCATCGCGGGAGATGAACACACCGTTCCGGCCCATGCTACCGTGATGATATTTGGTTTTTCTCCCGGTCGCGCACAGCTGACCATAACTGCCGGAACCGGATACAGCATGTTGCCGCCTCGCCAATGTTGTTTTGTCATAAACTTATTCCTCACACGCCATCATAATCGCCGGAATCAGCTGCTTCTTACGAGAAACAACCCCCGGCAGTTTAATTTCTTTACAATATGTATGATAACCGTCCACATCCGGTGCCGTCAAGTGGAAAGCGTCCACAATCAGATCATCCGATCCCGCACCTTCACAGAGCAGCTCTGTCGTTTCTGTCAAGATATTTGTCAACATGAAGAACATCATATCGACGCCGTGCTCTGTATAGGCCTTCTGAAGATAATTCTGCAGGCGTCCTTTGATCATCTCCAGCTCATCCTCATTCATGGAACTGATCTGACCTACACCAAATGATATCTTGCCCGCACTGAACGTCTTGAAATCCTGATAAAAGATTTCCGAATCGCTTTTATTTTTCAAATTGCTTCCTGCCGCAAACATATCGGAAGCATACTGTTCCAGATTAATCCCCGCAATTTCAGCCAATATCTGTGCAACCTTTTTATCCAACGGCGTACAGGTCGGTGAACGAAACATCAACGTATCGGAGACAATTGCGCTGCACAAAAGTCCTGCTGTGGTCCGGTCAATCTCCGCATTATTTTCATTATACATCTGATAAATGATCGTGGCAGTACACCCAAGAGGCTGATTGCGGAAAAATACCGGTGCGATCGTTTCTACTGTTCCCAGTTTGTGATGGTCGATAATTTCCAGAATATCCGCATTTTCAATTCCCACCACTGCCTGATTGCGTTCGTTGTGGTCCACAAGAATAATGGATTTTCCCTTGGCACCCAACAGATTTCGGCGGGAAATCATACCGCGATATTTACCGTCTTTATCCAGAATCGGAAAATCCCGGAATCGTTTGCTGGCCATGACATCACGGATGTCATCGATAAAATCCATATCCTCAAAAGAAATCAGGTTATCTGTCTTCATGAAATAGCTGATCGGCATGCTCTGATTGATCAAACGTGCTACTGTATAGGTATCATACGGTGTCGTAATGACCGTACAGCCATGCTCTTGTGCCAACTTACGAATCGTCATAGAAACCTTGGCACCCTCACATACGACGATGCAGGCGGCTTCCATCTCAATCGCGCACAACTGAGACTCATAGCGGTTGCCCAGAATCACCAGGTCATTTTCTTCGATATAATATTCCATCAGATCCGGATTCGCAGCCGCAATCAAGACCTTGCCTTTATTAAAATATTCCTTCTCATCGCCTACGATCAACTGTCCCTCTACCGTTTCAATAATGTTGCTGTACTGTGTACATGCTTTCGATAAAATCGCACTGTCATATACATTCATGTAAGCTTTCGTAATGTCACCGACCGTAATCAGACCTTCCAGAACACCGCTGCAGTTGACCGCCGGCAACGTCGTAACTTTCGCATCCTGCATCAGCGTCCATGCTTTCTTTAGTGAAATATTGTGATCTACCCCCGGCGTCTCACGAACATCGATGTCCTGTACCTGTGTCTTCACATTATCGATGCGGACCGGTTCTTCTACACCAAAATAATTCAGTACAAACTGCGTCTCTTCATTCACATGTCCGGCTCGTCCAGGAATATATTCTCTTCCTGTTAGCTTTTCTTTCAGCTTTGCATAGCAAATAGCAGAACAGATGGAATCTGTATCCGGATTCCTATGACCGATTACGATGGTCTTTCGCGCTTTCTCCTCTGACATAACTTCTTACCCCTTAATATTTATCCTGCAGCATTCCATGATGCTGCTGTTATTTTCCTACATCATAGCATATTTATTAGAAATAACACTGTTTTTTCGAAAAGGCAATATAAATTTTAGTAAAAATATCTTGTTTTTCCTTATTAACGTTTTCATCTTTGTGAGTTTTTCACGATATGTTTACATTGTGTTCATAATTTGTTCATAATATTTTTCTATACTTTAACCATAAAGATAAATACGACGATGCAACTTGACCGACTATCAAATTGCACATAGATTTTTCATAATTGCCCCGGCAGGATGTCAATCCTCCGGGGTCTCCTCATTTTATAGATTCTGCATACCTGACAAAAAGAAAACCGCCGGTTTCTGCTTTTAGAATCCCAGCGGTTTTTTCTCCGAATACCTGCAATCTTAATTCAATACCAGACGAGCTGCGCCGTAAATTCCGGCGTCATTGCCCAATTTTGCCAACCCCACTTTGCCTTTATTTTTAGAAATCGGGGTATAGTACTCATAATATTTTTCAATCACATCAATCAGGAACTGACCGGCTTTAGACACGCCGCCACCGATTACAAACATTTCCGGATCTACCGTCATGGCGATCTGTGCCATCATTAATCCCAGATAACGACCTACCGTTTCAACTACTTCCAATGCCATCGCATCACCGGCTTTTGCCTCATCCAGAACATTCTTTGCATCGATCTGGTCACCATATTTTCTCATGGCAGACGGAGCATCACTTGCCGCCATTGTTCTTCTTGCTTCCCGTGCAATGCCAGTAGCACTTGCAACCTGTTCCACGCAGCCCTTGCCGCCGCAGTTACAGAATTCCGTCTCTTCATCGCGTACATGAATGTGTCCGATTTCACCGGCTATACCATGCTTACCGCAGATGATCTTCTCATCAATGATAACACCGCCGCCAACGCCGGTACCCAGAGTGATCATAACGATATCCGAGTAACCCATGCCGCCTCCGCGCCACATCTCACCCAGCGCTGCTACATTCGCATCATTTCCGCTCTTAACAGGAATTCTATCAAGCAGTTCACTCAGTTCTTTCTGCGGATTCAAATCACGCCAGCCCAGATTAACACAAACTTCTACATAACCATCCGGCATAACCGGTCCCGGCACCCCAATTCCTGCACCAACCACATCTTTCATGGCAATCTGTTTCTCTGACAAAACTTTCCGAATCGACGCAGCCACATCCGGAAGAATGTATTTTCCGCCTTCCTCTTTTCTGGTCGGAACCTCCCATTTCTCCAACAATGTTCCATCCGTTTCGAAAATTCCTACCTTAACAGTTGTTCCCCCAACATCAACACCAATACATTTTTTGCTCATAGCATTTTTCTCCGTAAATCATTTCACCCCGTTATTTACAGTATCAAATCCTTCTTACAAGCTTTTTGCTACGTTCACAATATGCTCAACGGTAAATCCAAAATTCTCAAAAAGCACTTTTGCCGGTGCACTTGCGCCAAAGCTGGTCATAGCTACAGTGGCTCCGTCAAGGCCCACATACTTGCTCCATCCAAACTCACCCAGAGCCTCAATCGCAACACGCTTGCGTACCGCATTCGGAAGTACAGACTCCTTATATTCGTTTGACTGCTCGTCAAAAAGCTCCATACATGGCATGGATACCACGCGGACTTTCTTTCCTTCTTCTTCCAGAACTGCCTTTGCCTTGACTGCAGCACCAACTTCAGAACCGGTTGCGATCAGAATCAGATCCGGAGTTCCCTCACAGTCGTCCATAACATAACCGCCCTTGAGTGCTTCCTTACTGCTGCCTTTTACTGGATCCAGATTCTGTCTGGACAAGATCAGCGCCGTTGGAGTCTTTGTGGAAGAAATCGCACAGTACCACGCTGCAGCCGTTTCTGTTGCGTCACACGGACGGAACACATGGAAGTTTGGTGTGGAACGGAACATTGCTAACTGCTCAACCGGCTCATGTGTCGGACCATCTTCACCAACACCAATACTGTCATGACTGAATACAAAAATCTGAGGAATGTGCATCAGCGCTGCCAGTCTTGCCATCGGTTTTACATAATCACTGAATACAAAAAATGTGGCTACAAACGTCTTAACGCCGCCATGAAGCAGCATACCATTTGCAATCGCAGTCATTGCGATCTCTCGTACACCAAAATGCATGTTTCTTCCCAGACGGTCATCTTTCGAGAAGAAACTGATGCCTTTCATTTCTGTTTTATTAGACGGACCAAGATCTGCAGAACCACCCATCAGGTTCGGCATCAGATCTTTCAGCCGATTGATAATCTTACCAGACATTCCTCTGGTTGCTTCTGCCTTCTCATTTGCTGCCCAGAGCGTCTCATCAGCCAGCATTGCCTCTGCTGCAGTATCATTTCCTGCATGATACTGATTCCACAAAGCTTCCATCTCCGGATATTCCTCACAGTATGCTGCAAACATCACATTCCATGCAGCCTCAACTTCAGCCTTTTCTGCTGCCACAGTTTTGAAATGATCATATACTTCGTCCGGAATATAGAATGCCTCTTCATACGGCCAGCCCAGATTCTCTCTCATAGCCGCTACATTCTCAACACCCAGCGCCTCGCCGTGCGAACTTGCTTTTCCCTGCTTTGCCGGACAGCCATATCCGATCTCCGTCTTAATTGTAATAAAGGACGGTCTTTCGGTATCTGCTTTCGCCTCTTCGATCGCTCTGCCGATTGCCTCCAGATCATTGCCATCCTCAACCATCAGAGTCTGGAAACCAAATGCTTCCATACGTTTTTCTACGTTCTCAGTAAAAGTTGTCTCGGTATCTCCCTCAATGGTGATTCGATTGGAATCATACAATACGATCAATTTGCTCAATCCTAATGTACCTGCCAGGGAGAATGCCTCAGAAGAAATACCCTCCATCATGCATCCATCGCCCCCCAGTACATAGGTATAATGATCTACTACCGGATAATTTTCTTTATTAAACACTTCTGCCAAATGTGTTTCAGCAATCGCCATGCCCACAGCCATACCCATACCGGCGCCTAAAGGACCTGTCGTCGCCTCAACACCTACGGTATGACCATACTCCGGATGACCGGGGGTGAGAGAACCCCACTGACGGAAATTCATCAGATCTTCTTTGGACAAATTGCCGTAGCCAAACAGATGAAGCAGAGAGTACAGCAGCATGGAACCATGTCCGCCGGATAAAATAAAACGGTCGCGGTTTGCCCACTCCGGATCCGCCGGATTGTGATTCATGTGATTCATCCATAATTCGTAAGCCATCGGGGCGCATCCAAGCGGAAGACCCGGATGACCAGAATTGGCTTTCTGGATTGCATCTGCGGACAAAACACGAATCGCATTTACTGACAGATTGTCAATGTTATTCATTGGTAAGACCTCCTATGTCATGTATAATCTAATGGGAAAATATCGTATCTTTAATGCAGCTTGATTTCACGCATCTGCTGTGAACCCGTCAAAAGCAGCGTATTTGGAAAACGTCCTTTTCGGATTCTCGATACCGGAAAATCAAAAGATGCATATAATTTTTCAATGCCGTCTATATTAAATACCTTGCACGAGTCCTCATTATACAGAATTATCAAATCCCCGTCAATATCTGCACGCGTATATTCGTATGTGAACTCTTTGCTTAATATATGACTTCCGTCCTTCTGGTAAAGTTCCAAACGGCTTGCGTATTCACCAGTAGTATTCTTCACAATCGCCCCTGCATATTCATCAGAATAAAAAATACTTTGAATTTCCTCTTCAATGGGAATCTGCACTACCAGTTCCGGAGATGCCAGGTTTCGCGAGGAAAAAAAGGTCAGACCGTTTCCTGAAAATGCACAGGAATACGGATCACCCATGTAGGTAACACGAGGAACCATACTGCCCTGGAACGGATCATCAAATCCTCCAACCAATCGATTCGGCACATTCTTTCCTACTTCCGAAAAGTCGTAAAATACTACGCGGTTTTTCATCTCTCCATTCTGCAAATAGATAAAAGAACACATCAACTGGGTGCCGTCCTCGGAAAGAGCAATATCCAACGGATAGCCGTCACCGGACATCTTGGTCTTGATTGTGATATCAAGCGCACTTCCATCCTTTTTGAAAAAGGTGATATAGCTGGCACTCGAATCCTCCAGCACCGCCGCCACAATGCCTGTCCCTGACACGGAAATCCGGCTGATTGGAAGAATTGTTGTGACTTGTCCATGCTTGCCGTCTGTACTGCAAATATAAATCGTGTTGCCCTGTCTGTCCGCAATCGCAGCATAATCGCCATGGATGGATACAATCGGCGTCTTCATCTCATAGCTTTCCGACCAGATTGTCTTTCCTTTATTATCTATGTAAGAAGCGCCGTCTTTCGTGTACTTCAGAACATTACTGCCAAAACTCTCATATCCGACAAGACTGCCTTCATTGATATCAATCTGCCATGATGTCTCATAAGTTACATACTGATAATTCTTCTGGTGATACCACCACCCGGCCGCCCCTGCACCGATCAGCAGTACCAGGATCAAAATCCGCAGCCGTCGTCGTCGCCGAACTTTTTTCTGCGCCCGGCGGACAACTTCCTCGCTGTTCTCCTGCTGTGCTTCCGGATAAGGACTCAGTCTGTCGGAAGAAATCATCTGCTGGCGCAATTGCCTCTTCTTATTTTCCCGGCTCATTGAGCTCATATCACTCATGATTTTTTCTCTCCCGAAAATAAACATACTACATTTAAGTATACATCATTTTGTGTATAGGGTCAAAGCTTTTTCCGGTCTTATTCACACAGTTATTGTTTTATTTTCAATAATTCCCGTTATTTCCATGACATAGTCTCATCTTTTTTCGAACATCCCCTTTCTTTTACTCTGGCGGAAGCATCAGTTCCTGCCCAACTGTAATGTGATTTCCGTCCCCAAGGTTATTCCACAGACAAATGATTTCTATGTTAGACATATTGTTATAATGTTCCATACAAATGCCATACAGTGTCTCCCCGGGCTTTACCGTGTGCCGGACAGCATCTGAAGGAATGTCCACAGGTTGTGCGGTCGGCGCGGACACCGTCGGAGCAGAGGCGCTGTTCCCGCCCATTTCTGCATGTTCCGTCACACCACCGTTTCCGCCTGCATTCATATTGCCTGTCCCTTTTTCGTTATCGGCTGCACCGGCACTTCCTTCAGCACCTGCCGGCACGCCTTCATCATCAATCTGAATTTCTGCCAGCGTCGGATAAACTTCCCCCGGGATCTCTTCAATCTCCACCTCCCGATTTTCCGGAATCGCCGATGCAATCACCGACTCCATCATTTTCATCTTTTGATAATTATTAAACATCACAACACCGCTGGCCAACACCAGCACAGACAGCGCACCACACGCAGTTCCCAAACGGCTGACGGTTGATCTGCGATGAATCGCCTGAACCTTTTTTTCCCCCAGCCTCTGTCTGAAATCCTGGATAACGGTATCTCTGGCACCAGTCTCTACCCGATGTGCATCTTTGCGAGATACCATATAATCCTGCATCATCTGATTTCTCTCATAATAGATGCAATAACCTCTTATCTTGTAAAATCCGTCTTCCGAAGCAACATAAACAGCCTCTTCTCCTTCCAGTCCGCTGTTTAAATACATCAGCTGATGTTTTCCGGAAAAATACTGCCCATGCTGTTTCCAATAATTAAGCGGGCTCAACGCACTGCCCGGAGCTCCGCATAAGAACCATCCCAGTACGGCACGGCGCGGAAACATCTGTTCCATCGTCTGATAAGCCCGTTTCCACGCATCTTCTGTAAAAACAACTTTTTCTCCTTCCTGTGTCACGCCTTCCATTTCCAGTGCTCCGTCCACAAACAGATAAGGGACGCCTTCCTGGCTGCGCATTTCACCCAGCAAAAGACCGACCCGCAGATCCTTGCCGCCGGTCGGATACAGCCGCTTCAGATATGTATTCACATAATCTTCCACATACAATTTTACAATTTGATCCCGTTCCCCAATCTGCCGTATATTCTTCGGCAGTTTCGGATACGGGTTATACAGTTCACCCATACGCTCACCCCGCTTGCAATTTTCTATCCGGAAAATCGTAACACAAAGTGCGCGCTGAATTTGTCAAACCAACGCTCGATTTTCTAAAAACTGTTCGACAAGAACAATGCTTTTACTGATATAATCGGCCATTTTCATCACAATGGACAAGCGAACGCTCTGCAGCATCAGCGGATCATGATTCCCATATCCCCCTACGATCCCGGTAATGAAAATATCTCCTACTGCCTGAAGATTCTTGGAAACCCCAAGCCCCGGCTGCAGGGAACCTTTTCCCAATGTCACACAGCCCACATGATTCTGTGCTCCCACGGAAGCATCCACAGCCACAATAACATGGTCCGGATAATGGTGCTGCACCGACAGCATGGTTTCTTCCAGATTCATGGCATGCACCGGACGCTCCAGCGTTCCAACGATCTGAATCTGACGAACTTTTCGGGTTTTTAATTTATATCCGATCAAAGGTCCCAGACTATCACCTGTAGAACGATCCGTTCCAATACACAGCAGCAATATCCCGGTTTTTCCCTGTTCTTTCTGAATATCCCGAATCATCCCCCGCAGTGCACGCGCACACATCTCCACATTTTCTGCATGTCCCGAGTCAAAATAATAAATTTCTTTCGTCTGCATTTTTCTGCGTTTCCATCCCGTTTTCATCCTGTCCATCAACTCCGTTTTTATTACTCCTATTATAAGCATGACAGACAGGTTTTATACATGGTTGAAACGCAGCCGGAAAACCCGCCGCAGACATCTTTTCGGTATGCTGATCTATATTTAACAGGCGGCAAAACACCGTCTCTGCTGTTTCGCCGCCTGCGCTTTTCCTTTTTGTTATTTGCTTGGTTATAGCTCCTTCTGGGACATCTCACTGCTCTTTCTTCGTCTTATGAACGGCGATTGCTTCACTCACATTAGACGCCTGACCGCTCTGCACAATCGTGCAAAGCTCTGCAATCTTCATGGAATCCAAATATTCCTTTCCCAGATAGGTACCATAATTATCGGTAATATTCAGTCGTTTTGCCTTCACCTCCGCAGAGGTATCTTTTAACTGCTGCTGAACTGCTTCATACTCCTGTTCTAACTGATCGATCTTTGCCTTATGATTGTGTTCAATCTCATCCTGAAGGATGGTCTTTGTCACGGTTTCAAAATAATTCAATGCTTCTTTCTTCTTTGCAGTCACTTCATTCAAATCCTGTTGGAACTGAGCAATATTGTCATCATATTTTTCCAGATGATACTGCGCATCATCACGATCCTTTTTGATCAAAGCTGTCACCTTGCGGATTTTTTTATGATTCCCACGAATATCATCCAGATATTTGCGGCCCGCCCGAAGCGTTTCCATGTGCTGCAGTTTGGTGCGGTTGCTGATGCTGATATAAATACCGCCGAAAATCACAATATCCAGAACATAGATAATGACCAGATGCAAATGCGTATGCTCCGGAACCAGAAAATAGATCCCGCACGGAACTGCAAGGAAAAATATCAGAACAAATACTGCCGCTGTCAGTATTTCTTTTGGCCATTTCGGGAAAAATAGACTATAGTATAGATTAGTGCCGCAAAAGCCCGGTACATGCTTTTCCCGAAATAAAGACTTCATCATTGCTCGGATTTCTTTGTTCAGCGAATACAATTCTGCCGTCTCACTTATAATGCGCTCCTTTACCCCCTGACTCTTGGCTTTTTCACGCTTGCTGCGAGCTTTTTTTAATTGCTCCTGAACTTTGCTGATTTCCTTATCATAGGTCGTGTTGATTTCATCCCTGCGCTTTTTTACCGTCTGTGCAATCGTATCCGTTACCAGTTTCTTCTCGGTATCCAGCGACTTGCCCAAGCGTTTCTCATCCAGTTCAAGCTGTTCTTCTCTGTCCCGCACGATAGACAGATCATCCAGTGCCTCACGAGCTTTTTCCAGAAAATCCAGACACTCATCCGATGTCTTTACCATAGATGTTCCTCCTTCGCATGCCATATTCGAAACTATTTCGTTCACATACTTTTGTCGTAACTGTTCCATTTTTCACAATTACCTTTATTCTTATAGTTTACTACAGAATGCAATTACGGACAAGGAATCTTTTAGAAAAGTTGGACATTTTGACGAAAATCCGCTATACTGAAATTCACAGATTAATGAGAATTACCGCTCTTATGCGGCGGTTATGATATGGAGGTAGAATACATGTTTCGTTTATGGGGAAAAATCTGGAAACACAATCGCATGATCAAAGACACGGTCATCTGCATTGCCGACTACAGCCTGTCCCGCACTGCGATGATTTTCCAAGCTCTGGATGAGATCTGTTATGAATTTGATTTAAGCAAACCAATCTGGCTCGATGCCAATATCATGGAATTCAAACGTCTGGACAAGACACGCTTTACCCAGGATAATTTCATCGAGCAGATTGATTTTGACTCACTGGAAATTCAGGTGATTGAAGAATAGAAAGTAACTGTTCAGGACGGTGGGAAAACACGGGCAGAAGCGGGCGTCAAGCTCGCTTGTAAGCACGTTTTTGCCCGTGTTTTCACATCGGAGGAACCTCCGATGCTTCTTGTCCGGTAAAACCGGACAAGAAGATGCCCCGTGCTGAATAGTTACGATAGAAAAACCTTCTGTTCTTTACACCAGATATTCTTTCAAAATATCACTTAAAAGCTTCACCTCCTCCGGTTTCAAGTCCTTTAACCAGTTTTCATCCAACGACCGGACCTTCTCTTTCCCAGCCGCAGTCTGTTCCAGGCTTTGCTTCCTGTATGCTTCATCTGTCTGTTCTTCCAATTCCGTTTCGCCGGAAGGTGTCTCCGCTAAAGCAGCGGCTGCCGCCGCCGCTGCTCTCCTTGCAGCTCTCTCGGAAAGTTTCTTTCCCCCCCATTCCCGATTTTTTATTTCCCCATTTCCAGCTTCGCTTCGCAGCCTCTCTGCGGATGCTGAAAAATCTCCATTGCTCTTTGCTCCATTCTCCCGCCGTCCGCGCATCGGTCTTCCTGCCGTCATACCTGCACGCAGCTCGTTTCCATCATTTTCCGTATCCAAAGGCAGATTCCGCGCCAATCGCGGACACATCACATTTTCAAGATAATCCTGCAGCGCTGCCAAAAGCTGCTCTCGCTTTCCATGCGAACTTCCAAGATCAAAAATCATGCTGAACATCGCCATCAAGATAGCGCCGCCCCCATACATTACAATATACAGGTTGTCCAGATGATACCAATACGATGCGAAAGATGCAGCCGCACCGGTCAGCAGGCACAGCCAGGTCCACCTCATAGAAAACGCGTTCCAGCTATTCAATGTCATTCCCATAAAACGCAGCTGACTGAATTGATGTTCCAGCCATGCACCACAGTCACGCATTCCCTGATTCATACGATATGTATTTTCCGCTCTCTGTCTCAGTTCCTTCAGGCTTTTATTTCTGGTCACTGCCAGATTGGTACTTTCTTTCAGCAGTCTTTTGTAGAGATGAGCGGTAATCAGCCTCGTAACAATTCCGAGTCCGCAAAATACCGCCAGCACATACAGTGCCTTTCCTGTTTCCAGTAATTGCAACATAAAAACAGCTCCCCTTTCTTTCCTGAGTTTTTCAGACGCTTATCATTATAGCGAGTGAAAACGATTTTGGAAAGTTCAGGGAAGCTAGAATCGCTCGTCAAAGTTTGACGAAAAACGATTATGAACTTGATAAGGATTATCATGGACACGAAAATTTAGTATGCTGCAATCAAGGCACGTGTCAGATTGACACTGTGAATCACTGCCAGACGCTCAAACTCCGGATAATCCATAGACGCGCTGTCGTCTGCTTTATCAGAGATTGCACGCACAATCAGGAACGGAATCTGATTCAGGTACGCTGCCTGTGCAATCGCCGCACCTTCCATCTCACAGCAGTAACCGCCAAAGGTTTCCGTCAGCCAATTTTTCTTCTCCTTGCTGGAAATAAACTGATCACCTGTCAGAACTCTGCCCACATGGACACCAATCTCCGGGTTCACACGTTCACAGCATTCTTTCGCCAGACTGCGCAGTCTCTCATCTGCTTCAAAGGAAAATACTTCCATCTGGGGAATCTGTCCAGGCCGATAGCCAAATGCGACTGCTTCCATGTCATGCTGAACGGCATCGGTACACAATACCATATCGCCGATATTAATTTCCGCACGCAGTGAACCCGCAATGCCGGTATTGATGATTCCTGTTACATGAAAATGATCTGCCAGAATCTGAACACAGATCCCCGCATTTACTTTTCCCACACCGGAGCGAACCACAACCGCCTCCTTGCCGCCAATCTGTCCTTTATAAAATTCCATACCGGCAACCGTCCTGATCTCCGGGCTCACCATTTCCTGTTTTAACTGCTCTACCTCCACAGCCATCGCACCAATAATTCCTAACATATCTGCATCCTCTTCTTTCTAGATAATCTGTAACTGTCTCTCAATGCCCAGTTGGTTTGTGTTCTGGACTTACTGCCCTCTATTATATCTGTGGATTCCACTCTTGACAATCCCTTTCCCTGCCCACTATAATGATGGTACCAGATTTAAGAAACCTTTTAACCTCAACATCATATCAACAGAGAAAGCTTATTTATTTTTTAACTTACAAAATGGAGGAATCATAACATGATGGTATATAAAACACGCGGCGTATGTTCCAGAGAAATTCACTTTGACGTGGTGAATAACAAACTGACCAACGTTCAGTATATCGGTGGATGCTCCGGCAACACCCAGGGCGTTGCCCGTTTGGTAGAAGGCATGGATATCGATGAAGCAATCAATCGTCTGGAAGGCATTCACTGCGGACCTCGCCCGACTTCCTGTCCGGATCAGCTGGCACGCGCACTGAAAGCATATAAATCTGAAAAGCAGTAAAAAGAAATTTGAAAACACCTGCAGAACCTGCCACTGGCAGTTTTCTTCGGATGCATGGCAAAACAAAAGAAAGGCGATCCCCACTCTCGGCATCGCCTTTCCCCACATCATCACGCATCAAAATCCACATGATAAACTTTTTCGCCTTCATGAATATCCATAAACGGAAGATCAAAATCTTCATCCATAATATCCACTTTACATTCAAAAAAGGTATCACCTTCCTGCTTGATCATCAGCAGATAACTGCCATTCTCTTTCTGCTCCATTTCGTCACAGATCTCATTATAAATTTCCTCTCCGTTTACCTGACCCGGATAGCCGGATGCCTTGATTTTTTCTTCAATCAATCTGTACAATTCTTCCATGATCGTCTCCTCATTTATCTTTATTAAGCCGATTTTCATCAAAATCCGCCTGCGTAATATCACTGCTGCTCATTCAGAAACTCCATGATTCCCATATGAATGGTCCATGCCATACGTTCCTGATATTCCTCTGTCTCCAATGCTGCAGCTTCTTTCCAATTCGATAAAAACCCACATTCTACAATTACAATCGGCACTTTTACATGAAGCAAAAGATAGTAACTGCCGTTCGGCTTTGCCAGACGCCGATTAGCGCTTCCCAACACAAAATCAAACCGTTTCTGAAGCAGCTCTGCCAGCCGCTTTCCTTTGGCTGATGTCTTGTAATAAAACACCTGTCCGCCGGATATTGCTTCTTCATGATAACTGTTCTGATGAATGCTGACTGCCAGATCTGGTTTCACCTCATTGATGAGACTGCACCGGTTACGCATATCTGCCATCTTTTTATTGCTGTCGCCTTCCTGATAAAGCCCCTGATCACTTTCCCGGGTCATGATGACCTTCACATCGGACGCTTCCAGATAAGTTTTAAGTTTTTCTGCAATCTGCAGATTAATGTCCTTTTCCAGACTCCCATTGATTCCGATCTTTCCCGGATCATTTCCTCCATGACCACTGTCAATCACCACCACCGGCGGTTCCTTTCCAACCACAACATTCTGGCCGGAAACCATCATTCCGGCACGTCTTGAAATCAAATATACAACCGTCAGCAGCATGATTGCCATCAACATTTCTATTCTGCGGATTTTCAACTGAACACCATCCATACTATACAGATTTCATGCGTAACAGACTCGTTACCTTTACTTAAATATAGTCCTTGGTGTATCAGAAAAGAACTGAAGTGCCGCTATTTTCTTTCCACCACTTTGTTGTAGTCCCGTTTTGCATCGTTGATAATATACTGGACGTAATCTGCCAGAACCGATTCATATCCGGCATCCATCCATAATCCAAAATCCGGATTTTTCTCTACCGCATCTTTGATTTTATAAGCTGTTCCCTGATAATAATGATAGTTCAGATCAGAATACAGATTCGACATCCGCACACGCTGATCTTCACTCAGGGACTCGACCTTTGACAATGCATCATAAGACTGGTTATAAAATACACGGCGCAAAAAAGGTTCTTTAAATGTATTAAATTCCAGAAGATCCGTTTCTTTTCTATTATGGCGTTTCGCCCAGGCCTCTACATCGAGCTCATCCGTTTTATAGGAGAAACTTCCTCCATGCCAATAAGAAATCTCACCAAACTGACATGCCGGTGTCGCCAGGGAACTGGTTACCATTTCCCAGATGCCTCGTCCATCATCTGCCTGCTTCGTATGCTGTACATGAAGATGTCCGCTCAAGAAAAACGGAGCATCCCAGTCTTCCAGCAGACGGATCAACTGCTCACTGTGCTCGATCGTACAGTCATCAACATAAATCTCACTTTCATCCAGCAGATTGTGATGCGCTACCGGTATCATATCTACACCGTCATTCCACGCTTCCTCCAGCATCTCTTCAATCCAGTCATATGTATCGGAAAGAATTACACCGCCTACCAAAGCTTTTTGGGAATACTGGCAGGAATCAAGCATCAGAAAACGGGTATTTTCATCCACTTCATAAACATAGCTGAGTGATGTTTTATCTTCGCTCAGTGCCTCGTCATATCCGAAATGGCGATAAATTTCACGAAATTCTTCTGGAGTCGTAAACTCTGCCGGAAGACGTTCATCCCCCTGGAATTTTGCCGCATGATGGTTGTTGATGTCGTGATTTCCCGGAATCACAAGGACTGAGATTCCCGCATCTTCTACCTCATAAAGCTTCTCAGCCAGTTCCTCATGACTCTTTTTTTCTCCATCCAATGTCAGGTCACCGCTCAAGATCAGCACATCCGGCTTCCGCCTGATCACCTCTTCAAGAAATGCATCTGTAATCTGCTCAATATAAGTCACGACTTTGCCGTCTCCGTGTTCAACCATATACTGAAAATGATTGCCTCCATCCGTCAGTTCCCTTGATAAATAATGAATATCGGTTCCCACCAGTATCGATATCTCCGGCTCTGTTCCTTCTTCGCCCTCACTTACATCTTCCTCAGACTCACTCTCTGCATCTCCCGGAAACGGCGCGATCGTTCCCGGCTCACGGTCCGGCTCTGCCGGTCTTGTCATTTCCGGTCCTTCCGGCTTCACCACAACGGTTGTCTCCTGTGTGCTTTCCTCTGTCTGTTCCGCAGAAGATTCCTGAACTCCGGTCTGCCTTGTACATCCGGATGTAAACAATACAGCTATCAGCCCGACTGCCGCCATCTTTACTCCGGTTCCTTTCCACAACACGCGTTCTTTCTGTCCAACCATATTCTGTCTTTTCATCTCATGCACTTCCTTATATTTTATGATACCGTATCATTCCGATCTAGGGTTCACGATCTCCCAGATAGATTCCGGTTCAAAGCCGAGTTTCCAGAATGCTGCTCCGGCAATGTCATACGCATCGATCAACGCCACTTTTGCTCCGATAGAACGTTCTTCCTCCATCCAGAGATAGTACATCCCGCCATCCGCTTCCAGTTCTCCATAATACTGCCCAAGTTCTTCCTGCCAGTAAAGTTCCATACCATGATCTTCTACCCATTTTTTGGCAGCCTCGATGCCCATTGCCGTTGAAGTTGTCTTGCCGTCTGCCACGTTCCAGACTCTGGTATAAAATGGAATTCCGCTGACAACCTTTTCCTTTGGAACCATCCGCAAAGTATCCTCAATTCCCTTTCGTTCATAACCAAGCGATGCCACAGAACCGGCTTCCCCTCCGGCATAATGTTCATCGTATCCCATGATCACCACATAATCCGCAACACGTCCCTGTTCTGCCCAGTTATAAAATGAATTATATGCCGTCGGCACATAAGAATCAATAGATAAAATAATCCCGTTTTTGCGGCAGTCTACAGAAAGCTCTCGAATAAACTGCAGATAATGCGGACCTGCACTGGATTTAATTCCCTCAATATCCAGATTGATTCCGTCAATCCCATATTTTTCAATCTCTTTCATAAGCCCGGCAATCAGTTTTTTACGCACATTTGTATCTGCAAACAGCACTTCCGATTGAACATTTTCCCCTCGATTAAAATTATCCAGAACTGCCCAGACCTGAAGTCCCATAGCATGTGCCTGATCGACATAATCCTGTTTCGCCAGAGAATCAAAATTTCCCTCGTTATCCGTCAGCATAAACCATGTCGGTGCAATGACATTTACGCCGTCGGTTCGATCGATCAGCCTTTTCATCGTATCATTTGCCTCCATGGATGTCACTTGATGCCATACCAGACATACCGGTTCTCCCAGCGAAATGCTGGTATAAACCGGCTGTGAAAATGTGCTGATCACAGGCTGTTCCTGCGCCTCTTTCAAACGTCTGTTCCACAAATAACCAACATAGCCATCTGCAGTCCGTACTTTTGTCCAATTTTCCAGTTCTTCCAAAATAATGACCGATTCTCCAGACGCTGCCTCTGCCAAAATGCTGCTCTTTCCCCCTCCGCGGATGCGGATCACTGTGTCCTTTTTCACTTCAGCAACGGAAACGGTATCCCAGTTGGTATCCACAAATACACGTTTCACATCGTCACCGGTAAAACTTTCCATCCGTACATCCGAATAGTTCAAAATCAGACCGATTAACAGCCAGACCTGATCATCCTGCTCGATAAATAATGGGGTTCCACTGCTTCCAACCGTATCTGTACCTGCATATACAATAGACTCCGGCAGTGTATAAATCAGCTGATGGTTCAAACTATCCCAATAAAAACGTTCATTTACATGCTCATTCACCCAGTCGATCGGCAGATACACCTGACCATCGATATAACGTCCGTGTGCCTGCTCCGATTGAAGCTCATTATTCAAAATAATGGCAACCTCATCTCCCGAAACACCAAACCATGCCTGCCTGTCTGTCATTTCCTTCGATGGTCCGTACTTCTGGTAAAGAAAATATCCCGCAGCGGCTCCGGCAAATAAAATGATTGTGATTACAACTGTAAGCAGCGATACTAAAAAGCGTTTCACCGTTCTTCCTCCTGTGTATTTGGTCAACATTGCAGTGCAGCGTCCCAAAAGGACTCCGTGTTTGCGCACTGCTCATCGCTATACGGATATCTTACCATAAATACGTCAAAAGCCATATTAATTTTTTCATAACATTTCCCACCCTGACTTTTCCCGGCTGATCGGGATTCTCCAAAAGTCCCACCCTTCTTGACCGCATTTCAGCGGTTATACACCCGGTCAAACCGGATTTCTTTCAGACATTTCTGATGTCTGTAAATCATTCCATTTCCATATTCGGTCTGGTTTTCTCTTATTTGGGGACTTCCTGCTGACGCCTCACGCAGATTTATTTCGTCTTCCAAAACATAATCCCCCATATAAAAACTTCCGTCCGGTTGTTCCTCAAAAATCACTTCCAGATCGTCAATTCCCACCTCCTCTCCATCCAGCAAAACGCGCACACCCCGTTCCCGATAACGCCTTAATCCCTCCAGGAAAATTCTTCTTGTTCTCGGATTCATTTTCATTTTCGTCAAGTCATTCTTTCCCCCTGGCAGGCAGCATCGGACACCATTTGAAGGTCTAAGCCGTGACACAAAATTCCTTTTTTATGTCCACATACTGCCTGCGTTTTCATCTTCACTTTAATAATCTTTCAAAAAATTTCATATCCGCGCGAGTCACTGCAAAAGCATCTACTGAAGCCGGAATCCGCAAACAAATCATACGAAAGGTTTTCTCCAACTCTTTTCTGGTCTCTTCACTGCCAAATGCCGCAGCATAACTCCAGCTTTCATCCCGCTTCGTTTTTTTCTTTGCTTCCTCTAAAAATGCCGCTGCACGCCACTCGCTCAACGCTCCCACAATCACCTTTCTGTCGCATCTTCCACATTCTCTCAAATGTGCTTCTGTAATCTCACCAAAATCCACGATGATCCGACGATACGCATCATTCAGGCATCGGACCAGTTCTTCCGCCCCTGCCTTTGCATAATACTCTGCATCCAGAATCCGGCAAAAATGTTCTGAAGCTGTACAGAAATGTCCCATGCGTGCAAAATCTCCATGTTCGTTCCATTCCAGAACGGCTGTCTGTTCATGACATACAGCCGTGAGATAGTTTGCCATCCAAATTGCCAGATGGGTCACACCCGTTCCTCTTCCTGCACCGATCACTCCTATGGTCCTCCAGTCTTTTTTCGAACTATCCGATTGGTCAGAACCCTTATTTTTCCAAACAGTTTTCGTAATATTCCCCCTGTCTTTTCTCCGGTTAATGATAAAAAAATACTCTCATAAACCGCGTTTGTTTCTTCTCCGGATGCAAATGGATTGGTATCATATGGCATCAGAAAACATTCTGTTTTCTTTGCCGGACCAGGCAGTTTGTTCCGTAACTGCCTGCAGAAATGATTGTAGATGATCGCTTGTCCCGGATGAATTCCAGGATCAGAAACAGCGTCCCTGGTACATTCCCATTGCCAGGGTTTTCCTCCGCAGACAAGTATATACCCGTCTGCACTTTCACTAAAACACGCCTGCCGGTCAGTGCCAAAATCCAGCACTCGGATTGGGTACGAATGCGGCGCAAGCACCACGGCTTCTCCATAATAGGGAAGCATTGGCACACCATGAATCACAAAGATTCCTCTTTCATCCATCCCGGCATCCACGCACGATGCCAACTGTCGGATTGCACCCGACGAATTATGTTCCTCATAAATTGCAGACATTCCGCAATTTCTCAAAAACGCAGCCATTCCGATCGCAATATGTGTCGTTCCCACACCTGAGCACGCACCTGCAACCGCAATGGTCAGAGATGACTGTAAGCCGCTCCCAAAAATTCTCTGCTTTTCCCGTTTCATCTGCCGCTCAGCCTGTCTTAGTGCTTCACAAAGTTCCTCGACCGATGGATAACGCCGCTCCTTTTCCACGCTCAGGCAGATTCTTATGATCTGCGCCATAGTCCGGTCGATCTGCTTTCCCATGACTGATAACGGAGACTCCGGATATGTTCCGGTCAGCATATAATAAAGTACAGTACCAATGGCATAAATATCCGTTCGTACATCGAGAGTTTCTCCGGTATACTGTTCTGGTGCCGCGTAACCCACCGTTCCATAACGCTTTGTTAGTTTTTCCGCCTCATTTATAGGAACAGAATGGTCAAAATCAATCAGTTTGATCGTATCGTTACACACCAACAGATTCTTTGGCTGTAAATCCAGATATAAAATAGGGGTCGGTTTTGCTGAATGCAAAATATGAACCAGATGACAAATCTGAATCCCATAACGGATCGTCATTGCCTTTGATAAATGTCCCATGTCAGAAACATAGGCGAACAGGGAACTTCCCGAAAGAAATTCCATTATTAAATAAAAGCAGTCTTCCTCTTCGCTGACAAAAATGTCATACACAATCGGAATTCCCGGATGACGAATACTTTTTAAAATCAACGCTTCGTTCTTGAACTGCTCATAATCCGCACATGACCTGGGAACCCGTTTGATCGCGCGATATTCCTCAAGCTCCATGTGCTTTGCCAGGTAAACGGTTCCGCTGCGTCCGCGGCCCAGTTCCCGGCATATCTGATACTTTCCAAACAGAGTGGTCGCTTTGATTCTCCCACCTCCCTTGAGCCTGTATCATCTCCGCAGAATTATTTTAATATAAGTACCTTACATTTACAAGAAATTTCGGTCGACAAAATTCGACAAACCATATAGTTTCTGATACCGAATTGCTCCGTGCTTTGCACTCCCACAATTCTCAAAAACATTCATAATCCGCTCATTTTTCTTCGAAAAAATGGCTGCTTACTCATATTTTTGGCGGGTCCCAAAGTCAAAAATCCTTCTGCAAGCAAGCTTGTGTCGGATTTCTGACCTTTTGACCCTGGTATCCATCTACTATTATTTTACTGCGATTGCCTCAACCTCACACAATACCCCCTTCGGCAGGGTCTTCACTGCTACACAGCTTCTTGCCGGTTTGGATACGAAGTATTTTGCATAAACTTCATTGAATGCAGCAAAATCACCCATATCAGCCAGGAAACAGGTAGTCTTAAACACTTTTTCAAAGCTGCTGCCTGCTGCTTCCAGGATAGCTCCTACATTCTTGCAGCTCTGCTCAGCCTGTGCAGCGATGCCTTCTGCTACTTCACCGTTTGCCGGATTTACCGGAATCTGACCAGAAGTGAAAACAAATCCATTCACCTCATAACCCTGAGAGTACGGTCCAATTGCGCCTGGTGCATTCTTAGTCTCGATAACAGTCATGATAAAATCCTCTCTTTCTGTTTTCTTGTAAATTTTTGCAGCAATTCAGATGAGCTGCCACAATTCGGATGTCAATGTCGATGGTTTTACTATACACCATTTTCCCAGATTTTGCAAGAATTTTTTCTTTTAAAAATAAATTATTTGTATTTTCCCGAGACATGCAAATATTTCTTGTTTTTCCACGAGTTCACCGCTATAATAAAAAAGAATCTTGCAGGCAAGATTCTCCATTACGAAACCTTTACGCCCGCTGTCACGGGCAATTCATAATATAAAATTCAGGAGCGGTGACCATGACCAATAAAGAAATTTTTGATTTATTTATCCCATTGGTAGATTTTCTTGGTGAAGTTATGGGAGAAAATACAGAGATTTTGCTTCACGATCTTTCCCAGCCGGACAATTCCGTCATTGCCATCTCACACGGCTTTCACTCCGGCCGTACCATCGGCAGTCCGGTCACCGATCTGGCGATGGATATCCAAAAATCCAAGAGCTACAAAACAGAACATTACCTGACCCGCTATCGTGCTGTTTCTAAAGGAAAACAGTACCTTTCCTCTACTTATTATATCAAGAACGAAGAGGAACTGATTGGAATGCTTTGCTTAAATACCGACATCCAGCCAGCTCAATATTTTACCGAAGCTATGAAAAAATTCATGAAAGCAACCAATCTCGGTGCTTTTGTTGATGAGGTGCCGGACACGAAGGCAATCCGGGAAAGTCTGGATTCTCCGATTGCATCCCTGGCAGAATCGATCATTTCCAGAACGATTTTAGAATCCGGTATTGCTCCGGACCGTATGACTCGCGAAGAAAAAATGCAGATTGTCTGGGCGCTGACTGAGCAGGATATTCCTCGGATGAAAGGAGCGGTTTCCGAAATCGCAAAACAGCTGCAGTTATCAGAATCCACAGTATATCGATACATCAGCCAGCACGAAAAGTAAAACAGTCATGACTGCTTGTGCAGACATCCTTTTATCTTGCCCCACGCACATATGCCTTGGACAATCCTTCCGGTGCATGATTCTTGCCGATGGATCCCAGAAGGGCAATCAGGGTAATAATATATGGCAGCATTGCCAGTGCCTGTGACGGCAGCGGTACTCCAATAGCCTGCAGACGAATCTGAAGAGCATTCGCGGCGCCGAACAGCAGAGCCGAAACAAGCACGCCGCCTGGCACATAACGCCCCAGAATCACTGCAGCCAATGCGATGTATCCACGCCCGGAGGTCATATTTTCAGTAAAATTTCCAACCTGAACCAATACCAGATAGGCACCTCCGATGCCGCCCAGCAGTCCGTTCATCAGCATTGCAATATACTGATATTTATGAACTGGAACACCAGCCGCATCTGCTGCCCCCGGATTCTCTCCGATCGACGCAAATGCCAGTCCGCGCGCCGTTTTTCCATAAAACCAGGTTACAAAAATCACCAGGATATACAGCACATACGTCATGATATCCTGCTCAAAAAGCGCACTTCCAATCAGCGGAATATCTGCCAGGATCGGAATGCGCATTTTGCTCATCGCTTCGATCTGCTTATATTCACTGCCGGAACTTGCCAGTTTATATACAAAACTGGTCAGTCCCAAAGCAAACATGTTAAGTGAAATACCGCTTACAGACTGGTCTTTTGCCAACTGAATGGACAACACCGCATGGATCATGCTGATCGCCACACCGCCCAGCATACCGCAGAACAGCCCTGCGAGCGGACTGCCGCTCCAGACCGCACCGATGAAAGAAAAGCAGGCACCGCACAGCATGACCGCTTCCATACCGATATTCAGAATACCGGATTTTTCTGCAATCAGTTCTCCCATTCCTGCATATGCCAACGGTACTGCCATGCGCACCGCAGCCGCAAAAAAGGCTGTCATAAATGTCATTGTAAAGATCTGTTCCAGCATTTATTTTCCCTCCTTTTTTGCAGAACTTCTATGTAATAATTCTTTTGCCAAAATCAAAAGCACAATCAATCCAATCAAAAGATCAACGATTGCAGACGGAATTCCCATCTGCCGCTGCATGGAGTTTGCACCAACCGACAGTGCAGCAAAAAGAATCGATGTGATCAATACACCAATCGGGCGATTAGCTCCAAGAAGTGTGATCAGAATCGCTGTATAACCACATCCTCCGGAAATGCCCTCCAACAGCTTTTTCTGCACACCCATAACTTCAACCGCACCTGCGATACCTGCCAGTCCGCCACTGAGTGCTGCAGAAAGGATAATATTTTTCACAACAGAAATACCGTTGCAGGCAGCCGCTCTCTGATTAAATCCAACTACCTTGATTTCATAACCCAAAGTCGTTTTTTCCATCAAAAACCACACCAACAGAACTGCTCCGACCGCAATAAAAATGCCGATATGAACCCGGGTCGGCGGCAGGAAACGAAGCAGGGTTACAGACGCATCCAGTTTTGCTGACTGAGGAACACTTCCTGCCGGATCCATCATGAATGTCCTTACTGCAATCCCCAAAATATTGATTGCAATATAGTTCAGCATGATAGTGACAATCGTCTCTGAAATACCCAGTTTCGCTTTCATCATTGCCGCTGCCAAAGCCCATATACCACCAAACAAAAATCCTGCAAAGACTGCAAGGATCATACGCAGGATGCCCGGCACAGCGGTCATGTTCAGTGCTACCCATGCGGAAGCCAGTGCGCCCATATAAAACTGACCTTCTGCACCGATGTTGAAAAATCCGGTACGGAATGCAACAGAACACCCAAGTCCTGTCAGAATCAGCGGAGTTGCCTTAACAAATACCTCGCCGATACCATTCAGATTACCGAAAATTCCCTTAAAAAACATCACATATGCCTCTGCCGGACTGCTGCCTGCCAACATGATCAGAATGGTTGCCGTCACCACGATAATTGCCAGAATGCAAAGCCCATCCAAAAGTTCCCGTTTTCCATCCCTATACATGACTTGTCTCCTTTCCGGCAACACCGCCCATTAACAGACCTATTTTAAAAATATCTGCCTCAGCACGATTCAGAATGCCAATGATCTTTCCTTCAAACATGACTGCGATCCGGTCACTCAACGCCATGATCTCATCCAGATCTGCAGAAATCAAAATAACACTTTTACCTGCTTTTTTCTGTGCCAAAAGCTGCTCATGCACAAACTCCGTTGCACCAATATCCAGACCACGTGTCGGTTGACTTGCCACGATCAGCTTCGACCGGTCCGATATCTCACGAGCCAGAATTACCTTTTGCTGATTGCCGCCGCTCATCAATTTGACCGGAGTTTTGATGCCGCTGACACCGGATGTTTTAATGTGGAAATGTTTCAATGCTGCTGTTGCCTGAATCTCCGCCAGTTTGTTGTTCAGGATACCATGCAGCGCATACGGACTGCGGTTATAATCACGCAGAATCAAGTTATCCGTTACGGACATATCCATCACCAGACCATCATTATGACGGTCATCCGAAATATAGGAAATACCTTTTAAGAATCGTTCTTTTACTTTCTTATCCGTCATATTCTCGCCGCAAAAGGTCATGGTTCCTTTCGAAATCTTCTGGATACCAGTAATGACTTCTGCCAGCTCTTTCTGACCATTTCCTTCCACTCCTGCAATACCGAGGATCTCTCCTTTGTGAACCGTCAAACTGACATGATCCAGTTTTTTTCTGCCTCCGCGTTTGCATTTTACACTGACATCTTCCAGATGCAGCGCCGTTTCTTTCGTATATGGTTCCCGCTCTGCTGCCTCACGTTTCAGTTCTCTGCCGATCATATGTGCAGACAATTCTTCCGGGGTTGTTTCTGCTGTGACTAATTCTTTCACAGCTCGCCCGTCACGGAGAATGGTGACGCGGTCACTAATCGCCATGATTTCTGCCAGACGATGGGTAATGATAATGATACCATGTCCTTCTTCTTTCAGTTTTCGAAGGACATCAAAAAATTTTTCCGTCTCCTGTGGGGTTAAGACACCCGTGGGTTCGTCCAAAATCAGCAGATTGATATCACGATAAAGAGCTTTTAAAATCTCGACACGCTGCTGCTCTCCTACCGACAGATCAGCCACTCGGCTTTCCGGATTGACGGTAAGTCCATACTTATCTGCCAAGGTGCGGATCTTTTCTGCTGCTTCCCCACGGTTCAGCACCGCACCATTACTGCTCAGACCCAGGATAATGTTGTCCAAAACTGTCATCTTTTTTACCAGTGAAAAATGTTGATGCACCATGCCGATTCCCTGGTCGATCGCATCTTTCGGAGAACGAAATTCCGATTTTTTTCCCTGATAGAAAATCTCTCCGCTGTCTGCCTGATAAATACCAAATAAAATATTCATCAAAGTGGTTTTACCAGCACCATTTTCTCCCAGCAGCGCATGGATTTCGCCTTTCTCCACAGACAGGTTTACATCCTCATTCGCATACACACCGGAAAATGCCTTTGTGATATGTTTCATTTCCAATAATGGCATACCGTCTTTTCCTTTCTGATCTGACATGCCCGCTGTCGCGGGCTGCTCGCTCTGCATACTTCAGTATTGAAATAGAGAATCCTGCAAAGCAGGATTCTCCGACCTTGGTTTCTCTATAATCGCATTGTCAATTACTGTCTGACCTGCTCGTCACAGATAACATCAAACTCACCGGATTTGATCTCATCAACACGTTTTTCGATCATCTCTTTTACTTCTGCCGGAATCTTCTCATCCAGTGCATGATAATCTGCAATGCTTACCGCATCATCAGCCATACCAAAATGATAGATGCCGCCTGCATATTCCCCATTTAAAACGTCCTCAAATGCCAGTTCAACAACATGCGGAATGTGATATACAGAAGAAGAAAGTACTGTCTCCGGAGCCAGTGCATTCTGATCATAGGAATCACCGGTTGCATAAACACCAGCCTCTTTTGCAGCCGTGATGCAGCCGTTTCCGGATTCATTTGCACAATGACCAATTACATCAGCACCGTTGTCGATCATTGCCTGTGCAGCCTCTTTACCAAGTGCCACATCGGTGAAAGAACCGGTCCAAGCTGTCATGACTTCAATGTCCGGATTCACTTCTTTTGCGCCATCTTCAAAACCATTCATGATCTTAACCAGAGAAGCACCCTGAATCGGTCCTACATAACCAACTTTACCTGTCTCAGACATTGCTGCCGCCAGCATACCCATAACGTAACCACCCTCTTCACAGTCAGTAACATAAGAAGCTACGTTATCAGCAGATACAGAACCTTCCGTAACAATAAATTTAACATCCGGATACTGAGAAGCAACCTCAATTGCCGGATCACCAAACTCATATCCGTGTCCGATCACTACATCATAACCGTTCGCTGCATAATCTGCAAATGCTGCCTCAATATCATCTGGAGTCAGATTCTCCGTATATGCGATTTCACAGCCATAGTTCTTCTCCAGACTCAACAGACCTTCATAAGCAACCTGACACCAGCCCATATCATTGGATGCGCCTGACAGACACATTGCTACTTTGTAAGTTTTTCCTTCCTCTGCTTTTGTCTCTTCTGCAGCAGCCTCAGTTTCTCCCACTGCCTCTGCCTTGCTCTCTGCTGCGGTTGCTGCTGCGGTAGTTTCTTTTGCTGCTCCTCCGCAGGCAGTTAAAGATGCGGTCATAGATGCTGCCAGAATAACAGCTGCCATTTTTTTCATGTCTCTCATAATCACTTTTCTCCTCTTTTTGAATATGTCCTTAAGTTTCTCTATTACTTCAGTATCCGAATCTGTGAGTAGGTAATATAATTTGCACTGTCATGCTCTACAAACTGATCCAGAATATTAAAGTTAACCGTCACATCATCCAGCTTCAGTTCCGGATGACTTTCTCTCAGACGACGAATGGTATCCGGCACAGTTTCATACGGTCCTCGATGATAACCACACAGATAATCGCCTGCTTCAATTTCACAGATCTGATCTTCCGGCACAAAATCCGGAATCTGATCTTTCTCCGCATTCAGATATGCGCCGAAATATTTCTGATTATCCTTATAAAAAGCAATTGTCGGATAGAAATAGAAAGAATTATGCCGGTAAAGCATGTCCTCTCCCCCGATTGCAATATACTTTCTCGCTTCATAATGGCGAATGGTAATTGCATCGATCTGCATCCCATCCATCTCCTGCTCAATGAATCGGATCTTTCTTTGAATTGCCTCATCCACAGAAATCAATTCCTGCCACTGGCGATGCAGTTCCTCCGAACGCTGCTTCAAAGACTCCAGCGTCGGTTTCACATGCTGCGTCGCACGTTGATTTGCAATTTCTTCCAGTGAATATCCCAGCCTTCGCATATAACAGATTGTTGCCAGGGCATAAATCTGATCAAATTCGTATTTTCTCCTTCCGTTTTTCGAATCCCGATATCTGGGACGGAACAGGTTGATGCTGTCGTAATAATAAAGAGTCTGAACATTCAGTCCAAACAAAGCGCTCATTTCGCCAATCGATAAAAAATCTTTCAAGCTTTTCTCTTCCTTATCCGCAAATAGTAAACAGCCTTTTTACATAAACGGTTTGAATGCCTCACTTGGCTGACGGAGCACTCTGGTGCAAACTTTCTCCCCTTCTGCAGCCAATCGCTGTTCATCCATTCCCATTAACTCACCATCTTTATAAACAACCTTACCATTAATCATCGTCATCCATACCGGTCCGGTCGCTCCCACGCGCGCCAGGAAGTTCTTCGGGTCGTGAAGAGCACCTGTGTATTCCATGCGCTCTGTATCTACCAGGAACAGATCCGCTGCCTTGCCAACTTCCAGAGAACCAATATCTGTTCTTCCAAGCGTCTTGGCTCCGTTTACTGTTGCCACTTTCAGCATGTCATAAGCTGAAATGCTTGTTCCCCGGTCTTTGGTAAAATACGTCTGCATCAGATAGCCCATGCGCAGAGCATCCAGAAGGTTGGAGCTGTCGTTGGTCGCAGAACCATCACATCCCAGGCTGACCAACACGCCTTTCTTCTGCATGCCATAAATGTCCAGGATCGGAAATCCGCCCAGAATTGCCGGACTCGGACAATGGGAAATTCCGGTCTTGTAAGCTGCCAGAATTTCATGATCTTCCGGTGTTAATTCCCAACCATGCGCATACCAGACATCCTCACCGATAAAGCCGATTTCTCTGCACCATTCCAGAGTCGTCTTGCCATAACGCGCTACTATACCGCCGGTCTCACCTTCTCCCAGATGTGTGTGCATACGCAGACCTAACTGTCTTGCAAGCGGAACCGTATCTATAAACGTATCCGCATAACAGTTGATCGGCTGACACGGCGCCATTACAATCTGACTCATCGAAAATGGAGTCGGATCGTGGTAAGCTTTTGCCAGGCGCTCGCAGTCTTTCAGAAACTCTTCCGTAGTTTCACGCATATTTTCCGGAATGGAACTTCCCTCCTCGCGCGGCAGCGTGTTTGATCCGCGTCCTGCATGATATCGAATTCCCAAAAGTTTTGCCGCCTCCATCTGACGATCCACCGGCTCTTTTCCTGTCTTAGCGGTATAACAATACTGATGATCAAATGCGGTCGTACAGCCATGTTTGATCAAGTCCGCAAACGCAGTCAGTGTAGAATAATAAATAACGTCATTATCAATCATCTGGAAAATACGGTAGATCTTATCGATCCAGTCCATAACCGTCAAATGCGGATAGTCAATGGTAATCAGATTACGCACGAAAGTCTGAAAAAAATGGTGATGGGTGTTGATCAGACCCGGGTAAACAAATTTGCCTCTCGCATCAATGATCTCTGCATCCTCTGCCTTCAGATTCTCACCAATCGCCTCTATTGCCGGTCCATCAATCAGAATATCGCAATTTTTAAACATACGATCTTCACTGTCACAGGTTACGATTGCTTTTGCATTTTTAATTAAAATTTTGGAAGCCATCTCCATATCCTCCGTTCTTGTGTCAGTGTACTAAGTACTAATTCATCTTGATGCCGATTATAATACCTATAGTAACTATAGATTCAAGGTGGTTTATCGATTATCATTTATTAATTTTTTTAATTGATTTTTCATGTTTTTCTAATATTTACTATGAAAGTCCCGCTTTCAGATGGTAATGGCAGAATGGCAAGACTGTGGCATACCGCTGTAAAAAAATAAAATCAAATAAAAACCGCTGTACATGAGTAGTATCTCATCCCAACGGTTTTTTCCAATCCAAACTTTCTTTTGCCTTATGTTCTCGTTTCATTTGGTACATTTTTTCATCCGCGTCAGCCATAAGCTCTTCCAGTGTAGGACGGTTTTCTTCGTCCTTCATTTCAATCAGACCATAACTAAAACTCGCACGAAAATGCGGTGCTCCATAATCAGCAAACTCCTCCAGAATTTTCTCCATCTTCTTGCCGACAGCTTCCATATGACACTCCGGAAACACCAAACAAAATTCATCCCCGCCGATCCGGCAGAACAGATCATACTCTCGGATCCTTGCTCGTACTTTGGAAACAAATTCACAGATATAGTCGTCACCTTCCCGATGACCGAATCGGTCATTGATGGCTTTTAAATTATCCAGATCCACATAACACATCGTAAAATGCATACATTCTCTTATGATCTGCCCCATCTTTTCCACAAAATACAGACGATTCGGAATGTTGCACAAAGCATCTACATAAGCCTTGCCCGTCAGTTTCTTCTGTTCCTTGAGCGCCCACTCCTCTTTTTGACGAAGCTGACGCTCCTTCTCTCTCAGTTGTTCCGCCATTACAGGAAGACGCTGCATTTCACGCCCCAGTTCCTGAAACGGTTCATCCAGATGTTCCCAGTCCAGCACCATATCACCGGAACCATATAAAATATTTCTGAGATATTCCAGCAAAATTTCACAATTTTTGTCTTTCATCGCTTTCCCTTTCACACCTCACCCTCCTTTTATTATACCGTCACTGACCATGAATGGCAAATAAAAACGAATGAATTTCTGATTTTTCCCTAAAATTTTCACATAGGAATTGCATTTTCCTTATATTATATACTATAATTAAATTAGGGAAATAGAATC
This sequence comes from Brotaphodocola sp., assembly GCA_051877535.1. Taxonomy (GTDB): domain Bacteria; phylum Bacillota; class Clostridia; order Lachnospirales; family Lachnospiraceae; genus Brotaphodocola. The sequence goes on from JBJEIZ010000015.1 coordinate 45,618, forward strand.
TTTTCCTTTAACTTTTTCTAAATAGAAAGGAGTGATCTTATGAAAATTGAACGGATTAATGAGAATCAGATTCGTTGTACCCTGACCAGTTTTGATTTGAGCGTACGCAATCTGAACCTGGGGGAACTTGCTTATGGTAGTGAGAAAGCCCGCAATCTGTTTCGTGAGATGATTCAGAAGGCCTCCAACGAAGTCGGATTTGAAGCAGAAGATATTCCACTGATGGTCGAAGCAATTCCGCTTTCCAACGAAAGTGTCATGCTTGTCATTACTAAAATAGAGGATCCGGAAGAACTGGATACCCGCTTTTCCAAATTTTCCCCGTTTTCGGAGGAAGACCAGAACGGATTGTTCAGCGAACTGACCAGCGAACTGCTGGAAGGGGCAGACGGATTGTTGGATTTCCTGAAGAAAGATATACTCGGACTCCCAGCGGAAAGCATTCCTGTAACTCCGGAGGCTGCGGACGACTCTGCAGAAATCGGTCAGAAGATTCAGACCCGCATCTGCCGTTTTTCTTCCCTGGATGGAGTCATCAATGCTGCAAAAGTGACCTACGATATCTGTACCGCTTCCAACACGCTGTACAAGAAACCCGGAACTTCTCAGTACTATCTGGTACTCTCCAGCTGCGGCACCGACCCTCTGGATTTCAGCCGGCTCTGCAATGTGCTTGCCGAATACAGCGAAAAGATCAAGGCAGAGGCTGCAAGCGAGGCTTATTATAACGAACATTATGAAGTAATCGCCCGTGACCAGGCGCTTCAGAAGTTGGCACTGATCTAACCGTCTGCTGCAGCGCACGGTTCTCCTTTATCACATTTGCAACCTGCAGAACCTGCCGCTGGCAGCTTTTTCCGGATGCATGGCAACTGAAAACATCCGATTGGGAATCATACAGGTGAGCTGCCGCCGGCAGCTCATCCTACATGATGAGATATTAAAAAACAGGTAACAGACCGCATCTTTTTGCGTTGTCCATTACCTGCTCTTCATCCATTTTCTTCGATTTTTCTTGTTTCTTTATGGGAAACCTTCCATTAGCTTCTCTCAGCCAGAACCTCGTTCATGCCTGCAACCAGAACATCACAGTCAATACCATGAACCATGCAAGCCTCTTCCAGAGTCTCGCCCTGTGCGGACGGACAACCCAGGCAATGCATGCCGGCACGCATCAGCATCGGAGCAATCAGCTCGTGCATCTGAACCAGTTCACCAATTAACATATCTTTACTAACCTGAACCATGTTAAATACCTCCTTTATTGTACATACTAAAAATTACTATAATACAATTTTCTCTACTTGGCAAGAAAAAAACACAGGAACTGTAAAGGAGAATTTTTCACAACATGACTTTAACCCCCTTATTGATAAATTTTCCAGTTGACTCTGTATTATGTATACAGTATAATCTAGTTGCAATAAGCTAACTGTGAATCGGTTTTTATTAAAACGATTCTGCCTTTGTATTCCACAAATCTTTTCAGGAGGTATCATTTCATGAACAACGAATGGAGATCATTCAACAGCGGTGTGTGGGAACGCGAAGTCAATGTGCGGGACTTCATCCAGAAAAACTACACTCCGTATGACGGCGACGACGCTTTTCTCGCTAATGCAACCCAGAATACTCTGGATCTTTGGGATCAGGTTATGGAATTAACCCGCCAGGAGCGCGAAGCAGGCGGGGTTCTGGATATGGACACCAAAATCATTTCCACCATCACCTCCCATGGCGCCGGGTATTTAAATAAAGAAAAAGAAACCATTGTCGGTTTTCAGACAGATAAACCATTTAAGCGTTCTCTTCAGCCGTATGGCGGCATCCGTATGGCTGAGAAAGCTTGCTCTGACAATGGTTATCAGGTAGACCCTCAGGTCAGTGAATTTTTCACTACTCACAGAAAAACACACAATGCCGGTGTATTCGATGCTTACACCCCGGAAATGCGTGCCTGCCGTTCCAGCCACATCATCACCGGTCTTCCGGATGCCTATGGCCGCGGACGAATCATTGGCGATTATCGACGTGTAGCTCTGTACGGTGTGGATCGTCTGATTGCAGATAAAGAAGAACAGAAAATGACGACTCGCAGCACCATGTATTCTCACATCATCCGCGATCGTGAAGAACTGTCCGAGCAGATTCGTGCACTGAAAGAACTGAAACAACTTGGTCATATTTACGGTTTTGATATTTCACGACCGGCAAACGATGTAAAAGAAGCAATCCAGTGGCTCTACTTCGGCTATCTGGCAGCTGTCAAAGAACAAAATGGTGCTGCCATGTCCCTTGGTCGTACTTCCACTTTCATTGATATTTACGCAGAACGTGACCTGGCAGAAGGCAGATATACAGAAGAACAGATTCAGGAATTTGTTGATCACTTCATTATGAAGCTGCGTCTGATCAAATTTGCCCGTACTCCGGAATACAATGCTCTTTTCTCCGGTGACCCGACCTGGGTAACCGAATCCATTGGCGGTGTCGGCATCGACGGACGTCACTTGGTAACAAAAATGTCCTTCCGTTACCTGCACACACTGACCAACCTTGGAACCTCTCCGGAACCAAACCTGACTGTACTGTGGTCCACAAGACTTCCGGAAAACTTTAAACGTTTCTGTGCGAAGACCTCCATCGAATCTTCTTCTGTACAGTACGAAAATGATGATCTGATGCGTGTAACCCACGGCGATGACTATGCCATTGCCTGCTGTGTATCTTCCATGAGAGTCGGCAAAGAAATGCAGTTCTTTGGTGCACGTGCAAATCTGGCAAAATGCCTCCTGTACGCGATCAACGGTGGCGTGGATGAGGTGAGCAAGAAACAGGTCGGTCCAAAATACCGCCCGATCACTTCCGAATATCTTGATTACGATGAAGTGATGGAACGCTACAAAGACATGATGGAATGGCTGGCCGGTGTCTATGTGAACAGCCTGAACATTATTCACTACATGCACGATAAGTATTGTTATGAAAGACTGCAGATGGCGCTGCATGACCACAAGGTTACCCGTTGGTTTGCAACCGGTATTGCAGGTCTTTCCGTAGTTGCCGACTCCCTGTCTGCAATCAAATACGCCAAGGTTCGTGTCATTCGCGATGAAAATGGCATTGCTACCGATTACGAGGTAGAAGGCGATTTTCCAAAATACGGCAATGATGATGACCGGGTAGATCAGATTGCTGTGGAGATTGTTCATACCTTCATGAACTTCATCAAACGCAATCACTGCTACCGCGACGGCATCCCTACCACTTCCATCCTGACCATTACTTCCAATGTCGTTTATGGTAAGGCAACCGGTTCCACTCCGGATGGAAGAAAAGCCGGTGAAGCATTTGCTCCGGGTGCAAACCCAATGCATCGCCGTGATACACATGGCGCAGTTGCATCCCTGGCATCCGTTGCAAAACTGCCGTTCCGAGATGCTCAGGATGGCATTTCCAATACCTTTTCCATTATTCCTGGCGCTCTTGGCAAGGAAGACCAGCTTTTCTTGGGCGATATCGATATCGAACTGGAATGCGGCATCGACAAAGCATGCTCGATCCCGAACCTGATGGAAGGTCTGGATAGAGAATAACACATCAACATCAAATTTAGGAGGACTTTTATATGGCACACGCAAGCGAATCTCAAATCGACAATCTGGTATCTTTACTCGACGGTTATGCTGAAAAAGGCGGACATCATTTAAATGTTAATGTATTTACCAAGGAAACTCTGCTGGACGCGCAGAAGCACCCGGAAAACTATCCGCAGCTGACTGTTCGAGTATCCGGTTATGCAGTAAACTTTATCAAACTGACAAAAGAACAGCAGGATGAAGTTATTTCCAGAACATTCCACGACACCATTTAGGAGGAAATGATATGGTTGGGCATGTCCATTCCATAGAATCTTTTGGCACGGTAGACGGACCAGGCGTCCGTCTGGTCGTGTTTCTGCAGGGATGTCCGATGAGATGTCAATATTGTCACAATCCGGACACCTGGCAGCTGACCGGCGGGGAATCCATGACAGTCGATCAGATTATGGCAATTTATGAAAAAAACCGGGCTTTTTACAGTCATGGCGGCATCACCGTGACCGGAGGCGAGGCACTTCTGCAAATTGATTTTGTCACAGAATTATTCTCTGTGGCATCTCACCGCGGCATTCACACTTGCCTCGACACATCCGGCATTACATTCAATCCGAACCACCCTGCAACGGTGGAACGCTTTGATAAGCTGATGTCTGTCACAGATCTGGTCATGCTGGACATCAAACACATCGATCCGGACGGACATAAAAAATTGACCGGACATCCTCTGGAACCAATTCTGGCTTTTGCCCGCTATCTGGATGCAAAAGCGATTCCTGTATGGATCCGTCACGTTGTGGTCCCCGGCATCACCTATGAACAGTCTCAGCTCTACCGGCTGGGTCGCTTTCTCGGAACCCTGCACAATGTAAAAGCACTGGACATTCTCCCATATCATGACATGGGAAAAATCAAATACAAAAATCTTGGTATTCCGTATCCTTTAGAAGAAACCAAACCATTGACCAAAGAAGAGGCCATGGCAGCAAAGCAGGTGATATTAAAAGGATATCAAAAAGAAAAGTTAGAAAAAACTAACTGACTATTGCACTGTTTTTTATTCAATTGTGCAACATTTTCCTCTTGAATATTTTTACGGGATAGTATAGAATAGAATCAACGAAATGATATAGAATACAAGGAGGATTTTATTATGGCATATGTTATTACTGACGCTTGTGTTAGCTGTGGTACCTGTGAAGGTGAGTGCCCAGTAGGCGCTATTTCTCAGGGTGATGGTCAGTACGTTATCGACGCTGATGCTTGCATCGAGTGCGGTACCTGTGCAGGTGTTTGCCCGACCGGCGCTATCGAAGGCTAATTATTCGAGATTAATTATTTACATAGATGCCCTTTCTGCTCGCACAGCAGAGAGGGCATTTGTGTTTGTAAAGGAGCAAAAACATGAGTACAAAAAAACCAGTCATTGCACTGACCCCTTACTATAATACAGAAAAAGACGAACCATATATGCGCCCGGCCTACTTAAAGGCAATCCGTGCAGCCGGCGGTATCCCTGTCATTCTTCCGCTGGATCTGACTGCAGATGACATAGAACAACTGATCGATTCATTTGACGGTATCCTGTTCACCGGAGGTCCGGATGTCCATCCATTCTTTTTCGGCGAAGATACTCAGGCACACTGCGGCAATGTCTGCCTCAAGCGCGACAACATGGAATTTGCCCTGCTGGAAATTGCCATGAACCATCAGAAACCCCTCCTCGGCATTTGCCGCGGTGCACAGATGCTGAATATCGGTCTTGGAGGAGATATTTATCAGGATATCCCAAGTCAGTTTCCGCAAGATTTTCCAATCGCGCATGTTCAGCCATTCAAATATGAGATTCCTTCTCATAAAGTAGAGGTTGTACCAGGCACACTGCTTGCCTCCATTACCGAAGCGCCGTCCATCAATGTGAACAGTATGCACCATCAAGCCGTACGCAACGTGGCACCAGGCTTGATCGCATCCGGTTTTGCTGCAGGTGAATTGGTAGAATGCATCGAAAAACCAGACTACCCGTTTCTGATTGGCGTGCAGTGGCATCCGGAATATCTGTGGGATCAGGATCCTGCGATGGGACGCCTGTTCCAGATGTTTGTGGATGCAGCCCGCAAGTAGTGCCATACAGGTGCCTGCCGCCGGCAGCTTATCCTGCATAAGAATGCATTTCAAAAAGGCTTCGCTGTTTATGCGAAGCCTCTTCCCATGAAAAACCAACCAAGTTCAAACTTTTTTTGCCCCACGTCCAAATTTCTTTCGCTGGAAAAAAGGCAGCTTCGTCGCCGCCGCCTCGACCTTTCCTTTATTTTCTTTCTGATAGGCACGCAATGTCTCATCCAGCACTTTGAACCGTTCTTCTTCCCTCTCATCGTTCACCCGCATCATATATTCCAGTTCCTGCACCATCTTATCATTGACCTGACGGCTGATCTCTTCACTCAGCGCTTCATTATTTTCCCGGATTGCCTGTCCGATGGCTCCTCGGATAATCTGATTCATCAGCTGCTGAAACTGTTCCATTTTATCCTGATTCATACTTACTACGTTGTTCGTATTTTCCTTCTTTGGTACCATTCTCAGTTTCGTCTCACCTTCCATCATATCCCCCACACTTCCTTCTTTCAAAATATTCACTGCTGTCTGTTCCAGCACCTCATCCGGATCACACGACTCATCTCCCGCAATCATCTGCTCCAGTACCTGTTCAATGGCTTTTAACTGGTATCCTTTCTCTTTCAGTTCTTTTATCTTCTGAAACAATCGGATATGTAAGTCCGTATAATACCGATGGTTTTTTCCATTGCGCGGTATTTCCAGATGCAGTTCGTCTTCCCAGTATCGAAGCACATGGGATTCCACACCCGTAGATTTACACGCCTCCGATATGGAATAATGTGTCTTGTCCATCTTTTTTGCTCCTTATGGTTCTCAAAGTTTCATACCTTATTTACATCATATGACATGGAGTTGAGAATTATGATTAAGTTAAGGAAAAGATTTTACTACGATTCTGTACCATTGCACTCAATATAAAATAAAGTCCAAAACAGCACCAGATCCATTTTGTACTGTTTTGAACTTTACCATAGCACCTTAATAGTCTTTTCGTCCGGTCGTACCAGGAATTCCCAATTCCTCACGATACTTTGCCACGGTTCTTCTGGAAATCACATAACCTCTCTCTTCCAGAAGCTCCGCCAGCACACGGTCACTATAAGGTTTCTTTTTATTTTCTTCCTGAATCAGCTGCGTCAACTCCCGCTTCACATCTGTAGTCGTTGCCTGCGGAGGACGATCAGTTTCCTGATTCGCAGCTGCCTTTGCAAAAAAATAATCCAGAGGGAAAATTCCTTTGCTGCACTGCAGATATTTCTGACGAACTGCGCGGCTCACTGTAGATTCATGAATTTCCAAAGCTTCTGCCACTTCTGCCATACGGAGCGGTTTTAGTTGATCCGGACCTCCCATAAAGAAACTTTCCTGACGACGCAGAATTTCCTTCACCACAGAAAGCAGCGTCACATTGCGCTGCGCCACACACTGCTTGATCCACTCCACCTGATGAATCTTGTCCATCAGATACTTTTTCACTTCTACATCCGTTTGCTGCGCACACATCGTCACATATTCCTGATTCAGATAAATATCCGGATACAGCGATTCATTCAAAAGAATATCCAGATGATCTTTAAATTTGACTACGATCACATCCGGATTGATATAGGAAAATTGACGCACATCAGTAAACCGTGCACCTGGCTTCGGTTCCAGTTCCCGCACTTTGCCACAAAGCTGCTTGACTTCTTCCACTGTCAGTTTCATCTTTTTTGCGATAACCGGAATCTGATTTTTCGCAATTTCAGCCAGATATCGATGAATCAAGTCATCGAGATCTTTTGTCAACTCACCTCTCGCCCGAAGCTGCAGGCAGAGACACTCTTCCAGATTCCGGGCACCAACACCATAAGGTTCCAGCTTCTGAATCTCATCCAAAAGTACTTCCACTTCCTCAGATTCCATATCAAACTTCCATGCGACACTTTCCAGTGAATCAGTAAAATATCCCCGGGAATCCAGGCTTTCCAGCATATATTGGAGCGCAGCTTCCTGCTTTGCATCAAAAGAGCGGCTGACCAGCTGACTCCACAGATAATCCTGCAAGGTCTCCGGACCGCTTGTGTCCATATTCCACTCCGGGAAATCATCGTCTGCCGTCTCCAGTTTCTGATATAAATAACGATTCTGCTCATCATGTGCGCAAATCCATTGATATTTTTCCAATTCCCCATGATCAAATTCTTCCGGTGTCCGCTCTGTCAGCTCCATAACCGGATTTTCCAGGGATTGTTCATTCAAATATTCTTCAAGCCGTGCTGCAGCCATCTGCAGGATTTCCGCAGACTGGATCATTTTCTGTGATAAGATCTGCTTTTGCTCTGCTTTCAATGACAATTCCATATCTATCGCCCCTTTTTATCTGGCCAGATTCACAAACTTTGTAAACTCCGGCTGCCACAACAGATTTACGGTTCCAATCGGACCATTACGCTGTTTTGCAATAATGACTTCCGCAATGTTTGGCGTGTCGGTATCCTTGTTATAATAATCATCCCGGTATAAGAACATTACCACATCGGCATCCTGCTCGATTGCACCGGATTCACGCAGATCAGAAAGCATCGGGCGATGGTCCGTGCGCGTCTCACAGGCACGGCTCAGCTGAGACAAGGCCACGACAGGCGCATTCATCTCACGGGCTAATGCCTTTAACGAACGGGAAATCTCTGAAATTTCCTGCTGACGATTATCACTGCCTTTGCTTCCGCTTCCTGACATCAACTGCAGATAGTCGATGATGATCATGCTCAAACCATATTCCAATTTCATTTTTCTGCATTTCGAACGCAGTTCTGTGATGGAAATACCAGGTGTATCATCAATAATCAGTTTAGAATTTCCGATGACTCCTATTCCTTCTACGATGGCATCCCAATCGGAATCTGTCAGATTGCCGGTACGCAGTTTCTGAGAGTCCACATTTGATTCCATCGCCAGCATACGGTTGACCAGCTGTTCCTTCGACATTTCCAAACTAAACACCATGCATGGCAGACCTTTCCGCACAGCCACATGATCCACCAGATTCAGGACAAATGCGGTCTTACCCATAGACGGACGCGCCGCGATCAGCACAAAATCCGAAGGCTGCAGTCCGGATGTCTTGTAATCCAGATCAATAAACCCGGTTGGGATACCCGTTACCGTTCCCTGTGCTTTAGAAGCAATCTCAATCTTTTCCAGAACATTTAATGCTACCTGGCGAATCGGCACAAACTCACCGGAATTTCGGCTCTGCAGCAAGTCAAAAATCGATTTCTCTGTGGAAGCCAAAATCTGCTCCAGCGGCTCTTTTCCCACATAACAGGTATTGGCAATTTCCTCATTTACTTTGATCAACCTTCTTAAAACGGCTTTCTCACGTACAATGTTTGCATATGATTTTACATTCGCCGAAGTCGGCACCGTTGTAATGATATCTCGAACAAATTCCAGACTACTGACCTCCGGCGGAACATCCTTTTCTTTCAGACGGTCCTGAAGTGTAATCAGATCAACTGGTTTTCCTTCGTTAAACAGCTCCACCATGGTTTCAAACATGACACCATACTGGTTTTGATAAAAATCAGATGCAGTGACAATCTCAGAGGCAGCAATAATCGCCTCCCTGTCCATCAACATGGAACCAATGACCGACTGTTCTGCCTCTATGCTGTGAGGAAGCACCCGTTTCAGCAGTGCTTCTTCCATAATATTCTCCTGTTTTATCCCTCTACTACTTTGACTGTCAGTTTACCGGTTACATCCTTGTGCAGCTTGATCGGAATCTCATGTGTGCCGAAGGTCTTGATCGGATCCGGAAGCACCAATTTCTTTTTATCAATATCCAGATTTAACTGCTCTTTTGCTGCTGCCGCAATTTCCTTTCCGGAAATCGAGCCAAATGCTTTGCCGCCTTCACCGGCTTTCATTTTCAGAGTTACGGAGAGCGGTTCTAATTTCTCTGCCATTTCCCTGGCAGCTGCCAACTGCTCTGCTGCAATTTTTGCTGCATTTGCCTTTTGAAGCTTTAAATCATTCAAGTTCTTTGCGGTCGCTTCTACACCCAATTTTTTCGGTAAAATAAAGTTTCTTGCATAGCCGTCATTTACCTTTACAACCTGACCTTTTTTTCCTAATGCCTTAACATCCTCTAATAATACGATTTCCATTATAATATATCTCCCTTCTGAAGCATTTGATCAATAACTGCTTTTACGCGGCGTTTTGCTTCTTCCACCGTGACGCCTGGAAGCTGTGCACCTGCAACGCTGCGATGGCCGCCGCCGCCTAACTGTTCCATCATTACCTGCACGTTCACTTCATCAATAGAACGTGCACTTACATAAATGGTGTTGTGATAATCTGTCAGCACAACCGATGCCTTGATTCCTTTGATCTCCAACAGTTCATTCGCCGCCTGCGCACCGACGATTGTCGGACTTTGCAGACCTTCTGACGGACAAACACCAATTGAAAAAACATCCCGATAAACTTCTGCTGATGCGGTCACTGCTGCTCTTGCCTTATGCTCCGCCATATCATCACGGAACATCTTGCGGACACGGGTAACATCCGCACCGTTTCTGCGCAAAAATGCGGCCGCCTCAAAGGTACGCACACCGGTCTGATTCGTGAAATTGTTGGTGTCAATCACGATTCCGGCATACATGGCATCTGCTTCTGCAGATTTGATTTTAATGCCATCTGCGATATACTGCAGAACTTCCGCAACCATTTCACATGTAGATGACGCATACGGCTCCACATATGACAGAACCGCATTGGTAATAATCTCATTGCTTTGGCGATGGTGATCCAACACTACAATGGTCTTTACCATACGCAGAAGTTCCGGTGCCTCGGTGATGCTCGGGCGATTGACATCCACCACCACAAGCATCGTATTGTTATCCACCAGCTCCGCCGCCTGCGAACCTGTCAGGAACAAATCCTCCGGATAATCCGGATTCTCTGTGAATCGATCCATCATCGGCTGAAGCGAGTTGGTAACATCGTTAATCACTACATGCGCCTTTTTATTCAATGCAGTCGCAATCCGGTAAATGCCGATTGCCGCACCGAGAGAATCAATATCGCCGATCTTATGCCCCATGATCAGAACACGATCTTTTGTCTCCATCAGCTCGCGCAGCGCATGTGCCTTGACGCGGGCCTTTACACGAGTAGCCTTTTCCAGCTGCTGAGATTTACCGCCGTAATACTGAATACGACTTCCCTCTTTCAGAACTGCCTGATCACCGCCGCGTCCCAAAGCCATGTCGATCGCGGTACGGGCATATTCATAGTTCTGACTGTAAGTATCACCGCCAATGCCGATGCCAATACTCAAGGTTACTGCCATCTCATTACCAATATTTACCGCCTTAACATCTTCCAGTATGGAGAACCGCTCTTCCTGAAGCTGCTCAATATATTTCTGCTTGATCACGAAGAAATATTTGTCCTTCTCCATCTTTTTTACGACGCCTTCCATAGAGCCGATGTACTTATTGATCTTACGGTCGATCAATGCCGTAAGCAGAGAACGCCGAACCTCTTCCACACTTTCCAGTGCCTCTTCATAGTTATCCAGATAGATCAGTCCGGCAACCATCTTCTCATCGCTGACCAGTTGGCGATAATACAGGATTTCTGTTTCATCGAACAGATAGACAGCAAGCATTTTCTGTCTGCCGACAATTGCTTCATTCTCTTCTTTCTCAGAACTACTCACAAAAATCGGACGGATATCCAGACGGAATTTGTGCTGTCCACAGGAAGTGTGCACGATCCTTGTTTCGTTGTCTGTCGCAAGATCCGTTTTCGTGATCTCAGGAAACAGCGCGATTAAATTCTTTTTGCTGCCTCGTACCTCATCCAGAATTTTCTGAAACGCCTGGTTCGTCCAAAGCAGGCGTCCGTCTTCATCTGTCAGTGCATAAGGCAGAGCCATCTCCCCCAGAAACTGTTTTTGAATCCAGGCATACTCGGCTGAAAACTCCACCAGACCATTCAGCATCCGTTTTCTCCGGTAAAAGTAGATCCAGACGGCGATCACAAGATAACACAAGGTAAATGGTGCCAACACAACCGCTGCCATACCATCCACAAAAAGCACCGCCAAATTTCCACAAATAAAAAACAGGGAAAGCAGGATCGGCCACGCCAGATAAATCTTCAGCTGCCCGTTTACTTTTATGTGTTCTTTCATATTTCCTCTCCTTGTCGGGTTCAAAACACCCCGAATCATTGAATCCGATAGTAACCTATCTTAGAATTATAACATAAGGAACTCTATAAGTCCAGATTGGTTACACCACTGGTTGGAAAGAAAGTTAACATAAGAACGTTTTTCCGAACACTTGTTTTTTTTACAGAAATCAGATAGAATAGAGAAGATTTAATCTTACCAAAAGGAGATTACATATTATGATCAAAAAAGAAATTTCGGAAATCAAAAAACAATTCACTCCATCCAACTGCTCCATTTCCCGCATCTGCGGCTGCTATGTGGACGGTGAAAAGAATAAAAAAACCATGTTCAAGGAAGCCTTTCTTTCTCTTCCGGAAGAAGATATGTTCAAATATTTCGACATTCTGCGAAAAAATCTGTCCGGAACTCTTGGTAAAAATCTGCTGAATCTGGAGTTCCCGCTCGATGCGGAAATGGAAGGAGGACCACATGAATTTCTGCTGAAACTGCGAAACAGTCAGCTGAAAGATGATGAACTTCTGGAAAGCTTCTACGATCGTGTCATCGAACATTATGAATATGCAGGAAACTACCTGATTCTGCTGATCCACGACGCTTATGATATTCCAGGCCGCACATCAGACGGTATCGAAATGGATGACGCATCCGACGAAGTTTACAGCTATATCATGTGCACCATCTGTCCAGTCGACCTTTCCAAGCCTGGTCTCAGTTATAACGAACTGGAAAATAATTTCTCCAATCGGACGCGTGACTGGGTAGTCGGTATGCCGGAACTGGGCTTTTTATTCCCGGCTTTCAATGACCGCTCCACCGACCTGCACAGCACTTTATTCTACTCCAAAGATGGCAATGACCTTCATGACATTTTCATCGAGCAGCTGCTCGGCTGCCCGATTCCGCTGCCGGCCGGATACCAGAAAGAATCCTTTCAGGCAATCATTGAAGAAACTCTGGGTGAAGACTGCAATTATGAAACCGTAAGGACCATTCATGAGAATCTGACCGAACTGATCGAAGAGCATAAAGATGCACCGGAACCACTGGTTCTTGACAAATATCAGGTGAAAACTCTGCTGGAAAACAGCGGCGTTGAAGAAGAGCAGATGCAGAATTTTGATAAGAGTTTTGACGAAACTGCCGGTGAAAAAGCAGCGATCTATGCCAGCAATATCGCCAACACCCGCGCTTTTGAAGTTAAGACCTCCGATGTCATCATCAAAGTAAATCCTGACCGCACCGATCTGATCGAAACCCGCGAAATCGACGGGAGACAGTGCCTGGTGATCGCGATCGAAGGCGGCGTTGAGGTCAATGGAATTGTGGTAAATCATATCGTTGGGATGAATGAAGAAGCAGAGAGTGACAATTAATAAAACAGTTTGTAACTGTTCAGCGCCAAGCATTTTGGAAGTCGATTCTGAACAGTTACAATCGTTTTTATTTTTCCTCACTTGTTTTTTCTCACCACAAAATAATACGGAATCTCCACCAGAAGCATTGCACTCCATCCGATCGCGCACGCAAATGATACTCCATAAATACCGACACGCGGCACAAGAATCAAGGTGGCGATCACGCGCAGGCTAGTCTGAATAAAAGTTCCAAGAAGAGTCATTTTCATCATGCCCATACCGCGGTAAAATCCCTGAAATCCATTGGTAAATCCCGGATAAATATAGAAAAATGCCATCGTTCCAAGATACTGGCAGCCCAGTGTCACAATTTCTTTGGCACCATCACCGGCCACAAAAAGACCAACCAGCGGTCTGCGGATCAGCAGCACCACGCTGCATATGCAAATCCAGTAAAGAAACTCCATTTTTAATCCCGTGCGAAATCCTTCACGCAGGCGATCGTACTTTTTGGCACCTCGATTCTGCGCGATAAATGTGGTAATTCCATGGGAAATACTCTGTTCCGGAAGGCACGCAAACGCATCGATCCGATTTACTGCATTAAACGCTGCAATGGCATTGACACCGAGAGTATTCACAGAGCCCTGAATCAAAATCTTTCCAATCGGCTGACAGGACTGCTGCAGTGCAGTCACAGAACCATACTGTAATGTCTGTTTTAACAGTTCACGATCCATGCAGAACTCACCTTTTCGAAGCTGCAAAAGCGGAATTTTCCGGTATACATACCAGATAGATAGTCCTGCAGAAACCGCCTCTGCAATCACGGTTGTAGTCGCAGAGCAGATGATTCCAAACCCCAGCATTCCAATAAAGATCAGATCTAAAACACCATTTAAAATCGAAGAAAACATTAAAAATTTCAATGGAGTTTTAGAATCTCCCACACTTTTTAATGCGGAAGAAAGTGCATTATAAAAATATGTAAATGGTGCTCCCAGAAAGATGATTCGAAGATAAATGCGCGTCATTTTCAGCAGCTCTTCCGGCACATTTAATGCCTGCAAGAGCATCGGTGTGCAGAAAATTCCAATCGTCACTATAGTCAAAGAAAAACACAGACCGAACAAAAGCATCGTGGACATTTCTCTCTTTAACTTATTATATTTTCCTGCTCCAAAAAACTCACTCATCAAAACTCCGGCACCAATGCAGATACCGGAAATCCCTAAAATTACCAGGTTCATTACCGGTGCGGCCATTCCTTCCGCCGCCAGTGCATTTTTCCCGATAAATCTTCCGGCAATGATGGAATCCACCGCATTATAGGTAAGCTGAAACAAATTGCCAAGGATCAACGGCACAGAATACTGTATCAAATGTCGGGGGATATTTCCCTCCGTCATATTTGTTGCTGCCATCACCTAACTCCTTCAATTAACATAACAAGAGCCCAGAAACTTTCCGTTTCCAGGCTCTTATCCAAAATCTTACTCCATGGTATATGGCATCAGAGCGATGTGACGTGCTCTCTTAACAGCTACAGTCAGAGCTCTCTGATGTTTTGCACAGTTTCCGGTAATTCTTCTCGGAAGAATTTTACCTCTCTCGGAAACGTATCTTTTCAGTTTGTTTGTATCTTTGTAATCGATTACGCCGTTCTTATCGCCGCAGAATACGCATACTTTTTTTCTTCTACGGATGCCGCCTCTTTTTACTTTAGCGCCATCAGCTTTTTCAGTTTTATTGAATGCCATTGGTACTGCCTCCTTCTTCGAAATAATCCGTGTCTTCCAATATCCAAGCGTTTTCGCGCTTAGTTGAAAGGCAATCCTTCATCTTCCACACCATCCGGGATGTTCATGAAGCCGTCGCCGATCGCACTGGTCGGTGCCGGTCTGGATGTCTGCTGATATCCATAACCGCCTCCCATGGAACTGCCGGTATTTGCATTGCCGCCTGCTCCCTTGCTGTCCGCAAACTCCTGATCCTCAACGATGATGTCTGTGGTATAAACACGCTGACCATCTTTATTGGTGTAACTGCCAGTCTGGATCCTTCCCGTAACCAGAACTCTCATACCCTGACGGAAATACTTCTCTGCGAATTCACCGGCCCTGTCAAATGCTACGATATTAATAAAATCTGCAGTCTGCTCACTGCCGTCCTGACTTCTGCGACCTCTGCGGTCCACTGCAAGCGTGTATCTTGCAATCGCCATGGAACGTTCACCCTGTGAATATCTTACTTCCGGATCTCTGGTCAATCTACCCATGAGGATAACTTTATTCATACCATCACTCTTCCTTTATTCGTTGGTCGTCTATTACTGCTCGTCCTTAACGCAAAGATATCTGACAACCTGCTCCATAAGACGAACGTGTGCTTCTACTTCGTTAGAGCAATCAGAATTCTCAGCCTCGAACTTGATGAAGTAGTAGAAAGCTTCTTTCATTTTCTGAATCTCGTAAGCAAGTCTCTTCTTGCCCCAGTCATCAACGTTGGTAACAGTGCCACCGAAGCGGGTGATATAACCCTGTACTTTCTCCAGTGCTGCTGCTCTCTCCTCATCTTCGAGTTTTGCGCTCAGAACAACTGCTAATTCGTATTTGTTCATTGCTTTACCTCCTTGTGGTCTCTGGCCCTTGACTTCAGTTTCAAGAGCAAGGAATTTATTGTGTCACGATTTATTATAATAACAGATATCGCAAATAAATGCAAGCACTTTTTTCCTTTTATTTCAGGCTTTTTCTTCCGATTTTTGCCCTGCCTTCTTCTCCAGTCCGCGAGTATTTTTCTCCACCATCCTGCGCTCTGCCATTACCTGATGACCACAGCCTCTGCACTGCAGGCGAAAATCTGCTCCCACACGCAGGATTTCCCATTCCTGACTTCCACATGGATGCGGTTTCTTTAATTTTACGATATCGCCAACCTCATACACCCAACGTTGATTCATTCCATTGCCCCTTTTCTATACGTTCATGTCCGTTGTCGGAAACAGCTCCGAAAATACTTCGCCAATCTTGCCGCTGAGCACCAGATTTGCCTGTGCATCCATCGGCGTCACAGATTTATTGATCAAAACCAGTTTGTTGCCCAGATAATAATCGAGCAGACCTGCTGCAGGATATACCGTCAGAGATGTACCTCCAACGATCATCACATCTGCACGCCGTATATAATTCACAGCTTTGGAAAGAACACCCTGATCCAACGGTTCCTCATAAAGCACCACATCCGGTTTGATGATGCCGCCGCATTCACAATGCGGCACCACCTCATCCATCGCCATAATGTCTTTCAGGCTATAAAATTTTCCACACTCCGTGCAATAATTGCGGTGCACCGAGCCATGCAGCTCCAGCACTTCTTTGCTGCCCGCTGCCTGATGCAGCCCGTCAATATTCTGGGTAATCACCGCTTTTAGTTTTCCCTGCTGCTCCAGCTTTGCCAACGCCAGATGTGCTGCATTTGGCTTTACATCCGGAAACAGCATTTTATTCTTATAAAAACGATAAAACTCTTTCGGATTGCGCCAGTAAAAACTATGACTGATAATGGTTTCCGGCGGATAATCATACTGTTGATTATAAAGTCCATCCACACTTCTGAAATCCGGAATCCCACTTTCGGTAGAAACGCCTGCACCGCCGAAAAATACAATATTGTCGCTCTCTGCAATCCATTGTCTCAACTGTTCCAATCCATTCATACTTTTGCTCCTCCCTGATACGCTTCGGCTACACAACCTCATCCAGAAAAACACCCTGCAGCGGCTGAACTACATCGCAAAATACATTTGCCTTTTCCGGGATATGATAGCCAAACAACCAGGCTGTCAATTCCGTTATGGTAAGTGTCAGTTCCGGTACTGTCTCCCGTTCGTCAATCAATTCTGCTGCTTTGACCTGCCATTTTTCTATGTCAGTCATATCTGAATCTGCAATTCTCTCCAAACAGGAAGTTTCATGATCCAACGTCCATTTCCACACACCATGATTCTCCGGAATCAGTGGATCTTCTACCGATAAAATCAAAGTTTTTCTTTCATCCGCCACCTGTTTTTTCAGACAAACGGCACTCACGAAATGCTCCAGATCCATAATACGCGCCATGATTGCCGGCTTCGGCTCATTCTTTTTATTCACATAAAAATCATCCGCATAGAGCAGTCTCTGTTCTTTCTTTTCCAGCCCCCAGAAACTCTCCACACCAATCATACTGCCGCCGTCAAATATCATATCAAACGTTCCGTGTTCGCTGGCAATCTCTTTCATCAGACGATTCAGGTAAGCGATATCCCGCACCGTATACACCTGCTCATGATCCGCCAGCCATCGATTCATCCATGAAGAAATCTGTTTCAACATGAGTTCTGCATGTTCCGTCAGCTGCCAGTCACTCTTTTCCACAGTATCTGCGGCTGTCTTTCCTTTTTTCCACAGAATCATTTCCTGCCTGCTCAGTTTCTCTGCATTTTTCCATTCCATCTGCGTCTGGTCATAAATAAAGGTAAATCCAAATGGCCGGTAAATAGCTTCATCTGCCGGCATCAGAAAGCAAAAGGGCATATGTTCATTCCGCATATCCTTCATCATTTGTTCCAACAAACGGCGCATATACCCACGATGTCTCCGGTCTTTTCGTGTGGCCACACCGACCAGATAATCGATCTTCCACTGCTGATTCTTGACCTGCAGCAAATAAGGATTTCGATGAATCATGGCATCGATCCTTCTATTTTCCTCCAGCACAAGAATCCGATTATCTTTCAATTTTTCTTCAAAATAGTAATCGCAAAACGATTCGGAATCTTCCGGAAATGCCTCTTCCCAAAGTTCTCTGCACAATTTTCGTTCTGATGCATCAAGATAGCGCATCCTTTCACCCCCGCGGAACAAAATTTTTCTGTTTTATCAGATATTTTCTTGCAAATCCACACGGCTCATAAGACATTTTTGCTCTTCGCAGTCCTTCCTGCCCCATATCATCTTCGCGATTTACCAACTCTACATCCGGGAATTCATGAATCAAAAACTGCTGGTTGATAAACTGGTACAATCCACGAATCTCTGCATTTGCCTTTTCAATGTGAATGATCGCCATATTTTCCAACGGATTCAAACTTCCAATCGTAAAGGCCTCCAACTGATCATCAATGTAGACACCTGCCATTTTGATATTTAGCTCCGAACAATTTCGAAGAATCTCATGGATGCCATTTACCTCGTAATCCAAATGCTGCTCTACTTCATCGCCCTTGGCGTCTCTCCACCTGCTCAAAAATCTCCATACCTCATCGCGGTCAGAACAACAAAGACGGCGATATTCGTATCGACCTTCATATTCTTTTAAAAACGAATTCAGATGATTCTTTTTCTTATGAAGTTTTCTTCCGGAAAGACTGCGAAGTGCCTCGCCATAATACAGATAGTCTTTCAAATCTTCCTGTTCAACCACCTCAAAATCTTCCGATTCTTTCAGATGCAGCGACTCTACTGCTTCTTCATCTGCAAGATAAATCTTTAAAGGTACATTCAATACTTCATTGAAATAAGAAACGATTTCATTAAAATAATGTTCCAGATCTTCCTCACTGCAAATCGGCATGGCCGAATGTGTGATTCCGTTTTCCTCCATCAACCACTGAATTGCCTTTCCGTCACTGACAGCAAAACGCACATTATAATATTCTCTCCATAAAAAACTGTCCAAAAATACACTATCACATGTTTTATTTGGTCTGCGGCAGAAATAACGGTCCAGCTTCATCAGATCCGCTGCTTCCACTCGCTTAAATTCCAAGTTCATAATTGTTTCCTTTCATCGCCGGTCTTATATTTTTTGTTTTTCATTCTGGTCTTATGTTCCGGCTTCCTGTTTCAAATATATCCGATATCAGACTACATTCCCATAATCTTCCGTGCGACATGCACTCCGCTGGCTGACGCATGAGACAGAGAATGTGTCACACCACTTCCGTCACCGATAATATACAATCCTTTGTGTCTGCATTCCAGATTTTCATCAACATCCACTTCCATATTGTAAAATTTCACTTCTACTCCGTAGAGCAGCGTATCGTCATTCGCCGTTCCGGGAGCAACTTTATCCAACGCATAGATCATCTCAATAATGCCATCCAGAATCCGCTTCGGCAACACCAGGCTCAAGTCACCTGGGGTCGCCGCCAATGTAGGACGCACCAATCCTTCCTCGATACGCCGCACAGTACTTCTGCGGCCGCGGACCAAATCACCAAACCTCTGCACGATTACGCCGCCGCCCAGCATATTAGACAACCGCGCAATACTTTCACCATAGCCATTACTGTCCTTAAACGGTTCTGAAAAATGCTTTGCAACAAGCAGTGCAAAGTTAGTATTTTCCGTATATTTTTCTGGATCTGCATAGCTGTGACCATTTACAGTAACAATGCCATTGGTATTTTCATTCACCACTGCACCATATGGATTCATACAAAATGTTCGTACATTATCTTCGAATTTCTCCGTACGATAAACGATTTTACTTTCATATAATTCATCTGTCAAATGTGAAAAAATGACCGCGGGCAATTCTACACGAACTCCGATATCCACACGATTGGATTTAGTTGGAATCTCCAATTCCTGACATACCTGCTCCATCCATTTGCTTCCGCTCCGACCTACAGAAATAATACATTTCTCGCAGTCATAGCAATCATTTTTCGTGTATATCCGATATCCGCTGTCCATAATTTCCAGGCGTTCAACCGGAACATCAAAATAAAAATCAACCATATTTCTCAGGTCATTATACAGATTTTCCAACACAATGTAGTTGATGTCTGTACCCAAATGACGTACCGACGCATTTAATAATTTCAGCTTATTCTGTATACAGATCTTATTAAATTTTGTGCCGGCTGTTGAGTACATTTTCGTGCCTTCCCCGCCATAAGCCATGTTGATTTCATCCACATATTTCATCAGATCAAGGGCTTTTGCTTTTCCGATATACTCATGCAATGTACCGCCGAAATCATTGGTAATATTATATTTTCCATCCGAAAATGCGCCTGCGCCTCCAAAGCCGCTCATGATGGAACAACATTTGCATTTGATGCAGGTTTTCACCTTATCCCCATCAATCGGACATTTTCTCTTGTCAAGTGCGTGACCAGCCTCAAACACGCCAATCTTGAGGTTTGTACCCTTCTTTGCCAATTCGTATGCGGCAAAAATGCCTCCTGGTCCGGCTCCCACAATAATTACATCATATTTCATGATTGAACCTTCTTTCTTCAAAAAGCAGCTTTCTTTTCTATTTTTCCAATTGCGTATCATTATCTTAACATAGTGACGGCAGGATTGCAATGAAGAACAGAATTGCTGTACATCTTCACTTTTCAAGGAATCTATTTGACTGATCGGGATAAAAATATTATTATGAAAGTCCAATCGTGCAAATATGAATGAGCCATGCCCGCATGAACAATTCACGGATCTACGACAGGCAAGCGCAGGCACGAGGCGGCTTTCATATGATAACTGAAAAACAGGAGAAAACAATGAATCATACACGAAAACACATTTTAATGCTTGCAACCGGAGGCACGATCGCCTCCAAACGGAGTGATAATGGTCTGAAACCACTGATCACTTCTGATGAACTTCTAGGCTATGTTCCCGATGCCAAAGAATTCTGTGAAGTGGATACTCTGCAGATTCTGAATATTGACAGTACCAATATGCAGCCAAATCACTGGCTAAAAATTGCATCAGCAATTGAAAATCATTATGAAGCATATGATGGTTTTGTCATCTGCCATGGTACCGATACTATGGCCTACACAGCCGCAGCACTCTCTTATTTAATCCAAAATTCTGCCAAGCCAATTGTCATCACCGGTGCCCAGAAACCCATTGATCTGGAAATTACCGATGCAAAGACCAACCTTTCTGACAGCCTGAGACTTGCCTCCTGTGACAAGGCACATGGTGTGATGATTGTATTTGACGGTAAGGTTATCGCCGGTACCCGCGGCAAAAAAGAACGAACCAAAAGCTACAACGCCTTTTCCAGCATAAATTTCCCTTATATCGCCACAATTCAGGATGGACACATTATTTTCTACCTGGATGATAAAAACATGCTCTGTGAACCCGTGCAGTTTTTTCACACATTAAATTCCCGTGTGGCACTTCTCAAGCTGATTCCCTCCATGGATTCCAGAGTTCTGGACTATATGGCAGAACACTACGATGCTGTGATTATCGAATCCTTCGGAGTCGGCGGTATCCCAAACTATGACACCGGCGATTTCCGTGAATCTGTAAAAAATCTGGTCAAATCCGGTAAAGTTGTCGTAATGACTACACAGGTGACTAATGAAGGCAGCAACATGTCCGTCTATGAAGTTGGCAAAACCATCAAACAGGAATTCGAACTTTTGGAAGCTTACGACATGACGCTGGAAGCCACTGTAACCAAATTGATGTGGATTTTGGGACAGACCCACGATCCGGTAACCATCCGCAGCCTGTTTTACAAAACCATCAACCGGGACATGCTGTGGAGTATCAAATAAGTAGGAAATTCTAAAAAAGATTCCCAAAAAACGCGAAAAAGAATCTTTTTTTAGAATTCTCAACAGATTGATTCCTCAACTCCGGGGCAAACGGAATCTTTTTTCCAATTCTCAACAAATTGATTCCTCAACTCCGGGGCAAACGGAATCTTTTTTCCAATTTTCAACAGATTGATTCTTCAACTCCGGAGCAAACGGAATCTTTTTTCCAATTCTCAACAGATTGATTCCTCAACTCCGGGGCAAACGGAATCTTTTTTCCAATTCTCAACAAATTGATTCCTCAACTCCGGGGCA
>JBJEIZ010000016.1:0-3458 GCA_051877535.1 Brotaphodocola sp.
TATTGCTACCACACGGACCTGAACCGTGCGCGTCTGCCAATTCCGCCACTTCTGCAAACCACGTTCCTGCAGGTCACCCTGCAGAACCAATTCTGTTATCACAGACTCATTGCTGAATCTGAACTCCCCGAGTAGGACTCGAACCTACGACAGCGCGGTTAACAGCCGCGTGCTCTACCGACTGAGCTATCGAGGAATGTTCCCGTATCATCGAAATGATACTGCGGGAGATGGGACTTGAACCCACACGACATAACTGCCACTAGATCCTTAGTCTAGCCTGTCTGCCAATTCCAGCACTCCCGCGAACAAATGAAAGTATAGCACAATTAAGAATGGAATGCAAGCGATTTTTTCCATTTTTATTTTAGCCTTTTTCTCGCAGGGATGCAAAAAGGCAAGAACCAAAGTCCCTGCCTCATGCAGAAGATGGGAGTCGAACCCACAAGGTATTGCTACCACACGGACCTGAACCGTGCGCGTCTGCCAATTCCGCCACTTCTGCGAACCGCCAGTTCAGCAAGTCACTTACCGAACCAACAATCCATATTATAATCACTATTTCTGCATTTGTCAACAATTATTTTAATTTTTTCAATTTTTCTATTTTTCGAAGAAAAACGAGCGGATTTTAATACGTCAATCCAAAATCTTTTTCATAATAATTTCCAACTGCATCCCGGTACGCATATGCCTTTCCATTTTCGTCTTTCATCTCTTCCGGCATATACAGATCCTTATCATAACCAGGTACATCATTCGGGCTGATACAAACGCCGTTTTCGTTGACTGCGATCACCTCATCTCCACGTGGAAAAGTAATCGGCAGTTTACCGGTCGGAGCAAATCTTCCGAATATCACATCCATCGTTGCTGACGGATATGTGTCATATCCAACCAGGAATGCATCTGCATGTGGCTCCACATTGCCCAACAACCATGCAAGGGTCACATTCACATTGCAAATTACCTTACCGCCGTTTGCGTGAACCGCGGCAGCAATCTCAGCAATTCTGCCCGCACCGCTCAATGTCGTTTCCATATGAGTTTCTTTCATCGGACGGCACTGCTCATCTACATTGTGTACCTCTTTATTTTCACAGATATCCAGCTCCAGATAACCACTCGTCGCGTTGAAATATTCACCTGATGACGGAGAAATCATCAAAACCGCATAATCGGCCTCTTCCGGCTTGTCTGTCAAAGCGACACATTCCAACATTTTTTTCAGACTTTCTGTCATCTGGGCACCTAATTCTGCACGTTTGTGGAATGCCTCGGCATATATTTTTTTACCGCTCAGTCTTTCTTTTGTAAGCGGCAGCGTTCCATCATTTTTCAGCAGCGTCACGCTCTTTCTGTGTGCATCCATAGCATATTTCCAATCTGATGCAGTCAAAGCTGTTTCTTTCGCAATTTGAGGATCACGATACGGATTTTCAAACATTCCCAGTTCGAACATTTCTTTTAAAGTACGGGAAACTGCACGGTTGATGGAATCATCAGTCAGCACAACATCCTCTTTTTTAAAGCCTTCCGGTACTGCATGAGTCTCATAATAATCATTGGCTGCACGTTCATAAGCCTCAATACCATATTTATTATCAAAAAGACCGCTGATCAAATCTACACCCGAATGATTCACTGCAAAACCGATTCTCTCCGGCTCATCCAGCATCTCTACGCCCCATTTCATGTTATGGACAATACCCGTATCTGAGTTAATATAGCCTTTAAATCCCATCTGCTTCCGAAGCAGTCCGTCAATGAACGGCTTATTGTATGCAAATCCGTATGGCTGCAGTTCCATTGGATTTCCGTTTTTATCTGTCTGAGGTGCACTCTTTTCTTTTGCCGGTTTTGCATAGTACGGCATAATGGAAGAAGCATTGCATTCAACAGCTGTCTGGAATCCCGGAATATGATATTTCTCCAGGCTGCCTTCCGTCTGATATACATTCCACTGACCTGCTGCATAATGCGGGTCAAAGCCATTTTCTCTTGCACCGCCACCCGGGAAATGCTTCACCGTCATAGCTACACCGTCATCTGTCACGCCATCCTTACTTCCCTGAATCCGTGGGATGATGTGTTCAAAAATTTCACAGATCAACTCCGGATCCTCGCCAAAAGTACCATAAGAGCGCTGCCAACGCGGATCAGACATCACATCTGCCATATACATATAGCCTTTCCTCAATCCGGCTGCGTTCCAGCTTCGGCGAATACAATCTGCAAACTGGTCTGCGATTTCAATGCTGTCACCCTTAATTGCAGCAGCAATACCCATCGTTCCCGGCCATGTTGCAAATACACCGGCTGCATCGTTCATACCGAATACCACTTCTCCGTTCTCATTGCGGGAATTGGAAGCCGCACTTACCGGAACAAAATGCTCACATGTTTCTGCTACTGCCTGCATCTGATTCAGGTAATCAGCCAGATCCTCTGCACTTGCATTGGCACGCAGGATGGTATGACGGGAGAACCATTCTTTCAGTAATGTGGAAGTTCCCGGAATAAACTGCTCACCAAAAATAGTCGTTGCCGTGTGGGATGCCTCATCCAGCAGGCCGGATTCATCCAATGTATACTCCGGAATCTCTTTGGATCCGACTGACAGCGGAGCCGGATATTTTCCCATACGCCAATCCGAAATAAACAGCTGCGCAATTTTCTCTTTTACGCTCAAAGTCTCCGCATATGCTTTTGCCCGTTCTTCTGCAGGAAGACGCCAGTCATTGACCTTTGACACTGTTCCGGAACCATCAATATCTTTAAAATACAATCCGTCTTTTTCAATCACCTTGCGTTCGACCGTTCCAATCTTTGGTCCCTTTTCATTTTCATAATACCGAATCTTATCACTTGCTTTCATGCTACATCTTCTCCTAAATGATCATACTTTGCTGTAAAACAGAACATTCCCTCCAATTCTGGTGTGGTAGCTCAGAAGGAAACTCCTGTGCTTTATGTTCTGAAATTATATCATTTTTAATACGGAATTTCTCGTATGATTTTTCTTGTTTTTAGCATTTTTTTGATGTAACATCAGGAAGGATGCATGGCAACACAAAAAACTGCCGCTTCCATCATGAAAACGACAGTTTCTTCCTATGCAGAAGATGGGAGTCGAACCCACAAGGTATTGCTACCACACGGACCTGAACCGTGCGCGTCTGCCAATTCCGCCACTTCTGCAAACCACGTTCCTGCAGGTCACCCTGCAGAACCAATTCTGTTATCACAGACTCATTGCTGAATCTGAACTCCCCGAGTAGGACTTGAACCTACGACAGCGCGGTTAACAGCCGCGTGCTCTACCGACTGAGCTATCGAGGAATGTTCCCGTATCATCGAAATGATACTGCGGGAGATGGGACTTGAACCCACACGACATAACTGCCACTAGATCCTTAGTCTAGCCTGTCTGCCAATTCCAGCACTCCCGCGAACAA
>JBJEIZ010000017.1:0-36052 GCA_051877535.1 Brotaphodocola sp.
ATACGGATGATACCTCTCTCATCCAGATCTTTCAGAGCATCATCACCAACACCCGGAACATCACGAGTAATCTCTTCCGGTCCCAGCTTGGTGTCACGGGACTCTGCTTCATATTCTTCAATATGAACGGATGTATAAACATCGTCCATAACAAGTCTTTCGCTTAACAGAACCGCATCCTCGTAGTTGTAACCTTCCCAGGTCATGTAACCGATCAGCGGATTCTTGCCCAGTGCAATCTCACCATTCTTGGTAGACGGACCATCTGCGATAACCTCACCTGCTTCTACATGGTCATTCTTGTAGACAATCGGCTTCTGGTTGTAGCAGTTGGACTGGTTGCTTCTGGAGAACTTAATCAGGTGGTAAACGTCTTTTGCACCATTATCATCACGTCTGATGATGATTTCATTTGATGCGGAGCGTTCAACCACACCTGCATGTTTTGCAACAACGCAGACACCGGAGTCAACAGCTGCCTTACCTTCAATACCGGTACCGATCACCGGTGCCTCGGTCGTCAGAAGCGGCACTGCCTGACGCTGCATGTTAGAACCCATCAGCGCACGGTTTGCGTCATCGTTCTGCAGGAACGGAATCATGGAAGTAGCTACGGAAAATACCATCTTCGGAGATACATCCATCAAGTCAATATTTTTCTTCGGGAACTCAGAAGTTTCTTCACGGAAACGCCCGGAAACATTGTTATGAACAAAATGTCCTTCTTCGTCCAGGACCTCATTCGCCTGTGCTACAACAAAGTTATCCTCTTCATCTGCGGTCAGATAAACAACCTCATCCGTAACAACCGGATTCATCGGATCACTCTTATCTACAACACGATATGGAGCCTCGATAAAGCCATACTCGTTCACCTTTGCGTAGGTAGCCAGAGAGTTGATCAGACCGATGTTCGGTCCCTCAGGTGTCTCGATCGGGCACATACGTCCATAGTGCGTGTAATGTACATCTCGAACCTCAAATCCGGCACGATCACGAGACAGACCGCCCGGTCCCAGAGCAGACAGACGTCTCTTGTGAGTCAGCTCGGAAAGCGGGTTGTTCTGGTCCATGAACTGAGACAGCTGGGAACTTCCGAAGAACTCCTTCACTGCTGCGGTAACCGGCTTAATGTTGATCAGCGACTGCGGAGTGATACCATCCATATCCTGAGTGGTCATACGTTCTCTTACTACACGTTCCATACGGGAAAGACCGATACGGTACTGGTTCTGTAAGAGTTCGCCGACTGCACGGATACGACGGTTGCCCAGATGGTCGATATCATCTGCAGTACCAATCTCACCTTCCAGGTGCATATTATAGTTAATGGAAGCAATGATATCTTCCTTGGTAATGTGCTTCGGAATCAGCTCGCTGATGTTGCGGCTGACCAGTTTCTTCAATACTTCCTGATCACCTGCAGCTTCTTCCAGGATATTTTTCAGAACCGGGTAGTATACTAACTCCGTAACACCTGCTTCAGCCGGTTCGAAATCTGCATACGCAGCCAGATCAACCATCAGGTTGGACAGCACTTTGTAGTTGTGGTCGGTACCCTGAATAAATACATACGGA
The DNA here is from genome assembly GCA_051877535.1 of Brotaphodocola sp. Lineage (GTDB taxonomy): Bacteria > Bacillota > Clostridia > Lachnospirales > Lachnospiraceae > Brotaphodocola. The sequence continues at coordinate 1,579 of JBJEIZ010000017.1, forward strand.
ACTGCGGCATTCTGCAGCAGAACAGCCAGTTCTTTGTCAACAACCGTACCTGCCTCTGCCAGAATCTCTCCGGTTTCGGTATCTACTACATCTTCAGCAAGGGTATGTCCCTTGATGCGGTTCTTCAAATGAAGCTTTTTATTAAATTTATATCTGCCGACTTTGGCCAGATCATAACGTCTCGGGTCAAAGAACATGCTGTTTAAGAGGCTTTCTGCACTATCAACGGATAACGGCTCACCCGGACGGATCTTACGATACAGTTCCAGCAGACCATCCTGGTAATTGTCTGATGTGTCCTTACTGATGCTTGCAAGCAGTTTGGGTTCCTCACCAAACAGATCAATGATCTCGGCATTGGTACCATAACCCAGTGCGCGAATCAGTACGGTCACCGGAACTTTTCTGGTACGGTCTACACGCACGTAGAAAATATCATTGGAATCTGTCTCATACTCCAGCCAGGCACCACGGTTCGGGATAACGGTACAGGTATACAGCTCTTTACCGATCTTATCGTGTCCGATTCCATAGTAAATACCCGGGGAACGTACCAGCTGGCTTACGATAACACGCTCTGCGCCGTTAATGACGAAAGAACCTGTATCGGTCATCAGCGGGAGATCTCCCATGAAAATCTCGTGCTCGTTAATCTCTTCTTTATCTTTATTGTAAAGTCTTACCTTTACTTTTAAAGGTGCTGCGTAAGTAGCGTCACGCTCTTTACATTCTTCGATGTTGTATTTGACTTCATCCTTACATAATGTAAAATCTACAAACTCCAGGCTCAAATGACCTGCAAAGTCAGTGATTGGGGAGATATCTTCAAATACTTCTTTTAACCCTTCATCGAGGAACCACTGATAGGAGTCTTTCTGAATCTCAATCAGGTTCGGCATCTCAAGAACTTCTTTGGTTCTTGAATAGCTCATTCTAACGCTCTTTCCGGCTGGTACCGGACGCATTCTGCTTTTCTCCATTGACGTTTCACCCCTGTTTTCTAAATCAATTTTGTGGCTTCATTAGGGCGCAAAATGCCCATGATGCCACAATAGTGCACATTCCATATTATCACAGAGTTGTCAAGCTGTCAAGTTTTTTCACTTGCAATTTTGCACAAAAAATGCTATACTATTTCCGCAGGTTTTGACCTGATACATAATCACATACTGGAGGTATTCCCATGGGAACATTTTTTGATGTGTTGCTGGTGATCCTGATCATTGCTGCAATTATTCTCGCGGTGCTGTATTTTGTCGGACGTAAACTGGAAAAACGTCAGGTAGAACAGCAGCAGATGCTGGATGCAGCAAAACAGACTGTGTCTATGCTGGTCATCGACAAGAAGAAACTGAAACTCAAAGAAGCAGGACTTCCGGCCATGGTGTATGAACAGACTCCGAAGTACATGCGTTGGATGAAGGTTCCGGTTGTTAAAGCAAAAATCGGTCCGAAAGTAATGACCCTGATGGCTGACGAGAAGGTTTTTCAGTCTCTGCCAGTCAAAAAAGAGGCTAAGGTTGTCGTAAGCGGCATTTATATTACCGAGATCAAAAGTGTGCGCGGGGGCACTATTGTTCAGGCACCGAAGAAAAAGGGCTTCTTTGCAAGATTTAAAAAAGAAAAGAAAGACAACTAAGCATGCAGAACCTGCCTCTGGCAGCTTTCTCCGGATGCATGGCAACAAAAAATGAGCGTAATGAAAAGCTGCAGACATATTTTGTCTTCAATTTTTCACTGCGCTCATTTTTGTACAGCAGCAAAATCAACCTGCTGTCTCTGACAGATTCAGATCAGCCTTCGCCCTTGAACAGATATCCATGATGATCTTGCAGTCAGACACATGTTCGTAGTTAATATCCAGTGCGTAATCCACACAGACTTTCAGCCTGTCCGCTTCTTCCTTCATCTCAATTTCGTTGGTCGTCACCTCAATGATCATCTCACCCATAGGAGTCGCATAGCGCGTTATACTCTTTTTATCCTTTTCAAAAACCATATGCGCCATGGCCATGCCCTGTTTACGAATCTCCATCATGTTCTCGGAAATTTTGACCGTATTTCGGACATTTCCGTCAAATCCATCCAGGGCTTCTTCATAAATCACATAATGTTTGCCATTCTTCAAAAAATAATCGCCCGCAGTAATGATTTCCAACTCATCATTGTCCGTATCCATGGCATGCAGACCGCTGATTTTTACCAAAACATCTTTCGTCATGTCTTTCTCCTAAAACTCCTCTATATTGATCTTTTTTGTTCCATGAACCTCATTCGGCAAAATAGAAGTTGCAAAATCCGTAAACTGTTCTGCAAGGTCACTCACAAAAAATTGATACTGCTCTTCTCCCGGCTCGAGCCCGCATTCCCGGTTCAGACCTTGTGCTGCCAAAAGCTCCTTCAATTCGATGGCTGTCTCGTATGCCGGATTAACCAAAGTCACATCCTCCCCCATCAGCCGCCCTAAAGTCGAACGCAAAAGCGGATAATGGGTACATCCCAACACCAGAGTATCGATATATTTGCCTTTCAATTCCGCCAGATACCGGGATGCGATCTCATCTGTCACAGAATCATGAAGAAGACCTTCTTCCACAAGGGGTACAAACAGAGGACATGCTTTCCCAATCACCCGGACATCCGGACGCATCTGCTGTATGACCTCTGTATAAATACCGCTTCCGATGGTTCCCAGGGTCCCGATCACACCGATCCGGCCATTGCGTGTAGCAGCCACTGCTGTCCGCGCACCGGCATTGATCACACCGATAATCGGAATTTCCAGTTCTTCTTTTACCACATCCAACGCATACGCGCTTGCCGTATTGCAGGCAATCACGATTGCCTTGACGCCCTGTGACTTGAGAAAACGAATGATCTGTCTGGAATATCGGACAATCGTATCTTTCGATTTGCTGCCGTATGGCACCCGTGCTGTATCACCAAAATAAATGATTTTTTCCTGCGGAATCTGACGCATGATCTCCCTTGCCACGGTCAGTCCGCCCACACCGGAATCAAATACGCCGACCGGCGCATTTCTGTCTATCTTATTCATAAGTAGTTCTATCTCCGTTCAAATGCCAGGTTTATCAGGCGATCAATCAAATCTTTCTTGCTGATACCTGCTGCCTCCCAAAGCATCGGATACATACTGATCGCGGTAAATCCCGGCATGGTATTGATTTCATTAAAAATCACTTCACCTGCATTCGTCACAAAGAAATCCACGCGTGAAAGACCATACCCATCTACCGCATTAAAAATTTTCTCCGCAGCTCTGCGCACGCGTTCTGCCGAATCTCCCGGCAGCTCTGGACGAATCACAGTACGGGACTCTTCATTAATATACTTGGCATCATAATCGTAAAATTCTGCTGCTGCAAGAATTTCACCCACGCAGGAAGATGCAACCGGTTTGGTACCACCGCCCAACACTGCGCATTCCACCTCATGACCAACAATCGTTTCTTCTACCAGAATCTTTCTGTCATGTTTTGCCGCCTCAAGAAGACCTTTGATCAGCATTTCACGATTATCTGCCTTACTTACCCCACGGGAAGAACCCGCATTGGACGGCTTGATAAATACCGGATATGCGAATGTGTCTTCCACTCGGCGCACAACACCGTCCATATCTTTTTTCATTTTCCAGGTCATCACCGGAACATAATTTGCCTGACGGATTCCCAGATCATCTACAATGATCTTGGTATATAATTTATCCATAGAAACTGCTGACGATAAAACACCGCATCCCACATATGGGATCTGAGCCAATTCAAACAATCCCTGGACCGTCCCATCCTCTCCATAAAGACCGTGCAGCACCGGAAATGCCGCATCGATATGTTCCTGTCTGGTCTCACCGTTTTCCGTGATAATGGCACATTGTCTGGTTGCATCCGGAGCAATGACTGCTTCTGCCTTGCTTTCTCTCCATGCACCGGAGCGGATCTCTTCCACATTGTTCACCTTCAGCCAATGTCCGTCCTCCGTAATTCCAATTAAAAGCAAATCATATTTCCCGGTATCGATCTGATCAATTACATTCACTGCGGACATGCAGGAAACTGCATGCTCCGAAGACTGACCGCCAAACAGAACTGCAAGTTTCTTCTTTGTCATCCTCTTCGCCTCCAAATTTTCTTTTATACTATTAAGTATGAGTAATGGAAATATCTTATCACCCATTCTGTATTTCGCCGTTAATGTCTGATTAATTATATCATATCTGTCAATACTTATGGGGAAAGAATCTTTAGGAAATGATTAAGATTCAAAGAAATTTGTCCCCAGGAGAACAAGATCATGGATCATTTTTTTCATAAATATGCAAAACAAAACCATTCCATCCTTTATCTGACCATCAGCCTTGCTTTTTTCTTACTTGCGCTGCTCTTTGGCATGGAACAGATACGCACTGCTGACGAAGCTCACGCTGCCCTTTTATCTCCTTATGTTCTGCGCTTTCACATTATGGCAAACAGCAATTCCCGTGCAGACCAGGATGTGAAACTGGAAATCCGCAGCCTGGTACTTGATTATCTGAAAAAAAGTCTTCCAGCAGATGCAGATAAAGAAGAAACAGCAAACTGGCTGACCAGCCATCAAAGCGACATCGAAGAAATTGCCAACTGCCACTTAGATCATCAGAATTGTAACTACAAAGCACACCTGGAACTAATCAACTGCTACTTCCCGACCAGATATTATGGCGGACTCACATTGCCCTGCGGCAATTATGATGCAGCACGTATTACACTAGGAACAGGGAAAGGACATAACTGGTGGTGTGTACTATATCCAAGATATTGTTTCGTCGATGAAGTGCAGGAGAAATCCGCGGCAAACACCAACGCCGCGCTTGCCGACTCACAAACGCAGCAAAGCGGCACTCTTCCATCAGAAGAACACCGCCCTGCTGTAAAATTCCGTATTAAATTGTTATCTCTGTTTCACAAAACGGATTGAACGTACAGGTTCCATTAATCCGCATTGACAAGACCTTTGACTGCCCAGCCATACGTTTCGATTGCCAGACGAAGCGCTGTATCAGCAGATACATACGACGCTTTCTTCTGGTAATAGGAAATCTGAGTGCCCAGGTAATCCGCCTCGGACAGCATACCGATTTCATACATCCGGGCATAAGACGCTGCCTGTTTCTGTGCAGCCTCAAATCCGGCTTTTGCGCCTTCATATGCAGATTTCTTTGCAAATACATCATCATACAAAGACTGCATCTTGATTGTCATCTTCTGGTCCCCTTCATCGAGCACTGCCAGGCGAGCTGCTACACCAGCCATAGTCTTTCCTGCCTCTGAGGTACGTTGGCTGATCAACTCACTATTGTTGCCAATCGCCTTTCTCGTATCTTCTTCCAGATTCATCCCATCAATCCTGCTCAAATCTACTGGCGGAACTTCCCCGATCACAGGGTCTGCATCTGCCGGCCACCCGGTCAGAGAGCACAGAATCGGTTTCATCTGCATCAAACCACTGTCAATCGTCTGCAAGGTGCTGAGTGCAGAAATCTGATTGGACTGCGCTGTCACCACATCCTGCAGCGTTGCAAGACCCTGATTTTGCTGATTCAGAGTAAGCTGGTACTGTCTGTCGTATAATTTTTGAAGCTGCTCTACCACATCGCGCTGCTTCATCGTGGAATCATAGGTGATCATCAGGGACTGAACCGCCATGGTAATCTGGTTTTCCGCTTTCTGTAAGGACGCGCTCGTTCCTCTGCTCAGAATACTGGAGGATGCGCTGCGCATCGCCGGAATGACATAACGACTCAGCACAACGTCCTGCATCATATACTGTACGATTCCGCCATAGTCACCTTCCGACTTTGCCTTATCTGTCAAATGCTCCATTTTAAATTGGTAGCTTTCCAGATCTGCCACACCCTGTTTCAAATCTTCCTGCGTATCCCGTAATGTATCCCACACCTGGGAAATGCTGGTATTAAACTCATGTACCAGAGTCGGAACCTCATCATATTCCAGCACATCATCTGTCAGCTTTGCCCAGGTCTCTTCATCATAACCCTCACCGACTTTATCCGCCAGCGGACCAGCCGCTAAAGCCTGCATCGGGTACACACTGGTGGTCAGGATACCCGCCGCTAAAAACAGCGCCATCAGCTTTTTGTTCGCTTTCATATCCGTCACCACCTTATGAACCTGCAAGACCGTTCACTGCCCAGTCATAGCTTTCCATCGCCTGGAACAGGTTCAGCTCTGCTACTTTGACACTCAGTCTTGAAATCTCAGTCGAGTTTTTCTGAACACGATAGTCAAGCTGAGACATATCACCGCTGGCCAGCATGCGTTCTGCCATCTGCAGGCTCTGATCAGACAGTCCGCTCTGTGCCACTGCCAGATCATAAGCTGTCTTGTAAGCCAGAACCGACTGATATTTTGCATTTAACGTCGCATAGATGCTGCGTTCATTCTCCGCAATCGAAGTCTGCAGCGTTTCTCTCTTATCTTCACTTCTGGAGTTTTCCAGTTTACGCAGATTAATCAGCTGCGAATAGCTGTTAGCCAATGCTGCTTCTCTGTCTGCTTCCGGGTCCATTGCCCCAATCCGTTCCATATCTACTGCCGGAATTTCCCGAATCTCCGGAGTATCCGTTGCTTTCCAGCCTGTCATGACCAGCAGTTTCTGTCTTCCGGTATCAATCGCAGACTGCGTATTCTGAATTGTCTGTTCTGCATTGTGCACATTTTCCAGTGCGGTCAGAACATTTACTTCTGTTGCCATACCTGCACTCAACTGATTGATCGTGGACTGATAGCTGTCCTGCTGCATTTCTCGTTTTTTCTGTGCAATCTCAAGCTGAAGCTGATTGATATAATAATTGATCATCTCAGTCTGTGCAGAAGCAACCAGATTCGCCTCCGTCTGGCAGTTGGTCATATACTTGGTATAACTGTCCTCCAATGCATCATCTGCAGTCTGCTCATACTGATCTGCAGTCATTTCAGAACTGATAATTCTTGCCATCATGGACGCATAATTATCATCGTCAATATCCGGATAATCCAGACTTCTCAAATCAGCTGCCAGTTCGTAGTAACGGTCTGCTACTTCATCATTGGTATCTCCGTACTCTTTACGGAATTCATTATAATCGATCCCTGCTTTCTGAACCGTAGCATTATACTCGTGAATCAAACCGGCAAGTTCATCATATTCGAGAACGTTATCCCGCAGTTTCGCCCATTCTTCCGCACTGCGTGCAAATTCCGGGCTTCCTGCCAGTGCTGTCATCGGTGCGGCCGTCAGCATCACTGCTGACAGCCCCAGGAGAGCGGCACGTTTTAACATCTTCATTTTCTATTCCTCCGAATTATGTGTGTTAGTCGTAATGTTCCACTTTTTTACGTTTCGGTGTCATAACCTTATAATAGATCGGCAGCATCAGCAGTGCCAGCAATGTGGAAGCAATCAGGCCGCCTACATCTACCAGTGCCAGGCCTTGCATACTGTCCGTATCACCATAACCCATCGCCATCGGGATCATCGCAACGATGGTCGTCAGTGTAGTCATGAGAATCGGGCGAAGTCGGGTCGCACCTGCTTCAATCAAGGCCGTATCCAGATCCATTTCACCGCGATACTGGTTTACCGTATCTACATACAGAATACCGTTATTTACTACCGTACCTACCAAAATCAGGAATCCCAGCAAAGATGCCATGGAGATCGGCACATCGGTAAGATACAAAAGACCAAAGGAACCGATCAGCGAGAACGGGATCGTGGTCATAACCATGACAGAGAATTTTACAGATTCAAACTGCGCTGCCATGACTACGAATACCAGGAATACCGCAGTTGCAATCGCACCGCCCAGGTTTGCAAACTCTTCCGCCATGGACTCGTCCGCGCTGTTGACTGCACGGGACAGGGTCGGGCTTAAATGCTTCGCAACAACCTCATCAAACAACTGATTTTCAATCTTATCTTTCAGACGGTCATCATCTGTCTGCAGGTTGCCGCTGATGGTAACTTCATACTGTTTGGATCTACGGACAATGTTTGCCGGGCTGTCCTTAAACCAGATCTTTGCCACATCCGTCAGTGCCACATGACCGCCGGTATTGGTAGTCAGAACAATCCCCTGCAGCTTGTCAATGGTATCATACTCATCATCCGGAAATTCAACCATAACACTGATCTCATCACCATCTACATCCAGGGTGGTCGCTTCAATTCCATCCAGTGTGTGGCTGACCGTACTTGCAATCTGAAGAGGTGAAATATTTTCTGCACTTGCTTTCACCGCATCGATATCCAACTTTACTACCGGAGCTGCATTTTCCAGAGTACTGCTGACTTTCGTTACTTCCGGACGCATCAAAAGTTCATTTACAATCTCATCGGATGCCTGTTTCAATTCATCATACTGGGTACTGCGCAGAATAAATTCCACATCACCGCTGCTGGACATCATGGACATACTGGAATATGCCTCAACAGAAACATTGGCACCCGGCACCTGATCCAATGTCTTTTTCCATTCTTTTACAACATCATCCGTCTCACGCTTTCGGTCATCCTTCAGATAAGCCGTCAGGGTCGCATCATCGCCACTTATACTCATACCGCTTCCACCGGAAGTCAGCATATAAGATTCCAGATCTGGATCCTGCACAACGATTTCCTCGATCTTCTGGTAGATCTTATCACATTCCTCTACGGTAAGACCCGGACGGGTTTCAATCGTTACCGTAATCTGTCCGGTATCATCTGCAGGCATCAGTTCCAGACGAAGCTGAGTTGCCATCCAAAAAGCCAATACCAGAAGTCCTACAGAGACACCAATAACCGTCTTTTTATAAGGAAGCAGTTCCCGCATCAGCTTACGGTAACCTACCTGAAGACGCTTTACAATCTCGCCTGCCGGAGAATGCTCTCTCTCCTGCGGACGATAGAAACAATAGCACAGCGGTACGACCGTCATTGCACTGATCAGAGATGCAACCATACAGAAGATGATGGTAAAGCCCAGCGCTTTAAACATCTGTCCGCTTAAGCCCTCCATCAATGCCAGCGGCAGGAATACAACACAAGTGGTCGCGGTACCGCCGATGATGGACTGCAGCACAATGCCGCTGCCCTTTAACGCAGCTTCCTGATATCCCAGGATTCCTTTTCCTTCCGTAGACCGGAAACAGCTTTCCAAAACTACGATAGAGTTATCTACCATCATACCAACACCGAGTACCAACGCACTCAGGGTGATAACATTCATCGAGAATCCCATGACATTCATCAGAATCAGGGATGCCAAAATGGAAAGAGGAATGGACGTACCTACGATCAGGGATGCCTTAATCTCACCAAAGAACAGGAAAATGATAACCATGGAAATCAAAACCGCCATGATCATCGTCTGCATTACGCTTGACAGAGAACTTCGAATATCATCACTGGTATCGGAAACAACTACGATTTCCAGATTCTCATCCTTTGTCTGCAGATTCTTGATAACTTCCTGAACAGAATCGGATACTTCAACTGCCGTTGCACTCTGCAGCTTCTTGATACCAAGAGAAATGGTATCAAGACCGTTGTAACGAGCCACACCGGAAGCATCCTCCAGTGCACTATGTATATTCGCAACATCTTCCATGTAAATGACATTGCCATTGCCCAGGGTAATCGGAATCTGCTTTAACAGATCCATCGTATCATATTCGGTTCCTGCACTGACAGACAGCTTCTGGCCACCCACAATGGTATCGCCGGCCGGATAAGTAAAGTTTGCACTTCCGATGCTGGATGCGATCGAACTCATGTCCAGATGATACTGTTCCAGCTTTTCCGGAATCAACTCTACCTTGATATACTCTTCCTGACCACCACTGACATTAACCTCAGAAACACTGGTGATCTTTTCAAACTCCGGTACAATAACACTATCTACATAGTTGTACAGGTTCGGCTCTGTTTTGTGATTGACCGACAATGTAACAGAAGCCATATCATCGATATTCAACTCTGCGATAATCGGAGACTCACAGTCATCCGGAAGCTGCGCCTCCAGAACATCCATTTTCTTTTTCAGATCATCGTATGCCTCATCAATATCTTTACCATAATCATATTTAATGATAACCAGGGACATATTGTCCATGGACCGTGACTGAACGGTATCAATACCGCTTAACGAACCGATTTCATCCTCAATTTCAGTCGTTACCAGATCACATACATCTTCCGGGCTTGCCCCCGGATATACAGTTGCAATAATCAGCATCGGCATATCCATGCTCGGCATCAGTTCCATTTTAGAACCCAGAACCGCCTGAAAACCGAACACGATCATACACAGCACCACCAGAATGGCGGTAACCGGCCGCTTAAGGGTCGCTCTAGTTAATCCCATCGATGTCTCCTCCTACTACTCTGCTTTCGCAGTTTCCTGTTCTGTCTGTTCCTCTGCGCTTGCGATCTGCACCCGAGAACCCTCATACAGTTCGGAACTCCAGGTAGAGATAACCTGTGTGGATTCCTCAATACCGGAAATAATCTGAATCAATTCGGAATCGTAAATGCCGACCTCAACCGGAACCTGATGGACAGTTCCCTCATCAAAGGTGTAAACATACGCGTCGCCGCCGGAATAATAAACCGTATCTACCGGAAGTGTCATCACGTTTTCCGCCTTATCAGACGTTACATACAATTTTACCTGTGAGCCAGTCGGAAGTGCATCGCCGTTTTCTACCGTTGCTTTTACTTTAAACAGACCGGTGGAATCATCAATCGCATTGTTGATATCGGTAATCGTTCCTTTATACTCAGAACCATTCTTCTCGATACGGATCTCATCTCCCAGACTCATCTGTTTTACGATCTTTTCCGGAACGGAGAAAGAAACTGCCTGACTGCCTTCACCTGCAATCACACCGATCAGTACGCTGGAAGCCACATTGTCATGAACTTCTACATTAAAGGATTCGATCTTACCTGCAATGGTTGCGGTAATATGACTGAATTCCATCTGATAATCGTAATTCAGTTTTGCCTGCTCATACTGAATCTGAGCTGCTCTTGCCTGAGTCTGCACACTTTCAAACGTTGCAGGAGCAATGTCACCTGCCGCAAACAGAACCTGCTGACGCGCCAGAGTCGCATTCGCATTGTCCGCAGCCGCCTTCGCTGATTCCATAGAAAGTCTTGCCGCTTCCACCTGCTTGGTATCAATATTGCAAAGCGCCTGACCAACTTCAACCGTATCGCCTGCTTTTACAAATACATCCGTAACCTCGCCTGCTGCCTTTGGATAAATATAAACTACATCAGCCGGTTCCACCTTACCGACAATTCCACGGAAAAGTTCAATAGAACCCGGCTCCGGAGTTGCCACTTCAACAACCGGAACTGCTGCTTCCTCAACCGTAGTCCTGGATCTTAAAATCTGTGGAATTGCCACAATAGCAACCAGAGCAACTGCTGCTCCTGCAATCACTACACTCTTCTTCATTGCTGTCTCCTTTTTGCCTCTTTTAATTTTTAAATTCATCCCGATATGCTCCATATCGAAGCAGTTCCAGAGATGTAAGATAATTTTTCCGTACCTGCTCCAGACAGTCCGGATATTCATAATACTGTTTTACAGCGATCATAAGCGTTGCCGCTCCCATTGCTGCCATGGCCTTGAAATGCCCGATATCATTCCACCGCAGCTTGCTTTGGTCTATCTTATCCATGAACCATAAGACAGGGCTTTTGCTGTCATCCTCTTCTGACAGCGAAAAATCACCCACATTAAACATCTTTGTATTCTCCTGATAAGAAAATACATTTTTTACCATCTGCAGATAATCTCTGGTCTGCTGAAGCATGGTAACAAAATAATCAAATAAATGTTCCAGCATTTCCAGATAATCGCCATGATTCTTATCTAAAGCGTTTCTGCATACAGCTTCCATTGCCTCTCGGTCTTCTTCAAAAATGCACCGGACCACATCCTGCTTATCTTCAAAATATGTATAAAAGCTGCCTCGGGATATGTCTGCATTATGAATAATCTGGTTGATTGAAGCTTTTTCAAACGGCACTCGTGCGAACTCTTTCTTTGCTGCTTCCAGAATAATACGCCTTTTGACCTCCGGAAGCCGGTAAAATCGTTCTGTCGGCACGTCTCTCATCTCCTCTCTGATTGATTTATCTTTTGTACTGTCAAAAACGTTCCATTATGACACCTTGTCACTATTTTTATGACAATCTGTCATTATTATATTGACACCCTGTCACCTTGTCAATAGAAGTTATAAAAATTTTACATTTTTAATATTCGTACAATTATTGCTTCCACAATACTGGTAAAATATGGTATGATACAGTGGTCAAAAGAATATGGAGGATATACCTGTATATCAAGCTACAGCTTTGAGACCTAAAAAAAACACAATTGCAATTGTCAGGAGAAAATGGATCATGGGATATTTTTATTTACTTTGCATCGCTATTATGTTCAGTTTCGGCGGTACTTGCGTGCGGCTGATCAGCCCGTATTTTAACGCGCAGTACATCACCTTTTTCCGCTTTGCCGTCGGAATCGTTTTCCTTCTTCTTTTAAAATTACTGAAACGTCAGCCTTTTCCCAAAGATTTTAAAAAGCTGATACGAATTTTGTGGTTCTGGATTCTGTTAGGTGCGGTCGGCAAATGGCTGGCTTATCTGACAGAAAACTACGCATTATCACATGGTCCGTCTTACGGCAATATCATTACTATGCCGGTTCAGACCATCTGTGCAACCTTATGCAGCGTTTTTCTATTTAAAGAAAAACTGAGTGCCCGCAGAATTGCCTGCATCATCCTGTGTATGGTCGGTGTACTCTGCATTTCCTGGAACGGCCGTCCGCTGGATGTATTTTTCCATGAAAATTTTCCGCTGACTGTGCTGTTCATCTTTTCCGGAATTTTTGCCAGCATTCATGTATTGATGCAAAAAATAATTGCCGACAGGATGAATCCCATCGACAATAATCTTTCCATATTTATGGTGTCCGCGTTTTTTGCCTTCCTGCCGTTGATTCCGGGACTGAGCCGTGGAGAATTAGCCGGCGTTCGTCCGAATCTGATGTGCATATTCGGTATTTTGCTCTTTGGATTCATTACCGGTTTCGGGTTCTATCTGAATGCAAAGGCAATTCCGATGGTTCCTTTTTACATGGTACCGATCATTCAAAGTACCATGGCAATCTGGGCAATCTTATGGGGCGTTCTGTTCTTCCATGAGAGTATTTCCGGATATATCATTGGCGGTACTATGATGTTTATCGTTGGACTTGTGGGGATGCAGTGGAAAGGAAAAACAGTTCACCCAGAACAGAAAACAGCCTCTTAACATTCATCCGTCACATGGGAACATGTGGCGGATGTCACTTTCTTATACAAAATCCTCTCGCATCGGTGTAAAAATATCAAGAATCATACCATCATCTTCCAGTGCAATCAGACCGTGAGGCACATCTGCCTCCACATACATGCACTCTCCAGCACCCAACACTTTCTTTTCACCGTCCAGATTCGCTTCAAAAGATCCCTTGATCACATACATGCACTGGCGATGTGGATGCGTATGTACCGTTCCCTCCATACCTTTCTGCCATTTCAATTCTACCACCATCAGATCATCGATATACCCCTTGATGGTGCGGATCACACCGTTGTCCAGGACCTGCGGTTTCCAGTCTTCTTTTACAATAAATTTTCCTTTCATATTCGTTTCCCAACCTTTCTTTTTTAACATTTTAACTCTTAACTTTTTCAAAAGCAAGACTCTCGTCGAAGTGGCTTGCAGATTCTGTTTTCCAAGTCAAAAGAGCCTGCCGCTCCATGCGGCAAGCTCTTTTAAAGGAAGTAATGTAACTCTTTTGCACTAGGACAGTACAGCCGGTAACCACAGGCAGATACCCGGAATGAAAGTAATCAGCAGCAGGGTTACGATCATGCACAGATAGAATGGCAAGGTTGCCTTTACAACACGCTCCATCGGAACTTTTGCTACTGCGGAACCGATGAACAGAACGGCACCTACCGGCGGGGTCAGAAGACCGATACCACAGTTCAATACTACCATGATACCAAACTGAATCGGATCGATACCGATCGAGGTAGCGATCGGCAGCAGGATCGGAGTAGCAATCAGGATGATCGGAGCCATATCCATGATGCAGCCCAGAACCAGAAGGATCAGGTTCAGAAGCAGTGCCAGAATAATCGGGTTGGTCGTTACGCCAGTAATTGCATTTGCAGCCAGCTCCGGTACATGCAGACGAGTCAGGCAGTAACCGAAGATATTGGAAGTTGCAATCAGGATCATAACGATAGACAGAGTGTCTACACAATCACTTAAGGTTCTCCATACACCTTTCCAGTCCAGACCTTTGTAAATAAATACGCTTACCAGCAAGCTGTAAATAACTGCGATTGCTGCAGACTCCGTTGCTGTGAATACACCGCCTACTACGCCTACAACTACGATCAGGATTGCTGCCAATGCCCAGAACGATACGCTCAGCTGTTTCAGAAGACCCATGATGCTGAACGGATCACCTTTCGGGTAATTTCTCTTTACAGAGATAATATAAGAACCAATCATCAGGGTTGCTGCCAGCAGCGCGCCCGGAACATAACCAGCCAGGAACAGGCTTCCTACGGAAATACCGCCTGCGGTCGTTGCGTAGATAACCATGTTATGGCTCGGAGGAACCAACAGACCTTCACAGGAAGAAGTGATGGTTACTGCAGTTGAGAAGTCGTCATCATATCCCTGATCTACCATCATAGGAATCAGGATGGAACCAAGAGATGCAGTATCTGCAGATGCAGAACCGGAAATACCGCCGAAGAAGTAGGATGCTACGATATTAACCATTGCCATACCGCCGCGCATCCAGCCTACACAGGAGTTTGCCAGTGCGATCAGTTTCTCAGAAATACCGCCGGAACCCATCAGACAGCCCATGGTGATGAAGAACGGAACTGCCATCAAACTGAAGGAGCTGATACCTTTTACCATCTGCTGACAAACTGTAGTCAGCGGAAGCCCCTGGAACAACAGGCACACAACAGAAGAAAGTGCTACTGCATATGCAATCGGAAACCGCAGAAATACCATTACAAAAAAGCTTCCAAGTAATACAAGAATCGCCATATTTTCAGGACTCATACTTTACACCTCTCCTTCCACAAATTTTCTGAGATCTTTCACAATTGCCTCAATCTGGAAGACGAGCATTGCAACACCTGCCAGAGGAATCGGGAAATACATCCAGAAACGGGACA
The DNA here is from genome assembly GCA_051877535.1 of Brotaphodocola sp. Taxonomy (GTDB): domain Bacteria; phylum Bacillota; class Clostridia; order Lachnospirales; family Lachnospiraceae; genus Brotaphodocola. The sequence goes on from JBJEIZ010000017.1 coordinate 16,899, forward strand.
GCCAAGGCATGCTGACATAGCTGCCCTTTGCGCCGATACCAGTTGCATAGGACCAGCCAACACTGATCATAATGACTGCCAGTAAAAGCACAGCAACATCTGCCACAACATCCAGCACCATAACCAGTTTCTTCGGAAGATACATATCAAATGCAGTCATGCGAATATGTGCGCCGCGGCGAATTGCAAGAGCTGCAGAAAGCACAGCCATATAAGACATACAGGTAAGTACAACTTCCTCACTCCATGCCGGGTCCGGAATAAACGGAACATAACGTCCTGCTACAGACATGCTGGTGATCAGAATATCTACAACCAGCAGAACTTTACACAGAAACATAACGACTTTGTAAGTGATTTCATATGCCGGTTCGATCTTGTCGAACGCTTTAAATAATCCTGACATATCTGTTTTCCCCCTTTTAAATAATCAATCATTTATACGCTCAATGAGTTTTCCTATTACAAAGAGGGCACAGAGGGTTTGAAACCTCTGTGCCCTCTTTTTTAAACAGATATATTGATTACTTCATATCCAGGATCTGCTGATACAGGTCTTTGTTAGAAGCGCTGGAGGAGTCAATGATATCCTTACAAGCTTCCTGCCACGGAGTAATATCGTCAACTTCTACAACATTAACACCTTCTGCTTTCAGTGCATCAAGAACTTCGTTCTCTTTCTCTTCAGAAATCTGACGGTTGTATGCAGATGCAGCTTTACCAGCTTCCATCAGGACATCCTGCTGCTCTGGAGTCAGCTTGTCCCAAGCCTCGTCGGTAATGATAACCTGAATTGCGCCCAGGGTATGACCATCCAGGATCAGGTTCGGAGCAACCTCCGGGAATGCGTTGGATTTGTAGTTTGCGATCGGCTGCTCAGCACCGTCAACAACGCCGGTCTGCAGTGCAGAATACAGCTCATTGAAAGCTACAACGGTCGGAGAAGCGCCAAGACCTTCAACCATACCATTCATGATCGGGTCGTTAGATACACGCAGTTTCATGCCAGCCAGATCTGCCAGAGTTTTTACTTCTTTTACAGTGAAGAAATGACGGAAACCTTCCTCACCATAGAACAGACCACGAACGCCTGCACCGTTCTCCTGCGGTTCAAGCAGGAATTCCTGTGCCAGATCGCTATCTGCAAAATTCCAGAAATGATCACGGTTTACAAAGGTATACGGAATGGATAACAGAGAAGATTTCTCTCCGCCGTAGCTGGTCAGTGCGAATGCGGAAATACGAGAAATATCGATCGTGCCGCCGCCGCCGAGCATGGTATCCAGAACATCGTTCTCAGAACCAAGAACACCACTTGCCTGCAGGTCGATCTTGATGGAACCGCCGGACAGTTTCTCAACTTCTTCTTTAAATTTGCTGTCGGTCATACCTACGATGGTGTCTAACGGGTTAACTTCTGCCATAACCAGAGTGATTTCCGGACCTACTGCAGCGCCTGCCTCTGCTGCTGTTTCGCCTTCTTTTGCTGCCTCAGCAGCTGCCGGTGCTGCAGTCGTTGCTGCCGGCTCCGGGCTCTTCAGTCCACATCCAGCCAGAGCGGATGCCACCATTGCTGCACATAAGGTTGTGCTGATAAGTTGTTTTTTCATATTAAATAACCCTCCTTAAAATAATTTTTCATTTTGAACTATGACGTTTAGTCACGCCTTATTCACTTCTTAACTCTTGGATCCGACGGAACAAAGACTCGTAGCCCTTCCCATAAGTGTCATAGATCGGCTGAACCCGATCCATAAATTCCTGCTTATCTTTAAGTCGAGTAACCCTGACACCCGCCTGTTCCAGAGTCTTGATGCTCTTCTCCTCCTCTTCTTCCCACAACCTGCGCTGCCATAGAGAAGATTCTCGTGCCGCCTGACGGATAATCTGCTGATCTTCCTGTGATAATTGTTCCAGTACGATCTGATTCATAATAAGCATCTCGGGAAGTCTGATATGCTCATCTGCAACGATGTTCTTGGCATACAGATAATGTCCCATACCAATGTAACTGGAAAAATTATTCTCCGCACCGTCTACTTCCCCATATTTTAAAGCCATTCCCACTTTATGATAAGGAAGCTCCACCGGTTCTGCCCCAAGCATCCGAATTAAATCGGAGATATAAGGACTTTCCTGAATGCGGATTTTCAGACCTTTCAAATCATCTACATGTTCAATCTGCCGCTCGGTCGTATAAAAATTTCTGGCTCCTGCATCATACCAACAGAGACCTTCCACGCCCGAATCCCGCAATTTTCTCAAATACTCATCACCAATTTCGCTGTCCAGTACCTTCCACATATGCTCTGCATTCTCGTAAAGGTACGGCATCTGAAACACAACAAGCCCAGGCTCATAGTCTGACAGCATGGCAACAGATACTCTGGCCAGGTCGATTCCGCCATACACGACTTGAGGAACAACAGCCTTCTCATCCCCCAGCTGTCCCGAATGATAATTCAAAATCTCAATCCTTCCATCAGTACGGTTTCTGACCAGTTCGGCAAAATAGTCACAAGCTTTCGAGACCGGATGCTCCGGTCCTTGATTATTTGCAAGACGAAGCAGAACCTTTCCATCACGAACCAGCGGTTCCTGAAAATTATCTTTTGACTGAAATGTACTGTCATCAGACGTTTGTTCACTTTGCATCCTGTGAATTTTCGACATAGAGAAAATTGTAAAAATTAGCAACACTATAATTCCAAGAAAACTAAGCCGCTTGATAATTTTATTCATTTTTCCTCCTAGTCCAATATTTATATTATACATTTTGCACAGTTTTAAGTTCTAGGGTAATTTTCAACGATATATGGTAATTTTTTACTCATTTAACTGATATATCATCTGATTTCGATATTCTGTCGGAGTAACGCCAACTCGTTTTCGGAAAACCTTCGTAAAATAATTCGAATCCGGATATCCGATCATACTCCCCACTTCCCGAACGGTCAGAATCGGACTGCTTAAATACTGTTTTGCTGCTTCTACACGAACCGTGATCAGATAATCCTTACACGCAATATCATAAACCTGCTTAAAAATGCGGTTGAAGTGATTCGTGGAAATGTTAAACCGCTCTGCCAGACCTTCAATGGAAATATCATTCATATAATTCGCATCGATATATTTCTTTGCCTCCATAACGATCATCGCCGATCGTTCTCCAACTTTTTTTCCGGTCATATCCTCCAGATAAACCGTATCGCCCTCAAACTTTTTAGATTCTTTCTTTTCCTTTTCTCCAGCATTTAGCTCTAACGACAGAAGCTTTTGAAGAACCGTTACTAATTCTGTTTCATCCACTGGTTTCAGCAGAAATTCGGATGCACCAATCCTCATCGCCTGACGTGCATACTCAAATTCCGCATATGCCGTCAAAAACACAACCGCACAGTCCGGCATCTCTTCCCGAATCTTTTTAGCCGCTTCGATTCCATTCATAATCGGCATTTCAATATCCATAATCACCACATCCGGTCGTATCTGCAGCGCCTTTTCTATTGCTTTTCTCCCGTTTCCTGCCTCAGCAACTACTCCAACCTGCGGAAAACGATCCTCCACGATTTCACGAATCATCGCACAGGACAAAACTTCATCATCCACAACCAATACTTTTTTCATAAATACACTTCCCTTTTTATCCATATGTCTACACACGTTCCACGACCGCTCCGGCTGAGAATCCTTATTTTTGTATCTGGATATACGAGCTTCAGCCTGGAAAATACATTTTCCAGACCAATACCAGATGCTTCGCCGCCTTGTTTTTTCCACGATTTTCCATACAGAAGTGCCTCTTTCTGTTCCTGACTCATTCCAATTCCATTATCAATGACCTGAATCACCACAAACTCACCGTTCTCACGGATTTTAATCGCTACCGTGCCACCCTCATCTTTGCAAAGAATTCCATGCTTGATGCTGTTTTCCACAAGAGGCTGCAAAGTAAAAGGCGGAACATAACAGCTATCCAAATCCAAATCTGCTTTTAAAATATAATTCAAGCGATCGCCAAATCGCTTTTTCTCTATATAAATATAGCTTTTAATTACCGTCAATTCTTTGGAAAGCGGTACGATCTGACTTTCATTTTCCAGATTATATCGAAAAATCTTTCCCAGAGATAATATCAATTCACTGGTGTCTTTCGCATGTTCTTTTCTCGCCATACCTGCAATCACATTCAATGTATTAAACAAAAAATGAGGATTAATCTGTGACTGAAGATACAAGAGCTTAGCCTGTTCCATCATTTTTTCCTGATGAATGATCGCCAGCTCCTGTTCGTGCAGTTTTTCACTCATTGCCTGCTTCTCTTTCAATTCAGCAATGATATCCCTCATACGAATTTTCATACTGTTAAAAGAACGATTCATCTGTCCTACTTCATCCTGCATCTCGACAGGAAGGTTCGGGACATCAAATTCTTCCCGTTCTACTGCTTCCATATTGTCCGCCAACTGGACCATCGGATTTACGATCCGTTCTACAATAAAACCGCCAAACCAAATGCCGGCTATCGTCACGATCAACATCAAATCAAAAGAAATCATTTTTACCATTTCAATCTGTGCCGAAGTTTTATTATAAGTTTCAAATCCGTAGTTCATATTTTCCTGCAAAAGCTGAGTTGTTTCTTTTTGAATCAATTCCGCAATCTGATAAATATGATTCTGATGCTCTTTCTGATGAGCAATATCATCCCCCTGTTTCATCACGTCACGATAAACACTGTATGTATTTCGAATCGCCTTCGTAAGTAAAAAACTCTCTACCGGCAGTGTCTGCGCATCCTCCAGGATTTCCTGCAGAAGTTCTTCCGCATCCAGCTCATTGGCTTTATAGGCATTCCAGTTTCCGTCTGTCCGATTTTCCAGATATCGTTCATACAGCGTGATGCCGTTCGAAAACATAACGCTGAATCGGTTAATTGAATAATAACGATTTAAAATCTGATCAAATTCCTTCTGGATCCGATTCTGGCTGTAAATAAAAAAAAGATTTGATACACCACATATGCACAGAAGAAAAGTCAGGAAAATCAAGACTTTTTTCTTAATCAACCCTCGACTTTTCCACACCGCCCATCTATCCAAAAAACAGACCTCCTTTCCATCGCCACCTGATGAATTCTTGCAGATCAGCAAACTATTAAACAGTTATATATCCCAAAAAGGGAAAAAGGAGTCCCCTCCTGTCACAAAATTTTCCTGCTTCATGACAAGAGCGACACCCCTTTCTCTGTACGGTATTTACTGCTGTTCCTTTATATTTCTTGCGACCGTGATCACCTGATTATCTACATGTGCACAAATGGCTATCTTTGCCTCCGCCACATTGCGCTCCTTGATTGCTTTCAGGATCTGATCGTGTTCCAAAACCAAAATCTGACGTTTATCGGAATCCTTGATATATTCCAGACGATAGCGGTACATCTGCTCACGCAGGTTATTTAACATCTGAACCAGGCGTGGATTGTTGGTTGAATTGTAAATCACATCGTGGAAGTGCTCATCATTTTCTGCGATGGTCATCGCGTCACTGTTCTCTACAGACTGACGGAAAGCTTCCTGTGCATCCGTCAGGTTCTGAATGTCCTCTTCCGTCATGCGTGCGATGCACAACTCAATTGCCAGAGCATCCAGGGCACGACGGATTTCAAGTACATCACGCAGACTCTTTTCAGAAATCTTTGCAACTTCCGCACCTTTTCTTGGAATCATCAAAACCAGACCTTCCAGTTCCAGTTTACGAATTGCTTCACGAATCGGTGTACGGCTGACGCCAAGGCGATCAGCCAGCTGAATTTCCATCAGGCGTTCGCCTGGCTCCAGTTCTCCCTTCAGGATAGCCTGACGGAGGGTGTTAAATACCACATCACGCAGCGGCAGGTATTCATTCATGTTTACTTTCAGCTCATGTTCCATTTTTTCATACTCCTTTTGTAATATTCCTCTGGTTGTAAAAATTCGTCAGGTAAACCTGTTTTGCCAGGTGGGATGCAGCACCGAAACGAAGGTTTTCGTATGCATCCTGTGCCGCCTGTAGGCCAGTAAAGAGACCAAATACAGTTGGACCGCTTCCGCTCATCAATGAGCCAATCGCCCCATCTGCGAGCATCTGATCTTTGATCGTCTGTATGATCGGATATTCCCGGATCGTAACCGTTTCCAGAATATTTCCCAAATTATCCGCGATTTTGCGAATATCCTGTTCCCGTATTCCTTCCATGATGGCATCAATATCCGGATGCTGCTGTGGAGGCAGGCTGTTGACATTCAGATTCTCGTACACAAATTTGGTTGAAACGCTGATCGCAGGTTTCGCAATCAGAACATGGCACTGCGGAACTGCCGGAAGCGGAGTCAGGATCTCACCAATTCCTTCCGAGAGAGCGGTTCCCCGCATAATGCAAAATGGCACATCAGCACCAATTTTGACACCGCGTTCCATCAGGTCCTGCATGCTTAAACCAAGCTGAAACATCTTATTGATTCCGAAAAGGACCGCAGCCGCATTGCTGCTTCCGCCCGCCATACCGGCTGCAATCGGAATATACTTTTTCAATTTGATCGTAATGCCTTCCCTGATCTGGAATTCATCCATCAAAAGCTTTGCAGCCTGATAAGCCAGATTGCTCTCATTCGTAGGAAGATAATGGAGATTCGTTTCCACTCGAATTCCCGACTGATCATTCCGGATCAGATCGATCTGGTCAAAGATTCCAACCGTCTGCATGATCATCCGGACATCGTGATATCCATTTTCCCGTCTGCGAAGAACATCCAGCCCAAGATTAATTTTTCCATATGCCTTCAGCCCGAGATGTTTGATCATAGCTTTTCATTCTCCTCCTGTTTCTTGTCTCTTACATACATTGTATACTGTATATTGTAGTGTAAAAACAAAAAATTTCAAGAGATTATTTTATCATAAATTGAATTTTGACAATTTTCGTGAATCTAAATAAAAACAAGTTTTTTAAGAATGGGAATCTGGATGTTCTGTCCATAGACTTATCTTCAAAAGAAGCAAAAAGGCATATTCCAGCATACATTGCCTGAATTTCATAAAAAATCTCAAGCTTGTATCCGTCATAATGCCTTAAAAAATTACTCCTTTTAAATAAACGACAAATTTTTCTTACATTTGGGACACTTCTTTTTTCGGCATATATTTTGCAAATATAGGTGCCAATAAGAACGAATTGATGTATGCGATCAGAGGAAATCCAAACAAAAACAAAATCGGCTGCAATACCGTTCCCATTGTAATCGCAATAAACGGAATTGCAATGTCAATGGCAAGAATCCCCACTGTATTCAAAAAATGGCGGATGGACATAAAAAATGCATTAAACAATGTTCGCTTAACCGGATTGTAAAAACGGCTCTGAAGCGGAAATACAAACGTAAAGATTCCTGCATAGATAATGGCCAATCCAACAAACAAAGAGAGTAATCCGATCCTAAGCTTCCCGCTGCCGGTCATAACCATTGTAAAAATATACAAGTCACCTGCCAACACTGCACCCACCACTAAAAGAATCAGCCAGATTGCAGTTGCCTGCTTAAAGTTTTCTTTAAAGGATTTGAAAAAATCCCTCCAGGTGGAAGTTCCTTCCTCATCCCGCACCAGCCTCAGCGTCACATAATATACAGCCGTCGTAGACGCACCTATCGTTACAATTGGAAGACTGCAGATTGTCCACAGAATATTTAAAATCATAACATCAAAAAATTTACCAATAAACCGCCATACCGGGTTATCATAGTTGAAAATATTGGAAAGCATAGACTTACCTCTCTTATCTTCTAGAATCGTAATAACTTTCATTTTATCTTATTTTCAGAGTTCTCACAAGTATATTTGACAAAAAGTCCACCTTTTTATGATTATTTTATACCAGAACCCCCACCGTCTGTGTTATACTGTGAAAGTCCCGTCATGCGGACATGAATGAGCCATGCTTGCATGAGCGCATTCATGGACATAGGACGGGCAAGACGGTATGAGTAAAAAAGCCACAGGCGTTTTGCGGCTGGGGCGATTAGAAAGGAACGTGACCATGAGAATTACAGAAGAATCTATGAAACAAGACAACCCGGAATTAACCGGTCCGGGACAAATGACAGATACCACCATCCCTGATCCGCGGACAGAACAGCCGAAACTTACGGAACGCGAGAAACTCAAAGATATGAGCACTCAGGATAAAATCTGGTATATCTGGGCGTATTATAAATGGTTTTTCATTGCTGCAGCCATCGCTATCTGCGTAATCAGTTCTCTCGGAAAAGCCGCATATATGAGCACGTTCAAAACCGCTCTGCACATTGCCGTTGTCAACAACCGCGGTGAAAACGAAACCAATCTGGAAATGGTAACTGAAGATCTCCATTCCTGGCTGAACCTTGGTAAAAAAGACCGCATCATCACTGAGCCTCTGTTCATCGGTTACGGCGATGATTCCACTGAATACAGCATCGCCAATATGGCAAAAATTTCTGCTATGGCATCTGCACAGGAACTGGATGTTATGATCGGTGATGTGGAAACCATCGACCACTACGCTTCTGTCGGTGCTTTTCAGGATCTGGAAACCGTGCTTTCCCCCAAAGTCCTGACCCTGGTGGAAAATCACCTCTATTATGCTAAAGATGAAACCGGTGTTTCCCATGCCTGCGCCGTCGATATCAGCGATACCCCATTTTCTGAAGAATGTCAGCTGATGCAGGAGCCGCCGCTTATCGGTGTATTAGTTACCAGTGAACGGAACGAAACCTCACTGAAGATGATCGAGTACATTTTTGATCAAAGTACCACAACTCCGTAACCACCTTACAGATCCGCGGATCATGGACTGTATAACCCCTAAACTATTTTTGAATGGAGATATCACGATACATCACTTCCAAACCATCTCCATCTGCTCTGCACGCCGCAAAACCCAGCTTTTCCAACACGCCTCTGGAAGCCTTATTGGAAGTCTTTGTCACAGCATAGGCCTGCGCCTCAAATTCTTCATGAATGTAATCCAGAATCATTCTACAGGTTTCCAGGGCATATCCCTGCCGCCGATAGGGAGAGAAAATATGATAACCGAGTTCCATCATCAGAGATGATTCCGTCCCACTCTCCATCCCAGGCAGTGTCTCATCAGCTCCTACAATTCCTGCTTTTCCCACAATCGCAGCATCTTCTTTCCGCACGACCGCCCATACACCATACTCATAAAATCCATACTGCTGCCGGATATAAGCTTCCAGCTTGTCCTTATCATAAAATATCCGGTCAGCTTCCACATCCTGCGGTTCTTCCGGAATCTTCTTCCAGTCATCCACATCAAATTCCCTTAAAAGCAAACGATCAGACTCCGCAATCATCCATGGCAGACCCAATTCCCGGCGCACCACCCGCTCCAGGAACCGTTCATCCACCCTATCCAGAGTTTCCACCACATATTTTACCATACTGAAATCCGCAGTTCGTGCCGGTGCCAGATTTCCAACTCCATCGGACACAGACGTTCCGACACCCGCCAACTCTTCCAAATCAGAATTTTTTTTCCACAAACCAACAGGGACCCTCCCTGCCGCCCGCGCAGCAAGGAGGGTCTCTGCCTCATCGGATATCACGACACAGTATGGAGTTCCTTCCACAGTTACTGTCCGCACATCTGTCATATCATACCTGTCTCTTTCTTGTTGTCAGCATCGTCTGGCAGCAGAGCAAACACTGCCAACCGCCTCACTGCTTCCATTAATACTTCTCCGGCTCCGGATATTCCTCGCCAAACGTATCAACCGTCATAGAAGCAATCTTCTGCTCCTTTAACGGTCTGTCATTCCAATCTGTGCGAGTCTCAGCAATTTTATTCACTACATCCATGCCATCAATGACCATGCCGAATGCTGCATATGCACCATCCAAATGCGGTGCGTCTTTATGCATGATAAAGAACTGAGAACCTGCAGAGTTCGGCATCATGGAACGTGCCATAGACAGGACACCCGCTGTATGCTTCAGTTCATTGTTAAAACCATTCTGAGCAAATTCGCCTTTGATGGAATATCCCGGACCGCCGGTACCTTTTCCCTGCGGGCATCCTCCCTGGATCATAAAACCAGAGATCACTCGATGGAAGATCAGTCCGTCATAATATCCCTTCTTTATAAGACTGATGAAGTTGTTCACCGTGTTCGGAGCAACGGTCGGGTACAATTCTGCATGAATCACTCCGCCGTCAGCCATCGTGATTGTAATAATTGGATTTTTCATAAGATACACTCCTTTATTTATAAATGATCAATTTAAAAACGAATTGCGCCGATTCCCTGTAAGAATAAGATCATTAAAAGAAACGGTGCGATAAAACGAATCATCAACACATACATGCCTTTTCTGCCAAATTTATTTCCACCTGCAGTAACCTCGTCAATCACTACTCCCGGCTTTACAATCCAGCCGATCAAAATACAGGTCGCAATCGAAACGATCGGCATCAGGAAACTGTTGCTGAAATAATCCAGCACATCCAGAATCTGTCCCACAGAGCCATTCGGCAAGACTACCTCAAAATACAGAAGATTGTAGCCAAGGCAAACAATCACACCAGATGCCAGTGTATATGCAGTAACCATAAGAACTGATTTCTTACGTTTCGTATGGAACTTGTCCATCATGCTGGAAACAACCGCTTCCATGATCGATACAGAAGAAGTCACTGCGGCAAAAAATACCATCAGGAAAAATACCACACCCACAACCGGTCCCAAACTTCCCATTGCCGCAAAGACTTTCGGCAAAGATACGAACATCAGTCCCGGACCTGCGGACATTCCTTCTGTTCCCATAAAAGTATAAACAGCGGGAACGATCATCATACCTGCCAAAAACGCAACGAGCGTATCAAAAAATTCAATCTGGTTCACGGCTCTTCCCAAATTTGCATTTTTCTTAACATAAGAACCATAGGTAATCATAATTCCCATAGCCACACTGATCGAGTAGAAAAGCTGCCCCATCGCATCAGTCAGAATGATCAAAAATCTCTGCAGCGTCATACCTGAAAAATCAGGAACTGCATAGATCAGAAATCCTTCCATGCCGGTTCGTATCGCTCCGTCAGCATCCGTATGCTTCAGAGTCAGAGAAAACAGAGCAATCGCAACGATCAGCACAAACAACAGCGGCATCAATACTTTCGAATATTTCTCAATTCCCTGATTCACACCGCGGTAGACAATCGCCATGGTGAAAAGAAGAAACACCAAAAACCAGATGACCGGAGACCACAGGTCAGTAATAAACGATGTAAAATATCCATCTGCCACCATTGCCGCTCCGTTCCCTGTCATATAATCAAAGAAATATTTTAATACCCATCCTCCGATCGTACAATAATATGGCAGGATCACTACTGGTACAATACACGCCAGAACACCAATCCAGTGAAACTTTTCGCAAATCTTGCCGTAAGCCGTCAACGGACTTTGTGCCGTCTTGCGGCCGATAGCAATCTCCGTTGTTAAAAGGGTAAAACCAAACGTCAGCGCCAGAATCACATAAATCAGCAAAAATGCGCCTCCACCATCTTTTGCCGCAAGATACGGAAACCGCCAGATATTGCCAAGCCCAACGGAGCTTCCCGCTGCTGCCAGCACGAAACCGATCGTACCGGAGAAGTTACTTCGTTTATGTTGTTTTTCCATTCGTTCCTCCATAGTTATGAGTACATCATAGACGTCGAAAAGCCTGCTAACTGCGTGCATATAAGAAATGCGCAACCTTTTGACACTTGTACCATTATATTATGCCGCTTTTAATAACGCAAGAAGAAAAGCAATAAAACAGAATTTTTTTGCAACAGCCCATAAAAACTTCTTCACGACAAAAAGAATCTCTCCAAATCGGAGAGATTCTTTTCACTACATTATTCTAATAGAGGTAAAAAAGGGAGGAGAGCTGATAATGTACTTATCAGCTCGAGTATTATGAAAAAAATCTTATAAGCACTTGCTAAACAACTCATCTGTTGTTTATGGTTATAGTATATCCATAAATCATGAAGAAAGTTTGTTCTTAATGTAAAAGGTTTTTAAAAAAATTATGAACAGTTTATGAACAGTTGTTCCGTTTCTATTCACTTCGCAATGCGTCAATCGGATTCAGCTTTGCCGCGCGATTTGCCGGCATGTATCCAAAGAAAAGTCCGATACCCACGGACACTGCAAAGGATATGACCACCGCTGCCGGAGTCGGTGTTGCTTCTAAACTTGCCAGATTTCCAACAATCGAGGTTGCCAGGCTTCCAAGAAGAATACCAAGAATACCGCCTGCAGAACTGGTCACGGCCGCCTCAATGACAAACTGCTGCATGATAACACGTTTCTTTGCTCCAAGTGCTTTTCGGATTCCGATTTCTCTGGTCCGCTCTGTAACCGATACCAGCATGATGTTCATAACACCCACGCCTGCGACCAGGAGAGAAATTCCCGCGATGCCTCCCAGACCGGCAGAAACCATGGCAATCATCGCATTCAGTTCATCCAGCATTTCACTCATCGCCGTCACCGTATACAAATCCTCATTCTTAAACTGCTCATATAAAAAATCTTTAATTATTTCTTTATTCTCCGCAGCCTCTTTCAAATTCCGTATAGTAAATATATAATTGTTAATATTTGCATTCCGCGCCATTTTTACTGCACAACTATACGGCATCCACAAAAAATCATCTGTTCCCCGATCGTCCATGGTGTCTTCCTGCTGTTCTGCAATCCCTACGATTTTAAAAGCATAGCCGTTGACTTTGATGGTCTCACCATACGCTTTCTCGGCACTTCCATATAATTCATCTGCTACATAGGCACCGATGACACACACTTTCTGTCGCCCGATTATGTCCGCATACTGAATGTTTCTTCCGTACTGCAGTTCATAAGCTTTAATTCCCAGGTAATCCTCACTGACACCGGTCACCGTGGTCCCGGACATAGAATCGCTGCCATATTTTACGGTTCCGCTGACACTGACGATCGGAGACATATGGTCAAATTCTTCCATATGATCTTCATAAAATGCAAACATTTCTTCTTCCGTCACAGAACGCGAAGAAAGATTGATCAGATTTACGGTAATCTGATTGGTTCCCATGCTGGAAAAACTTTCTGTCATATAAGACATATAAGCAGTTACCAGGCTTACCAGGATGATTACAGACGCCACACCGATGATAATTCCCAGCATGGTCAAAAAGGAACGCATTTTGTTGCTCCATATACTTTTTAATGCCAGTTTAAATGATTCGAGCATATTCCTCCACATCTCCGTCAAAATCAATTTTCCCATCATGAATCCGAACAACCCGTTTCGCCTCTTTTGCCACCGAACTGTCATGGGTAATGATTACAATGGTATTCCCTTCTTCATTCAGTTGTTTAAAAAAATGCAGCACCTCCCGACCGGTTCTGGAATCCAGCGCACCGGTTGGCTCATCAGCGAGAATGAGAGATGGATTTCCAGCCAGAGCACGGGCAATCGATACACGCTGCTGCTGACCGCCGGAAAGCTGTTTTGGGTAACTGTTCCATTTTTCTCCAAGACCCACTCGCTCCAAGGAACTCATAGCACGTTCTCTCCGTTCTTCCTTTGGCATCCGCGCATAAAGAAGCGGCAGTTCTACATTTTCCAACAAAGTAGATTTCGGGAGCAGATTATACTGCTGAAATACAAATCCGATCATGCGGTTTCGAATTTCTGCAAGCTGATCATCACTCATCTCACTGACATCCTCACCTCCCAGATAATAACTGCCGGAAGTAGGAACATCCAAAGCTCCGATAATATTCATCAGCGTGGATTTTCCGCTGCCTGACTTTCCCACGATCGCCACAAACTCGCCGCGGCGAATCGATAATGTGATTCCGTCGTTGGCGCGGACTTCCTCATCTCCCATCTGATAAATTTTATAAATATCTTTTAAATCGATTAAGATATCTGACATATACACGTTCTCCTTATTGTCTCGGACCGCCCATGCTGCCGCCGCCCTGACGATTGCTTCCTCCATTTTGACGGTTTCCCCCGCCCATGTTTCCACCTGGTGCAGCGCCCGGCATTCCGCCCATTCCGCCCATCGGGAACATGCTGGTCACATCCTTGCTGGAAGCACTTACATAAACTTCTGTCCCTTCTTCCAGACCGCTTACGATTTCCACGTAGTCGTCACTGGTCATTCCGGTCTCTACCTCTACTGCACGGAAACCTACCGGAACACTTCCCTGAGCCTCCTTCACAGAATCGTCTCTCACATAAACACGATTGCCTCTCATCAGCGCATCCACCGGAATCATCAGTACGTTCTCCGCCGCATCAAGAATAATCGTACCATCTACGTTCATACCAGGAAGCAAATCCCCAATCTCATCCATCGTTACCGTAACCGGATAGTTGGTGACACCATTGGACTGGGAGCTTTCCAGACTGATATTGGTAACTTTTCCGGTCATTTTCACACCTTCCAATGCATCTGCCGTCACCTGCACCGTCTGACCCACCTGAACTTTTCTCACATCCAACTCATCTACCGACATTTCAAAGGTCATTTCTGACAGATCATAAATAACCGCCATCGTAGTAGAACCTCCGCTGGAACTCTTGCTGATTTTATCACCTGTTTTTATACTTTTTGTGATCACCTGCCCGGAAATCGGGGCTGTAATCGTATAATTTTCGTAATTTTCCTGCGTGGAATCCATTTTCGTCTGTGCCGACTCAACCTTTTCCTCTGCAGAATCCACAGAGTCCTTAAAATCCTGTAAAATATCTTCTACATCCTTGCTTTTGATCCGGAAAATCGGCGTTCCGACCGTAACAAAATCCCCTTCATGAACCAAAAGTGTTTCTATCTCCAGAGTGCTGTTTCCAGTAATTTCTGCTTTCATTTTTGTGTCTGTAATCGGCTCAAAACTGCTTTCTTCACAGCAAACCATATCACGGATCGTGACTGACGCCGTGTGATTTATGGTCAATCCTCCCGGGTTTGCCACCTCCAGGGTCACGTAACGAACCATTCTTCCGCCGCTTAAAACTTCATCCATATTGCCAACTGACGTTACCACGCCTGCCAGCTGCTCTTCGGTATCAGAAAGCGTAATAACTGCCTGCTCTCCAACACCAATGCCAGCCGCCTGTACCGACAGAAACGGCACTTTCATTTTCATAGTCTGATCATTATAAATCGATGCAATTTCCGTATTGGATCCAACTTTATCTCCCACTTCAACCTGCAAAGTTTTGACAAAACCGGTACGAGTAGATTTGTAGGTGTTGCCGCTGTAATCGCTGATGGCTTCCTCATAGTCTTCCATCGCTCTATTGTAATTGTTAATCGCACGTTCCAGAGAATTGGCAGCAGATCTTACCTCCGATTCCATGGAAGATACATCAATCTGATACAAAACCTGATCTTTGGTCACCTGATCTCCCTCTTCAAAATCTGCAGAGATCACTTCCCCTTCAACCAGCGATGTGATGCTATATGTGTCCTTTGGTTCAATCGTTCCGGCAGAAGTCAGCTCGGAAGAAAGATTTCCTCTGGTAACCGTAGCAGTTCGGACTTCCGATGCTTTCGCAGATGTTTTTTGCGCTCTCGCATGGATCAGCCACGCACTCCCACCGCCGATCAAAATCAATGCACCGGCAAACATGACTGCGATTTTCTTCTTATTCTTATTCGCTTTTTTTCTGCTTTTACATCGATTTTTTATCTTTTCTTTCCAGCTTCTGAATCGCTCTTTCCACATAGTTCTTCCCCTTTAATCCTCAATATAATCCACAATCACGTAGGTCGCATCGTCATTGGAATTGGTGCTCTTCTCACAAATGAGAGTTACGGTATCACCTACACGAAGCGAACCATAAATAGAAAATGCAAACTGCATATCCGAACTGTTCAGCTTATATTCCTCAGAATCCCCATCCAAAGTAACTGCCGTCGGTGTCATAACGTCCGCAGAACTATAGTAAATATTTTCAATCGTTCCCCGTACCGCGCATCGTCCGGTCTGTACATCTTCATCGACCTCATAAGCCCATATGGTTTTTGCCTGCTGGTTATAATAGATGACCACATGGTTATTGGAAATAATATTTTTCAGAGACTCATAACCAGAAGCATCGCCATTGATATAAATACTGGCTTCCTGCGCATTAAACGGCACATAATCACCAAGCTGACTGTTTTTGCGAATCAGTTTTGGCCCTTTTAGAGACACATCCGCCATATCCATCGGATTGATTTCACCATCGGAATTCACACTGCAGCCAATCACCGTTCCGTATACCTTGCTGCTGTCTTTCATTTCTGCTTTTAACAGATTATAAAACAGATTGATACAATTTCTCTTCGTCAGAACTTCATTATCCTGTAAATACAATTCATCATTTAGATCCAGTGCATGAAATACAGCCATGCGGGATGCCGCAGTGCCGCCGGTAAAATCTTCATTCGTATAGCCAAGCAGCGCCAAGATTCCCCTTGCTGCCTCTTTCAGTGTCACGGCCTGTTCCGGTTTAAACATACCACCCAGATAACCGGTCATCCAGTCTTTTTCCGCAGCGGTCTTGATATAAGATGCTTCGCTATAACCCGCCGGTACATCTGCATATACAGCAAGGCTTCCATACTCCGGGATATAATCCTTATAAGAAGATGCCTGAACCAACATGCGCGCAAACTGCCCTCTTGTCACAATCGCATCCATGTCCATGCTTACATTATTAATAATGCCTGCCAGACCAATTACCTTTTTTCGATAGTCAAAATTATTATCTGCAGCCTGCACCTGCATCGGTGTTGCTGCAGTGACTGCTGTCATCACCGCCAGAGTGGTGAGCAAAAATTGTTCTCTCATACTTATCTGTACGGGCAAGATGCCCCCTCCTTTTTAATCATGCTGCTGCGTTTCTGTTCTGCTCATCATTTACACTTCTCATATTCTTATGATGTCAATTCACATACTTCGTGCACAGCCCATCGCTGCCCAGCCAGTATCCGTCCACATCGCAGTCATGCAGCATCACACCATCCTCATTCAAATAATAATAACAGCCCGGTTCTGTCATCACCCAACCGGTCTGAATCGCGCCATCCGAATCTGCATAATACCAGCTGCTGTCCAGCTGCAGCCAGCCTTTTGCCAGCCGGCCATACTCATCAAAATAATAGCGGGTTCCATCCACTGTCTGCCATCCACTCATCCGATATCCTGCTTCATCAAGGTAATACCAGATTCCCCGGATCAAATGCCATCCTCCGGTCAAATAATCACCGGACTCCGTTTCATATCTGCTGCCCTCCAGATAATTTCTCCATTTTCCGGTTGTGATACCCAGTACATAGTCTCCTTTAAATTTTGTATCAGGAGAAGCAACCCTCTCTCCAGCCATCACATAAGCCTGCTCATTCAGCCGCGGCGTTGCCTGTACTGTAAAAAAATAAGTATGAAGATCATTCATATATTCTGTAAAATCACATCGGTTTTCCGTCACCCGCCGAACCATCACTGCTTCCAGACCAAGCGCATCCACATCAATATTTTTCCAATCCTCCTCATCCCGTTCCACATCATCTGCAACATAAAGCTTTACCTGATACTCATGGGACTTTTTTACAGTTGACCAGGCTCCGATCGTATCTGTATCCCACCACACATGTGACGGTTTGCCGAGATAAACTGTCTCTATCTCTTTATCAGAAGCATAGACTGTGAGTTGATTAGCATGGATGATCGGAATGATGACCTTCACAACTGTGACAAACATTACCGTAGCCATGATTGCAAAGTGCACAACAATCATCTGCTTTCGTACAGCTGCCTGGACTTTGATTTCGTGGGTTACTGCCTCTTTTCTCAAATTTTTCTCTCCTTACCTGTTTGCCCTTCGTTTTTTATTATAAACATAACTGGAAAATGTGTTTATTTTATGAAAATTCTGTGAAAGATAAAAGACTTGCGACTGTCGCACTAAGTGATCAGTGTAAACACTAAGTTTTCGTGTGTACACCATAAAGAAAACCTGTCCTCTTTGATAGATGGACAGGCTTGCGAGTATTTTTAATGCTTTCAAGATTCTGCAATGCCGTTACTGCATGATCAAGCCGGAAAAGAGTCCTTCCTCGCCCGGAACTATCATCTCATACAAATATAAAACATATATCCTGCGTACATCAGCAGCATGATTCCGCCTTCCACACGATTGATTTTACAATGTGTACGGCACATCCCCCACACAATCATGCTGGACACAATCAGGAAAAGACAGTCAATAACAGAAAGACCGCTTACCGAAATCGGCTTTACTGCTGCAGATGCTGCCAATACCATCAAAATATTAAAAATGTTAGATCCAATTACGTTGCCTAATGCCAGTCCATTCTCACCTTTCCTGGAAGCAACGATCGATGTCACCAATTCCGGAAGAGAAGTCCCCAGTGCAACAATCGTCAGACCGATCAACGTCCTGCTCAACCCAAAAGATGCTGCGATTGAACTTGCACTGTCCACAACCAGCTCACCTCCGCATACAATTGCAGCGATGCCTCCTACAATGTAGATCAAAGTTCTGAAAGGGGAGAGTGCCTCAAATTCCTCCTCAGCTTCTACCCGGTTATTCAATGCATCCCGTACCGTTAAGGTAACAAATGCAACAAATAAGATCAACAAAATGATTGCATCCGGACGGCTTACAAAATGATCAAATGCTATCACAACAAACAGCAATACCGCCACACCCACGGACACCACATAATCCCAGCGCAGCACAACTGCAAACGGGTGAATGACCGCACAAGTGCCAAGCACCACCAGAAGGTTGAAAATATTGGAGCCTAAAACATTTCCCACCGCAATTTCATTGTTGCCGGTCAACGATGCCGCAGTACTTACCGCTAATTCCGGCGCACTGGTTCCGAACGCAACAATCGTCAGACCAATGATAATACTTGGCACACGCAAAACTTTTGCGACAGAAGAACTCGCTTCCACAAAATAATCCGCTCCTTTAATCAACAGGATAAATCCAACCACCAACCATAAGTACATCGCAAGTTCCATAACTCTTTTCCCCTTTTCGTATTTTTT
>JBJEIZ010000017.1:36152-66072 GCA_051877535.1 Brotaphodocola sp.
CCAACCATAAGTACATCGCAAGTTCCATAACTCTTTTCCCCTTTTCGTATTTTTTTAATCTTCAGAAGCAATTTTCCTGAGATACTTTCACAGCACCTACAGAACCTTCCACTGGCAACTTCCGCCGGATACATGGCAGCAAAAAAGCGAGCTTTTATTGCATCACAAAGATACAATAAAAGTCTCGCTTATTATATGCGTACCGGGTCAATTCTACTCCTATCATCGGGCAATCGACCGTGATGACGACAGCGCATAACAGAACAATCTGCAAGCTACTCCCTCTTATTCTTTATAAAGTATATTTCATTTTGGGTATATTTGTCAAGGAGCTGTGAAAGATTTTTTAGGGAACAGCACCTTTTTCTCCAGCATCCAAAGTGCCAGAAGATTCGGAAATGCCAGAAGCCCATTCCAGATATCCGACAACATCCAGATCAGTTCAATCCGCCCCATACAGCCAAAAAATACAGCAGACAGATACAAAAACAAATACCATCTTGTCCACTGATGCAAATTTCCATCAGTCAGGTACCCTACTGCCTGTTCTCCCAGATAATACCAGGCAATGATCGTAGCAAATGCAAACACGACCAGAGCGCCTGACACAAACAGCTTTCCCAGAAAACCCAATCTCTGTGAAAAACACCATTCCGTCAGAACCGCACCATCCAGTCCCAAAGGCACCGATAAGCAATCCGTCTCACATAAAACTACCAGTGCTGTCAAGGTACAAATGATAATAGTATCAAAACAAACTTCAAACATCGCCCACATTCCCTGTTCCTCCGGTGTCGTTTCCTCCGCATTTCCATGCAGGATCGCCAGGCTGCCAAGCCCAGCTTCATTAGAAAAAACGCCTCGCGACAGACCGTACTGTACACTGCTGTTTATCAAGAATCCAGACAGGCCGCCTCCGGCAGCCATTGGTTTCCATGCCTCCTGAAAAATCAGTCCAAAAATTCCCGGAAGTTTCCGCCAACAGGAAAAAATGACTGCTATGGAAAAAAGAAGATAAAGTCCGGCCGAGATTGGCACCAGGCGTTCCGTTACCCGGGTAATGCGATGAATTCCTCCGATCAGGATACTTCCTATGAGAATAACTACAGCAATCCCTACCATCATTTTTTCATCAAACAACCCATTTCCCAACGTTTCTATCCATGGCTGCACCGCCTCGCTCAGCGAATTTGCCTGTACCATACTCCCCATCCCCAAAGACACCAGTATGATCAATCCAGCGTAAATTTTTCCAAGAATCGGGCACCTAAGTCCCCGTTCCATATACACCATCGGTCCGCACATCCATCTTCCGCCCTCCAACCGATACCGATACCGGATTCCAAGCCACGTTTCCGCGTACGCCGTCATCATTCCAATTCCGGCAGAAATCCACATCCAAAAAAGCGCGCCCGGACCTCCAGCAGTCAACGCCGTTGCCACTCCGACAATATTTCCCGTTCCGATGGTAGCTGCAAGCGCTGTACAAGCAGACTGAACCTGAGATATTTTGTGCACTTTTCCTTCTTTCTCTCCCGTGTTCCACCATACCCCTGCAGTTTTTTTCCACCACATGCGAAGTCCACGCACCTGAAAAAATCCGGACCGCACAGTAAACCACAATCCGGTTCCCAAAAATAGAATCAATGTACACGGTCCCCACACTGCACTATGTATCTGTTTCAGCCAATGTACCATCCGCCGTCCGCCCCGCTCTCCCAAAATATCTGTTTCGTCCATCAAAACCTGCTGCCAAACAGATGCCAAAGTTTCTTCTATATATACGGGATCTGCTATAGAAATATGACTTTTTTCTCGCAAATTTTTTTACAATATGTTATGATGATATCAGGGGGCTGACTACCATTCGCCCCGAACATCTTATTTTTACACAAAAGGAGATGATACAATGCCGGGATTTACCACACATTACATTTTCGGCATGAAGGCATATAATGACCTGCCAAACAATCAGTTAAAACTCATTATTGCCAAATACCGCTGGCTTTATCAACTCGGTCTGCAGGGTCCGGATATGTTCTTTTACAATATCCCGATTCTCCGCCACCGCGACTATCGAAATGTCGGCTCTTATATGCACGAGCATCACATCCGCGACTTTTTCGACTGTTATCTGAGCAATCTGAGCGAAATCAAATCCAAACAGCAGCGAGAAGAAGGACTTGCTTATTTTTGCGGATATCTGTGCCATTATATCGGAGATTCCATCTGTCATCCGTATGTTTACGGACGAATTGGTCACGATGTAAAAAATCCGAGCAGCCACACGCACGGTCTGCATGCTGCTTTGGAAAATGACATTGATGCCCTGCTTCTGCGCCGTTACAAAAAGAAAAAGCCATCTCAATTTAACCAGGCAGCCACCATTTGTCTAAATGGAATGGAAATCCAGTTCATTTCCCGTTTCCTTTCCAAATGCATCAATGAAACATACTATCCGATTACTTATAAAAACAACTTTCAGGTCACTCCACGCATGGTTCACCGTTCCATTCTGGCAATCCGGTTCGGATGCAGAACTCTCTCAGACCCGCAAAGCCATAAGCGCAACACCATTGCCCGCATTGAAGGACTGTTTCTGAAAAATCCAATTGCCTCTCAGAAACTGGTAACCGATGAAGTCACCAATCCGCGCCAGTGTCTGAACTTAGACCACGAAGTCTGGTGCAATCCATGGGACCGCCGTCTCGCTTCTCAGGCATCTTTCCCGGATCTGTTCCGCCAGACCATGCACAAATGCCATGATGTTTATGCAATTATCAACACCTACCTTTCCGGTGAAGGACTGACATCCCCAAATCTTGACAGAGAAACTCTGTTGAATGAACTGGGAAGTTATTCCTATCACAGCGGATTAAGCGTAGAAGACTAAGATATTTTAAAGGTCAGAGAGTTTTCGCTCTCTGACCTTTCTCACTTTTTATATATACTTTTTCAACTCCACCAGCGTTTTCCAGATTTTCATCCGATCACTTTTATTCAACTGCTCCAACCGCTTTACATCGGATAAAATATCTGTTTTCAAGTCTCCATCCGTTACCACGACCCCAATCTGCGCGGCATCCGTATCGTTTTCATTTTCATATCCCAGAACATAATCCGTAGACACATTAAAATAATCTGCCAACCTGATCAGGACATCCACCTGAATCTTGCTCCGGTCCAGTTCCATTCGGCTGATGATCTGCTGTGACAGGCCTAACATATCGCCCAACTGCTGCTGTGTCATACGCCGTTGTTCCCGCAAATATTTAATGTTGCTCTCCATATCCGGCAAATCTCCTCTCCGGTTACTACTGTTATTATTATTTTAACAAATATTATATGTAGAGTTACCTGTATTTATTGTTTTCATACTTATATTTGTTGTATTCTGCAGTTCCATATAGTTCTGTTCAATCTGGCATGATTAAAAATTCAAATATTGGCTATATACGGCACACCACTTACATGCTATAATGTGTGCTATTCAACAATCCGCAAATGAGAGGTAAGTATTTATGAAAGGAAATCAAACAACAAGCAATCAAATGATCGTCATCATGGCATTCTTTGCTGCCATCGTTTTTCTTGGTATTCAGATGTTTCGTATTCCAATGCCGGCAGCAGTCGGAACCCCGTTCCTGCATTTCGGACACATTTTCGTAGTTTTGTCCATCCTGTGCATGGGCGGCAGACGTGCAGCCATTTCCGGCACACTGGGACTTATCATTTTTGATATTTTAAACGGATATTTCCACGCAATCCCAAATGTATTTGTCTGCACCATTGTAAAATGTCTGATCACAGGCGCAATCTTTGCCATCCTGAAAAAACGCGCCGGAGGCGAACTGAAAAAGGAATATAAAGCAGCCATCATCGTAACCATTGTATACGGTTCCTTAAATATCATCACCGACTTTGCATGGAACGCAACCGAATTGGTTCTTTTGGGAAGTTCCATTCCGGCAGCACTGATTGCTGAGGCATCTTCCATTCCGGCAACCATCATCAATGCGGTTTTTGCTGTCATCGGCATCGCGGTTTTGTATGTTCCAGTCAGCGCAGCCTACAAACGCATCGTGCGGGAATAATCTATGGATATCAGAAAAATTCAAGAGTTGCTGCGTGAATACCGGTTGGACGGCTGGCTGTTTACCGACTTTCACGGGCACGATTTTATCACAAAAGAATTTTTGCACCTGACCGAACGCAAATGTACCAGAAGGCTGTTTTATTATATTCCAGTTGACGGTGAACCGGTGAAGGTTCTGTCCGCTATCGAGCCGCTTCTTCTGGATCATCTTCCAGGAAAGCTGCATTTATATCGCGGAATCAACGGTCAGAAAGACGTGCTGGGAACTCTGTTCCATCCGGGCATGAAAATCGCCTGTCAGTATTCTCCAGAAGGCAACGTTCCGGTGGCAAGCTCCATGGATGCCGGTCTTGTCGAATACCTGAGATCCTTCGGTCCGGAACTGGTTTCATCCGCCAATCTTCTGCAGTATTTCGGCGCGGTCCTGACCGATGAACAGATTGAATCTCACCGTCAGGCCGGTCTTATCATTCATCGGATTCTCAATAAAACCTTTGCATGGATCCGCCAAAATTTGAATGAAGGAAATGAAATTAATGAATGGATGATGTTAAAAGAAATGGAACGGCTGATCGCTGAAGAACCGATTTATATGGATTCTCCTCCTTTTTTCGGCATTGACGAACATGCCTGTGATCCCGGCTATGAACCACGTCCCGTCGGTTCCAAACCGATCCGGGAGGGAAGCCGCCTGATCATCGACATTGCCGGTCGTCTTCCGGAAGAACATGCCGTTTACTACGATATTTCCTGGTGTATGAATGTGGGTGATCAGATCGATCCGGAATATCAGAGATTTTTTGATATCGTAAATGAGGCACGCCGAAAAGCGTTGGTATTTATAGAAGAAAGACTGGAGAATGTCAAATCAGGAGCAGGTGAACTGCCGCGCGGATGCGAAGTCGATGCGCATCTGAGACAATATTTTGAATCTCTTGGCCTGGATCCATATTTGATGCACCGGACCGGTCACAACATCGGTCACAACTGCCATGGCATCGGCGCCAACCTGGATGACTATGAAACCCACGATGACCGTTTCCTGCTGCCGGGCAGCATGTTTTCCATCGAACCGGGAATCTATACCGAACAGTATGGTGTGAGGCTGGAATTTGATGTGCATATCACGCCGGAACGGGAAGTAAAGGTGTATGGACCGGTGCAGGAGAAAATCCTGGTAGTGTAAGAAATGCCCTGAACAGTTACAATATTTTTTAGTATACGCGCAAAACGAAAGTCAGAGAGCGGCTGCTCTCTGACTTTCTTATTTCCTCATTTAATAAATTACCTGATCTCCATCCTTCATGCAATAATGCTTCTGCACATTCAGCTTACTGATCCAATTCTTTGTTTCTGCAATGCGGTAACGATTTCCTGAATTCTCCCACAACCATTTTGGTGTCGGCCACAGGCAAATCGCCGGATCGATCGCCTGATAAACAGACTCATCAACACCGTTCTGTCCGTGATGTGCCATCTGTACCATATCAGATTTCAATGCCTCTGCACCTACATCTGCCAGAAGACGTCTTCCGCCTTCCTCTGCCATATCGCCGAGAAAAAGAATGGATTTGCCATTCACATATACTTTATAAACGATACCGGCATTATTTCCTTTGTCGCTCGCCAGTTCATAACGGTCATTCATCACCAAAATCGTCACATCATCGACCTGTATAGTCTGCCCTTTGCTTACCGTATGCAGCATAGACTGCGGAAGTCCCTCAAACGTACCGATGATACTGTGCGCCATAGTCACTTCATCTTTATCATGCAGAGTATACCAGTCGCGGCTTGCAAAAGAATAATAAATACCATCTATCGTAATGCCGGAAGAAATGCCTGCTGCCTCATCCTGCAGAATCTTATACAATGCGCCCACATGATCGCCATGCGGATGGGTGATCAGCCATGCGGAAACATGACCGCCTCTCGCCTGAATCTGACTTTTCAGATAATCACCGTCAGCCCCCAGACCACCGTCAACTACAATCAGACTGCCTTGGCTGGTCTGAATAATCGCAGACAAGATCTGGCTGTCACTCTGAGAATTCAGCATCGTTAAGGATGCACCTCCCAGAATGGATTCCTGCGGGTTTGTATTTTCTTTTTCTCCTTCTGTTACAATATTTCCGTAAATGGACGGACCTATGCTTGTTCCAGACGAAGCATTGCCTCCGGCAACCACCACGCTGCTGGTCTTCTCCAACGTTCCCGCTGTCACTGCAGCAGTTCCATTCAGAGCAGTTACGTCCGCTGTCGCAGTGCTGAGTGCTGTCACATCTGCAGCCGCAACACCTGCCGGTACGCTGTCACCAGCCTGTATTGCCCCCGCAACACCGCTCTGATTGTCATTGTTGATCACAGCAACATGGATCCCATTTTGCAATACAGCGATACCATCCGTTACCTGATCCGTCAGATGAAAATCACTTTTCAGAATCGGAATCTCACCATTTGCTGCCTGCGCTGACGGTCCGCTTACGATTGCCGCCATCAAAAGTCCTGCCACTACACTTCCGCTGAACCAGCGTCTATGCTTTTTCTGTCCCATAATCTGTCCACCTTATATTTTCATTTAATTTTCTGCATATGCCCCTATATTTCCAACACATGCTCCTCTTTCGTTTTCACTCACACTATCTTACCAAAGTCTCTTCGATTTTGATACCCTTTTATGGAAATTGTCAGGAAATCGTCAGAAATTCTTTTTCCCCTTGCATTTTCTTCCTGATGATGGTATTATGTTCAATAAGATTTATTTTTTATTATTTTTGAACATTTTATCAGGAGGACCGCAATATGAAACCATCATCATCCAAATCTCTGCTCTCCCAGTTGGATTTGTTTACCACGCTGGTTCCATTTTTTATCATCGTACTGCTCTGTATACTGTTTATGGTATATCCGGAGCGTTCTTCCGCCACGTTAGAATCCATCCGCTTCTTTCTTGGTGATCAGCTTGGAAGTTACTATCTGATCATTGGTCTTGGCATATTTATCTGCTCATTATACATGGCATTTTCCAAATACGGAAATATCCGTTTCGGCAATCTGGAGAAACCGGAATACTCCAATTTCCGTTGGGGTTCCATGATGTTCACCGCTGGTCTGGCTGCAGATATTTTGTTCTATTCCTGCTGTGAATGGCTGCTTTATGCCGGCGAACCGCATATTACAGAAATGGGTACCATACAGGACTGGGCATCTGCCTATCCTCTTTTTCACTGGGGACCGATTCCATGGGGGTTTTACCTTGTTCTGTCGGTGGCTTTTGGATTTATGCTTCACATCCGTAAACGAGACAAACAAAAATATTCAGAATCCTGCCGGGCCCTGTTGGGCAACCGTGTGGATGGCTGGGCAGGAAAACTCATTGACCTGATCGCTGTTTTTGCACTGTTGGCAGGCACGGCAACCACCTTTTCTGTGGCAACACCGCTGCTCTCCATAGCCATCAGCCGCATTACCGGAATTCCCCAGACTACGTCACTTACCATTATCATTTTAGCAGCAATCTGCGCAATTTATACCTTCTGCGTCTATTTCGGAATGAAAGGAGTCCAAAAAGCTGCTGCCTGCTGTACCTACCTGTTTTTTACATTGCTGGTCTATGTGTTCTTATTTGGAGGTGAAAGCCGCTTTATTACAGAAACCGGCATCACTGCACTGGGCAATGTAGCGCAGAATTTTATCAGCCTGGCAACCTGGACAGACTCCATGCGAACCTCGTCGTTTCCGCAAAACTGGACCATTTTCTACTGGGCATACTGGATGGTCTGGTGCGTAGCTGTACCATTTTTCATCGGTTCCATCAGTAAAGGGCGCACCATCAAACAGACTGTCATCGGCGGATATATCTGCGGTCTGGCAGGCACTTACACTTCCTTTATTATTCTGGGAAATTACGGTCTTGGTCTGCAGATGCACGGACGTCTGGATATCCTGACACCATTTACCGCGACCGGAGACCTTTACCTTGCAATCATTTCAATCCTGGAGCAGCTTCCGCTCTCCTGGTTTGTTCTGATTCTATTGGTCCTGTGCATGATAACCTTTTACTCTACATCCTTTGATTCCATCACTATGGTGGCATCCGCTTACTCTTACAAGGAACTGCCGCACGACGCAGAACCAGACAGAAGAGTCAAACTGTTCTGGTCTGTTTTCCTGATTTTTCTGCCGATTGCCCTGCTGTTTTCTGAAAACTCCATGGCAAACCTGCAGACAGTATCAATCATCGCAGCATTCCCGGTTGGAATCATCATGATTTTGATCATTGCAAGCTTCTTTAAAGATGCAAACGCATATTTAAAAGAAATAGAAAAATAAAATCACACCAAAAGCGGCCTGCTTTTTGCTGAATGTCCATACCTGCTGTCTCCGGCATAAACATTCAGCAAAAAACAGGCCGCTTTCTCGCCCCTATAAAACGAAAGTCCGATCATCCACACTATTTCTCAATATTTTGCTCTTCTTCCACAATATAGATCGGTCTGTCTTTCATTTCACTGAAAAGAATCGCAATATATTCACCGATAATGCCTACAATCACAAACAAAATTGCAAACATAAAACAGTTCAGGATGACAATAGTTGCATATCCGCTCGGCGCTCCCTGCCTGGTGCAAAGCGTATAAATCATCACAATCACACCCAGCATTGCCGCAAATATTCCAGCATAGATTCCCAGCTTCAGAGGAAGATTAGAAAAACACATGATAGTATTGACAGAAAATGCAAACAGTTTCCGGATACTGTATTTGCTCTCACCAGCCACCCGGTCATGAGCTTCATATTCGATCGTTGTTTTCTTAAATCCAATGTTCTGCACATAACCACGCAGGAATCGAACCTTCTCACGATAATTGGTCCGAAGCACTTCTGCCGCCTGACGGGAAATGGCAAAAAAGTCTGAAGCATTCGGCTGAAACTTCACATCAGAAAGAGTATTGATTACCCAATAAAAACCGGAAGATGTGATATTTTTTACTAATCCTGCTGATTTATTCTGAGTCCGGACCATGTTGATCACACCATATCCTTCCTCCAGCTTTTCAATGATCGCAGCCAGACATTCCGGCGGATGCTGCAGGTCTGCATCCATACATACAACCGCATCTCCTTTCGCGTAGTCAATGCCTGCAATCATAGCTGCTTCGTGACCAAAATTTCTGGAAAAACTGATCACTTTTGCCTTTTCATCCAGATCGGAAATCCTCCGCAGAACCATTGCACTCTCATCCCTGCTTCCATCATTTACAAAAATCAATTCATAATCCCATTTCAGAGATTCCAAAATCGGTTTTGTTGTGTGATAAAACAGCGGCAGTGCCTGTTCTTCATTATATACAGACACAACCACGGAAAGCATTTTTTCTTTCATCTGCAATCACTCCGCTTCCTCATCAAAAATCTGAATCAGGACCGTCGAATGCGCCGGCACTCTCTGCTCTTTCGGCGGCAATTTCATGTAATCTCCATAGATCCAGGTTAAAACTTCATGCCAGTGACCGGATGCCATAAGTTTTGTATCACAAAAATCCAGATCGACCACTTCATCACACCATTCTTTCTGCAGAGTCACATACAGATAGTCCGGCTGATAATTGCTGTAATAGCACAGATTGCTCTTCCCTCTTTTATCTTTCAAGGCAGCTACTTCCTGCATCTTAAAAATCCACTTCATAGGAATCCAATG
The DNA here is from genome assembly GCA_051877535.1 of Brotaphodocola sp. Lineage (GTDB taxonomy): Bacteria > Bacillota > Clostridia > Lachnospirales > Lachnospiraceae > Brotaphodocola. The sequence goes on from JBJEIZ010000017.1 coordinate 45,950, forward strand.
CCCGACTCTGGACACTACTCCTACAGCTGCTTTATGGAACGGACTGTATTTGCTGTAATCCAGCTGATACCGGTGTCCCATCGCCAAAAGATAAATCGCTTTGTGCATCAGCAAAGTAAGGTTCGCCTGCCATTTTTTCTGTGGCAGTTCATCAATCACAAACAGATCAACCCACAAATGATTGAGTTTTCCGCCGTAATACTGCATCTCCTTCGTGTCTTCATGACGGCGGCTTTTCTTGTAGATCACACGGGCTGTAAAATCAAAAAATGCATTCCCGTCCCCCAGATCTCCCGGCATGACCAGCTCCATGGTATCCGGCAGTTCACGGCGCACTACTTTGAGAAATGCCTGATAATTGTTTCTTGTAAATGCAATGTCTACATCGTCATCCCACGGAATAAAGCCCTGATGGCGTACTGCTCCAAGCAATGTACCCGCATCCAGCATATAGTGTATTTTATATTTCCGGCAAATGCGGTCAATTTCCTTTAATAATTTTAAATTGGTCTCATGAACCTTTGTCAGATCATATTCCATTCTATTTTCCTCGCTGCTCTTCCGGTGCATCCCTCACCGACCGTTCCCATTTCTGCTCTGACGACTCATTATGTCATCAACGGTTCCGCCTACTGACAAATCGCCTCGCGAATCGTGGCTGCCATATAGTCAATCATCTCATCCGTCATGCCTGGATACACGCCAATCCAGAAGGTGTCCTTCATGATGCGGTCCGTAGTTTCCAGACTTCCAGCCACGCGATAACCGGTTCCGTCTGCGCGCATCTGGTCAAAACAAGGATGCTTGATCAGATTTCCTGCAAACAGCATACGCGTCTGCACCCCATGCTTTTCTACATACTGAACCACTGCATTTCGGTCCACACCCTCTCTGCAGGTAATCAAAAATCCAAACCAGCTCGGTCTGGAATTCGGACATGGTTCCGGTAGAATCAGTTTGTCTTCCGTACCAGTCAAAGCTGCTTTCAAACGATCAAAATTGTGTCGTCTGCGTTCTACAAATTTCGGGAATTTTTCCAACTGTGCACACCCGATGGCTGCCTGCATATCCGTTGCTTTGAGATTATATCCAAAATGTGAATAGACATATTTGTGGTCGTATCCCAGCGGCAGTTCCCCGTATTGACGATCAAAACGATGTCCACAGACATTATCTCGTCCGGACGGACAAACACAGTCACGTCCCCAGTCACGGAACGAACGGATAATGCGATTTAACAGTGGATTGTCGGTGTAAACTGCTCCGCCCTCTCCCATGGTCATGTGATGCGGCGGATAGAAGCTGGACGTTCCGATATCACCGATGCTTCCGGTCAGTTTTTCTTCTCCATCAATCATGTAACGGCTTCCCAATGCATCGCAGTTATCCTCGACCAGCCACAGATCATGCTTATCACAGAATGCTTTTACCGCCCCCAGATCAAATGGATTTCCCAACGTATGGGCAATCATAACCGCCTTTGTCTTTTCGGAATATGCCTCTTCTAATCTGGTCACATCGATGTTATACTGCGGAATCGTTACATCCACAAATACCGGTACTGCCCCATACTGAATCATAGGGGTAACGGTAGTCGGAAAACCAGCTGCAACGGTAATGATCTCATCCCCCCGTTTCACCTGACGGTCACCCAGAAGTGGAGATGTCAAAGTCATAAATGCGATCAGATTTGCCGAGGAACCGGAATTGACCAGTGAGCAATATCTGACTCCCAGGTACTCTGCCAGTTTCTTCTCAAACTCATCCGTATAGCGGCCGGAAGTCAGCCAGAATTCCAGTGCACTGTCTACCAGATTCACCATTTCATGTGAGTCGTATACACGAGACGCATACGGAATGCGGTCACCTGGTTCAAATGGTTTTTTATTATCAGTATGCCAGGTCTGGCAGTATTCTGCTACCAGATCCAGAATTTCCTTTTTTGCCTGTTCCTGTGTCTTTTTCATTTTTAAAATCTCCTGAATTTTTTCACTTAAAACTCCTGAATCTGACGATCCATAACCGCGGTCATATCCGCACCATTTAAGTACGCTTTTGACCAATCGATCGTCTTTTCTATCGCCTCATAAATGTGCCATCGCGGCTGCCACTGAAACACATATTTGATTCTGGAACAATCCAGTTTTAAGAAATTTGCCTCGTGCGGACCTCCATCATGGCGATTTACCCAGGAAGCTCCATCCCCCCAAATTTCACAAAACATTGTCACCAATTCTCCGGTCGTCACACAATCACATTCATCTGGGCCCACATTGTAATATCCCTGATACTTAATGTCCTCATACTGCCTTTGAGCAATCTGAAGATAAGCAAACAGCGGCTCCATCACGTGCTGAAACGGACGAGTAGAATAAGGATTTCTCACCACGATTTCTGTTCCTGCAGCCATAGCACGCACACAGTCTGGAATGATGCGGTCATTGGCAAAATCCCCTCCGCCAATCACATTGCCGGCACGGGCAGTCGAAATCGCACAGTGTCCATCCTGAAAAAACGATTTCTGATAACTGTGAGTTACCAGTTCCGAACAGGATTTGCTGTTGGAATACGGGTCATATCCATCCAGAGGATCACATTCCCGATAACCATACTCCCACTCGCGATTTTCATAAACTTTGTCTGTTGTCACATTCAAAAAAGATTTTACACACGGGTGCCTGCGCACACATTCCAACAGATTTACCGTTCCCATTACATTGGTTTCATACGTATAAACCGGATCTTTATAAGAATCGCGCACAATTGGCTGAGCTGCCAGATGAAATACGATTTCCGGCTGAACCCGGTCAAATACTTCCATCAGGTGTTTCAGATCCCGGACATCTCCAATCACCGAATCCATGGTATCCGCCATCCCGGAAATGGCAAATGCAGATGGATCCGTTGGTGCCTGCAGCGCATATCCACTGACCTGTGCCCCGGCCAGAGTCAGGATCCGGCAAAGCCATGTCCCCTTAAATCCGGTATGACCGGTCACCAAAACGCGTTTTCCCTTATAAAAATCTCTGCAGCTTTCCAGATTATAAATCATGGTTTTCTTATCTGTTCCTTTCTTAAACTTTCCTGCCCGCTGTCGCAGACTCCATCATCTATCTCCAGATTTTCCATGGTGCCTGTCCGGACTGCCAGAGCTTTTCCAATTTTTGCATTTCCCTCTGGGTATCCATACACTGCCAGAAACCGTCATGATAGAAAGACATCAATTGTCCTTCCGCAGCCAGCCGCTGCATCGGTTCCTGTTCAAAAACCGTGGTATCATCTTTCAGATAATCAAAAATTTCCGGATTCATCACCATAAACCCGCCATTGATAACCGCACCATCATTCACCGCTTTTTCCCTGAAAGCATGGACCGTATTATCACTTCCGATATCAAGAACACCTTTCTGCTGACCGATATTCACCGTAGTTAACGTGGCGATTTTCCCATGACTTTCATGGAATTTTACCAGTTCATGGAGATTGACATTGCAGACACCATCTCCGTAAGTAAGCATAAACGGTTCATCTCCGATATATGGCTGAATCCGTTTCACGCGGCCGCCGGTCATGGTGTGGAGACCGGTATCCACCAATGTTACTTTCCATGGTTCCGTATAGTTATTGTGCACTTCCATCTTATTGTTTGCCAGGTCAAACGTCACATCTGAAGTGTGCAAAAAATAATCTGCAAAAAACTCTTTTACCACATACTGTTTATATCCCAGACAAATGATAAAATCATGAAAACTAAATTCAGAATAATACTTCATAATATGCCACAAGATCGGTCTTCCGCCAATTTCAATCATCGGCTTCGGTTTCAGATGGCTTTCTTCACTGATCCTGGTTCCCAGACCGCCCGCCAGAATAACTACTTTCATAACATTTCCTCCATATACGTGTATCTTCTCTATTTTTATTCCGCTGCCCCGGGCATTACCTGGAGAACACATTCCATTTCTGCTCCTTTAAAATCGTCAGCGCTTCCCGCACCTTCTCACCGCTGTCCGGCTGACTCTTACGATAATCAAAGGTTTCACGAAGCACATCATCGCTGACCGATTCAAACTGCACTGCAACTGCTTCAATGTTTCTTCCATATTGCTCCCGATACGGTGCTTTTTTTAATTCTGCATAATCCGTGCAGCTATGCCCTGCCAAAAGCATCAGGCAAATTGCTCCTGCTGCTGCACGACATAACTTGTTTTTATGCATCTTCCATTGGTTCCACAATAATGCAAATGTGAGCATGATTCCCAAAAGTCCTGCCTGATATTGAAGTGCATACCGGGAACTCATTCCATAATGATCTTTTACAAAAATATAGCGGGACATCAGCACGATCGCATGATTTCCCATGCCGGCAAACAAAAGCATCAGCGGCATCAACGTCCGCTCATACAACCGAAATTTCCAATTCAGCACCAGTGCGAACAAATAAGATGCTGCCAGGCATGCACCAATCCCATAAATTACAGACTCCCGGATCACCCCTGCTGCCATCCAGGAATCCAGTACCTCCGCACCTACCACCATGGATGCCAAAGACTTCAGAAGAAATCGCACAAAAAAAGAAAAATCTGCTGCCGCCAGTTCCAAAAGTCCGATCTCAACAGCACCTGCATGGTCTTCCACAGCGTAAGAATTACTCCATAAATATAAGAAAAACGGAATCAGGACACTCACAATTCCAACAATGCAGAACTTTCTGTCAATGGAATCCCGTCTCATCATCCATGCTGTCAGATAAGCCAATACCATGACCACTGTATAAACTGCACAGTATGGTCCTGCCATACCAAGTGTGATCACCGCCGGAAGCACCAGCAAGAGCCTGCGGTCATGCCGTTTTCCCTGTCCATAAAGTAACCGGTCAAACACCAGATAATGATAATAAAATCCGGCAAATGCAGCGAAATGTCCCCAACCGGTCCCGTTGGTCAGCATCTCCCATTTATTCAGTCCAAACAGCAAAAAAGTCAAGAGCAGATACCAGACTGCTCCCACTTGTTCCCGCTCGCAGTACATGCCAAGAACCACCCCGGAAATGCCAAGTCCCAACACGCCAAGCGCCATATCAAACGTGGTACTGTAATGAAAAAATGTCGTATTGATGATTCTTCCAAGATAATGAATCGGAATCCTTGTCAACACATCCGGGACAAAAAATTTAGCCGGATTCCACACATCCGGCAGATAGGAATTAACCAGCCGGATATAATCTGTGTACACCACATCGCAGGTTGCCGCCTTCACATACCAGAGGCAGAATAATATTCCAAGAACCGGAAGACCATAATAAATGCATTTCTTATATTTCATGTAAAAACCTTTCTTATCCTTACCGCGGACAATATCTTCCCTCCGTCACTTCTGGTGAGCCGGAAAATACTATCGTGATGATACCACAGTTATTATAAAATTTCAACGCGTGTCCGCACACAGACAGCAAACATCTTCTGTCCCGGGATCTGTTTTTCTCTCTTTCCCTACTCTGCCCTCATCTGCATCAGGACTGCCAGCTTCTTCTCTCCCCGCTGTTCCTGCGCCTCCGGCACATAGAAGTTCGTCTCAAATTCCAGATTCACGACTTGATACGGTCTCACCTGCAGCTCTGCCGTCATCCGCTCCTGCGTCATTTCCAGATAAATTTCCGGCTCCTCATCCAAAGAAACTGTGATCCACTGATCTTCTGACAGCTCTCTCGGATAATAAAATTCCATCTCAATACATCCGCTCTCGCCTGCCATGACCTGCATCTTTGCCTGCTCGTCCATCCAGTTATCCTCATAATAACCATATAACACACGGCATTTAAAATCCTTCACTGCCTGAGTGATATCTAAAAACCGGTCATGTGCCGGATCCTCTTTCAACACAAGCGTATTTCCGTCAACAAACCCGATTTTCCGAATATCTTCTATATGTTCCACTGTAGTTCCTTCGGCTTTTCTTTGTCTGTCAAACACTTTAAAAAACGTATCAGCCGTGAATTCACTCATTTCAAATTCATTGCCGACAATATAAATTTTTTTTCCGAAAATTTCTTCCCCATAAGTACCGTAAGTCACCTCTGCCAGGGAATTGTACCGACTCTGATTGGGCCAATAGTACAGATTCGGGTACATACTTCTGTAAAACAATTCTACCGGAAGCATCAGCACCACATATAGTGTGATCATCGCCATATACGGCACCGCATTCGTCCATTTTCCATGTTCTACCATGCCCTCAGTCACAGTACCGTACAGCCATGACAAAAATAACAATGCCGCTGCATAAGACACATACACCCATCTCATTTCTACGCGAATCGTCACACTGGAACAGGCAATGCAGCCGCCAATAAAGCAGATAAATAACAAACTGGTCCACAACTGCATCCGGCAGGTTTTCCGTTTTTGAATCAGCCGGAACAAGAAGGCAGCCACAATACCCAAAAGCATCAGGTCTGCGATCACGATCAACATCACGATCACAACTGGAGCCTCCCGATAGTTCTGACCGTTCAGATGCTCCGGTCCCGCATTGATTCCAAACAAATATGCCACCTGGCTGAACGCATATTTGACTGCTTCTTTTACGGAGAATGTATCCACAACATCCGTTCCTCCGGTGCCTGCAGGTGCCAGCCCACCAATGGTCTGAAAGCGGATCATCTGCACCAGACCAAATACCGCTGCCGGCGTGAACCACAGTCGTTTATTCCGCGGTCTTCTGCAGATCAAAACCAGATAAAACAGCGGAAGCAGCACCATATATCGTTCATGCACAAAACAGATACCAAAATACAATCCGGATGCCAGAAAGAAACGGCGTTTTTCCAATTCATCTGATTCATTTAAATATCCACAGAGCAGATATAAAATCCCGATTGCCATCCACAATGCCATGGTTTCCATCAGACCATACACCTGCCCAATCTGATAATAAGCCATGCGGGATGCCAGAAAAGCAATTCCCAAAAGTCCTCCGATAAACGTAGAACGGCTGAACCGTTTCGCCATACGATAGAGCGTAAATGCAATTCCTATATTCAACAAAATATTGATCGGAACAAACCATTCCACATGGGGTCCCACCAGAGCTAACTGCAGCCACGCAGCCAGATAATACAGGAAGCGGAAACGAGTGCTTCCCACCGGAAATACATATTCCCAAAAGGACTGTTCTCCATAGCAGGACCATAAATACAGATCATCCATATAAAGACCGTGGATTTCCATTCCTCGATTCACCCAGAATGCAAATATCGTCAGCAATAATACAACGATCACATCGTCTTTTTTCCTGTTTTCCATTTCTATCTCCTAACTGCATCCAAAACAATCCTACGGATGCTGCATATATTCCTCATCAAATACGCTCAGATTTTCCATTTTTTCCCCCGGTGAGATCATGGAAATCGATTGTTCTTCCATTGGTTTTCGCACCGACAAAATCAAATTCCCATTCTCACTCCGTACATCATACAGCCATCCGTTCTCCACCAAAGACCGGATGATCTGATAGATTCTCACGCTGGAATCGATATATTCCCGCTCCATATAAAGATAATCCACATCTGCAAAATGCAGGTAATTTAAAAATGCGGGAGCACTTGCAACCACCTCCGGATTTCCCCAATAGCCGGACACATCCACATAAGACTGCACCCAGCACGGAAACGTCAGAACATCCGGAACTTTGCCTAAAGCGATGAGTCGATTGCGCGGATTTGCTGCCACAATATTCCAGATTTCCTCAGAGCCCTGCTCGGCACGCTTCTGCCGCTCAATCTCCTGATGTGGATAATATCCCCGGTTCAAGAGATCCATACCGCCATTTCCAAGCGTCCAGGACCAATTCGTCAAACCGCAAAACAATACTCCATACAGCCAGACCGGGAGAAGAATTCGATGGCATTGTTTCTGAATCTCCCCACCCTGCCTGCCCAGCCAAATGACCGCAGACAAGATCATCAGAACATAATACAGCATATAATAATTGCCATCAATCTGCGATAAAGAATATAAACTGACAAGATTGATCAATCCGATGGAAACGAGCAGCCACATAAGATAAGAAGAAATTTTCACCGGAATCCTGTCATCTTTTTTCGCCGATTTCCGCAGAAAAATCCATAAAACAAACAACACAGCCGGCAGCACCGTTCCCCATGCAATGATCACATGCGCCATGTCTTCTCCCTGCGGATCCAATAAAAGCTGATACAGGCGTCTCACCAAAAACATCGCCTGTTCCGAGAGATTTCCGGCACTGCCCGCAGATGGAAATCCAGATGCGTAAAATGGGTAATTCACCTGAAATCCCAGTTTTTGAAAAACTCCGTAAAAAATAGAAGTTACCGGAACCCCGACCAGTTTCCATGTTCGTCCCCAGATTCCAGCCAAGGCCAGACCCGATGGAATCAGGATCAGCAGAATGCGATAATCGCCAAGTTTTATCCGGGGCTTTTCCTGCTCTCTCATCTGCTTTTTATGACCACAAAAATCATAAACCATCCATAACATGCTTACTCCAACGATTGCCGGTGAATAAATCATCGCCGTCGGTTTAAGTGCCAGGCTCACACCTCCTGCTGCCATTCCTGCCACAAGCCAGTCAGCAGAACCGTTCGGATTTCCTGCCTTCTCCTTTATACCGCGTCCGTTTATGCAGAATATCACGCTCTGCACCATCAACAGCTGGCAAAAAACAGTCATCAGATCTGCTTTTGCTGTATCTGCCATGTTCATGATTCCCGGTACTGCAGCCATGATAAACGGAACCCACAATGCCTGTTCTGATGAAAGACATTCTTTCGCGGTGTGATATGCTGCATATAATAGCAAAACCGCGATCCAGAGATTCATAGCAATGGTAAAGCTGTAAGAAGGAAGTCCCGCCAACGGCAAAAGCAGCGTTTCAAATCCTTTCGAATACGTATAAACAACACCCAGTGTTTTCAAGTCTTCATAGATTCCACTTCCACTGTCCAGCATTACATCTGAACGAAGACCATACCAGATACTGTCAAAATCCACAGCCAGATTCATACGTCCAGCCTGCAGAAGAATCAAGGTCACGATCGAGGCCAGCATAACCATCGGAATCAGACTGTCTGCAGCCGGAATGTCCATCCCAGAACACTTCTCTCCTGCTCTCTTTTTCCTATGCAATTCTTTCAGAAACCAACCTGCCAGCAGACATCCACTGATCAAAACCCATGCCCGGAGCTTCGTGATACTGCCCAGGTGTAAGAGCGATAGAAAACAAAACGTCATGATCGTAACGGCACTTCCCATCAAAAAATCCCATGCCAGATCAAACTCTTTTCTCAGGAAAAAACGTGTAAACCAAAAACCGGTCAGAATGAGGTATCCCGTATAAGCACCGGTAAAAAGAACCGGAAGCATCAGCTTATGAAGCCAGAAAAAAGCCAAAAGGCTCAAACCGGCAATTCCCCATCCGATCATCTTTTTTTGACTTTTACTTATCACAAAAAAAGCCAGTATAAAAATCAGCCAGATAACCAGAAGTTCCGTCATCATAGAAATAAATTCCGGTTGGCGTATATGCCACGACAACACCCCTGTCACCAACTGTTTCCACGCCGAATATCCCGTGATTCCGACTGCCAGAACTGCAGCCGTTCCCACAGTTATTTTCTTATGCTCCGCCATGCTTTACCCTTTCCAATTGCATTTCGGTTTTTATCTCCAAAATTCATTGATTTTTATTCCTTATAAGCGGAATATGCTTTTCGATAAAAAATCATCAGCACATTCACGATCGGCTTCGGCCAGATTTTTCCAAACATTGCGATTTCTTCCCGAGATCGGCGGTCATCCACGATACACGCTTTTGTTGTCGCCTCCTCATGTATCCGATACCGGATCAAAGGATGTTCCAGACAAATGAAACGTCCCGGCCTGTCCGCTAATTTCCACATCGTATCCCAATCCAGAGCAAATTTAAATTCTGAATGAAACAGCGGGCTTCCCAGTGCCTCTTTATCATAAGTGCAAGCAGGACAGATAATAGGATTTCCAAATACAAGCGCCGCTTTTTTCACCCATTTACGATCTGACAGACCATGAAAACGAAGCGGAAAGCGCAATATATATTTTACAAACTGCACCATCCCCGGTTTTTGTATTTTCCCGTTTTTTACAATCGCACAATCACTGGTAAATACAGTCGTATCCGGGTATTTATTCCAACATTCCAATACTTTTTTCACATAATCCTTGTGGTAACAGTCATCCTGATGAGCAATGGTCACCAAACGGGCACCCGCTTTCTCATAAGCAAAATTCCAGTCATCCTGAATATCACTTTTTCCGTCCCGGACAAATACCGGAATTTCATATTTTGCTGCCAGATTTTCAATATATGGGCTTGGCGTAGAAGTACACAAAATAACATTCGTCGGAACAGACTGCCGTTTCAGCGACTGAATACACTCTTCCAAATAAGGGGAATCCTTATATGCACAAATTGCAAACGCATGCTCCATCATTCCATTCCTTACCTCTCAAAAAAATAGGATTCTGTCATCAGACAAAGTACATGGTAAATCGGCAGATGCAATTCCTGAATCTTAAACGTTTCCATCTCCGGAACAATCAGAGACACATCCGCACGACGGCCCAATTTTCCTCCGTCCTTTCCGGTCAGACCAACCACTTTGATCCCTTTTGCCCGGGCAACCGTTACCGCATAATCCACATTTTTTGCATTTCCGGAAGTGGATATCGCCACAAATACATCTCCCGGAGTACCGTATCCACATATCTGCTGTGCATAGATCATATCCGCATCTACATCGTTGGAAAATGCCGTGTTCAGACTTGCGTGATTACTCAATGCGATTGCAGGAAGTCCGACCTGCAGACAATCGGCAAGAAGTTTTCCATGCTCCTCATTTTCCGCGCAGATTTTCAGCTTGAATTCGTCAGAAAGCGGTCTGCGTTTGACAAATCCTTTCATCAATTCCCCTACCATGTGTTCCGCATCCGCACAGCTCCCTCCATTTCCTGCAATCAATAATTTCCCTCCGCTTTCATAGCAGCTTACAATCATCTGACAGGCATCCAAAATCGGCTGACGCATCTTTAACAGCTTCGGATATCGCTCCATAAGTTCATCCAGAATGCACTGCTGTTTTTCATTCAACATAATTATCTCCTTTATTTTGTCCGGATCCCTCAATTTCAAGAATTTTTTGTACTACTTCCGAAAGTGTTTCCCCATAAATTTCGTAGGGGCACACCTTTTGTTCCAGCGTTTTTCCATGTTCTTCAGCACCATATCCCGTCCCAACCAGAGCTGTACGAATACCATAATTACGCCCTGCCTGAACATCGATCAGCTTATCTCCGATCATCCAGGAATGCGCCTTGTCTATGTCGTAATACTGCTCTGCCATTTCCAACATTCCAGTCTCCGGTTTGCGGCAATGGCATACCTTTTTGTAATCACCAATCCCATGTACCGGATGATGTGGACAGTAGAAAAAATAATCTACTTTTGCATGGTCTTTTGCAAGCAGTTCATTCATGTATGCATGCAGATTGTCCACATCTTCTTCCCGATAATATCCTCTTCCTACTCCAGCCTGGTTCGTTACAACCACAATGTGATAACCAGCTTTGCGCAGTGCATAAATTGCCTCCGGAACTCCATCCAGGATTCTCAGATCTTCCGTTCGATGCAGATAATGAACCTCCGCATTCAATGTCCCGTCCCGGTCCAGAAAAATCACTTTTTCCATGATAAAACCTCTTCTGTCTTTACAAATCGAACGTATACTCTCCATTCGGAATATGAACTTTTACTTTCGAATAATCCCAGCGGTTTTCATCGGCTGTCCAGGCCTGTGCACCCCGCAGTTCAAAATTCCAGTCCGCCAGCTGACCTCCGACCTGCTCCATTCTGGCTGCAACTTTATGGCGCACATTATACGGACAATACATCAGCAAATAACCGCCTCCGCCTGCACCCAGAAGTTTTCCGCCCAACGCACCGGCTTTCAATGCTTCTTCATAGAGTTCATCGATCTGTGGGTTGGTAATCTTGCTGCTCATACGCTTTTTACTCTGCCAACCATAATCCAGCAGCTTTCCAAAGCTGTGGAGGTTTCCTTTCAGCAATTCATCTTTCATCGCATAAGCCAGTGCTTTTACTTCACACATAGCGTCGAAAGCATCTTTCTTTTCATAATTTTTTACCTGATCTTTAATGATATTCGCAGACACATGGATATTGCCCGTATAGCACAAAAGCAGGTTGTACTGCAGCTCATTATAGATATCTTTTTTGATGCGGAGCGGGTTTACCACCACGTTGTTGCGGCCATGAAATTCAATAAAATTAAATCCACCAAACGTCGCCGCATACTGATCCTGATATCCGCCATCAATTTTCAGGTCTTCACGCTCAACCTTATACGCCAGATCTGCCAGATGGTATCCATCCATCTCTACCCCTTTCCAGCGCGCCATTGCAATCAGAAGTGCCACCATTACGGTAGAAGAAGTGCCGAGACCGGAACCTGGCGGAGCATCACACTGCAGGTAAACCTCGCACCCCTGCTTAATCTCCATAGCACGCAAAGCGGCTTTTACCAAATCCAGCTTGCCGTCATAAACAAAATTTTCTCTGGTATTATATTTGACGGTCATATCAAAATCCAGAGAATGAACGATAATCTGATCATCATCTCGCGGAACGATCGAACAATACGCGTATTTGTTAATTGTACTGCCGATAATCGCACCTCCCTGTTCTACACAAAACGGTGCTACATCCGTTCCTCCGCCGCCAAAACTGACACGCAGCGGTGCTCGTCCCCGAATTACCATACAACCACTCCTCTCTTCACATCCTCAATAAACTGGAAATATGCTTCCGGAATACCAATATCAATAAAATACCCATCATGAACCAAACCGCCAAGTGCACGTCCTTCTTTCAGCCATTTCGGAATCATCTCATTTTCCAGAGAGACTTTGCCCTGTGGAATGTCATCCATCAACGCTCTGGTCATCAAATACACGCCTCCATTGATGGTGCCCGGTCTGGTCTCCAACGTCTTCTCATTAAATCCGACCAGACGTCCATCCTCCAATACAGCCTGTCCATAGCGAGAAACATCCGGAACCTCACGCAGAACCAGTGCCATCTCCAGATGTTTCTCATCCTGCATCTGAACCAGGCGGCTGTAATCGATCTGATAAAATGTATCCGCATTCAACACAAAAAAGCGATCCTCTGTCACCAGTTTTCCTGCATTTTTTATCGCCCCGGCAGTACCCAGAAGTTCCTCCTCATAAGCATAGCGAATCGTCAGTTTTCCGCTTCCATCGGCTGACTCAAACTGACTGCCATCTCCAAAATATTCTTCCACCATGGAACCTTTATATCCCACAGCAAAAATAATATCGGTAATTCCATGACGGGAAAGTTCATGGACTACATATTCCATAAACGGTTTATTCTCAATCAGCGCCATCGGCTTCGGACGGTCACTGACTACGCTGCGGAGTCTGGTTCCCAGTCCTCCGGCCAGTAAAATCGCCTGCATAAAATCCTCCTGAAAATAAGGTAAAAAACCCCATATTATGTTGGAATTATATCATTTTATTCGGGGAGTTGCCACTATCTTCATAAAATCCTAAAGAATTCATGTCGTTCGCGGGCTTTCGAACTATTCCGAAAAAGAGATGGGAAAATCTTTATGAAAACAAGTTTTCCTAAAGATTTCCCCATCTCTTTTTCGGCGCACTGCTCAACACTTAGCGCTTAAAGTCATCTTTGATCACATTCCATGCTGCATCGATACTGAAATGTTCTCGAATGTAGTGCTGTGTTTTTCTGCACAGTTCCCGACATGCATCGATATCCTGATACAACTCTGCAGTCCTTTCTGCAAATGCTTCCGGCTCATCTTCTACGATCAGCACATCTTCAACCTGTGGAATTCCTTCTGCTCCAATGGACGTGGTAATGATCGGCGCACCGTTATAGATGGCTTCTACCACTTTGCCCTTGACGCCAGCGCCGTAACGCAGCGGAACCACAACGATCCGGCATTCTGCATACAATCTTGCAAGTTCTTCTTCGGACACAAATCCTTTGATGATAATGCCGTTATTTGGCTGTTCCAGTGCCTTGATCTCCTCCGTAACCTTAGAACCGACAACATAAAACTTCGGAGGTTCCTGACCTGCTGCCAGCATCTTTTCACGGATGCGCGGATATATTTCTCTCGCGAACCAAAGCACCGCATCTGCATTCGGCGGATGCGCAAATCCACCGACAAACAGAAGTCCTTCTCGTTTCGCAAAGTCTTCTGAAATGTCTGTTTTAAACTCATCAAACACATACGCTGTGATGTCTTTTACATTGATCGTCGGGTCAATTTCCTTGATCGCATCACGTTCAATATAAGACGGATAATAAGAAACGGCTGCTTTGCTCATCAAAGACAATTCGATAGACTTCCAGTATTCGGAATCCTCACGCTTCTTCAGGTCACCGGTCAGCTGGAATTCTCTGCCCTCCCGCAGGAAATGCAGGTCATGTCCGTAATAAATCACCTTGATATCCGTATTATCCAGAATATAATCAATATATTTGGTCGAAATATGCGGACGGTTCAAATATGCCACTTCAATATCATCACCGTGATCACGCAGCCAATCCCAAATTTTCACCTGATACTCTGGTCCATATAAAATCTCAATTCCCATCTGCTGCAAAATCGTGGAATACGGTTCTTCATGCATAAAATTATCGCCAAGGAATTTTACAACATAGCCTTTTTTCAGGAACATTTTCAAATACTGATATGTGGTCTTGGAACCGGCATCTTTGTCCCAGGTAGGAACATAGTGGTCAACCACCAGGATGATTTTTTTGCCCATACTGCGTTCCCTTGCCCGGAACGGATCCGGATTGCCGTTATTTTCGCACTGTTTCGCAAATTCCGACGCCCATTTTTCCTTCAATTTTTTGCTGTTTACCACCTGATAGCGCTTCAAACCGCTGCCCTGAACGTCGGTTCCGTTCGATACCCCTTCAAAATGGATGACTTTGGAAAGCGGCTGATAAACGACCCGATATCCCGCCTTACGGACTTCAAACGCCAAGTCAGAATCCTCACAGTAAGCCGGTGCAAAACGAGTGTCAAATCCACCAATCTGCTTCCAAAGATCATTAGACAGCAAAATCGCCGCACCAGAAATATAATCGACATCTTTTACATAGTTATACTCCGGTTTATCCGGATCATCAAGACGACCATAATTCCATCCGGAACCATCACTCCAAATGATACCGCCCGCTTCCTGCAGACGTCCATCCGGGTACACCAGCTTGGAGCCAACCATACCGATGGTCGAGTCATGTTCAATCAGGTTCACAAGAGAGCTGAGCCATCCCGGAGTCACCTGGGTATCGTTATTCAAAAACATCACATACTTACCGCGGGCATTTCTTGCAGCCTGATTACAGTTGCGTAAAAAGCCCTGGTTGGTGCTGTTTCTGCAGATCACCAGTCCCTCTGCATAATCAGACAAATGCTCGGTTGCATCTGTAGAAACATCATCCGCAATGATCACTTCATAGGTCACATCCTTCGTGTGTTCCAGAATGGAAAGCAGGCATGCATAAGTATAATGAATCTGATTATACACCGGAATCACGATGGAAACCATTGGATTTTCAACCTTTTCAAAGTGCAGTTTCCCATGTTCACGGTAGATATCTCCGATTTCAAAATCACCGTTTCTTAAATTCCGCCCCTCCTCTGTAGAATACAGTTTCATGGAACGAATTGGATGCATCAGGCACTCTTTCTTGTACTTTAATTTTTTGCGTTCTACAGAACCCCGCGGATATTTTTTATTGAACTGTTCCCCCAGTTTTCTTCTTGCCTTAAAAATCAGAGCCTCATGACCATTCAAGTAGGTCAGTGTCTTCCCCATTTCATCAATCTCGTGCCGCAGATCCCGAATGATCGTTTCCAGATTGGTCACATGATTATTCGTCAGACGCTGTACTTCCGTAATCTTTCGAATCGTAACATCTTTCTCACGAGTATGGATTTTCATCTGCTCGATGCGTTCTCTTGCACGGGCAAGGTCACTTTCCACCTGCCGGATTTCCTTCACCCCTTTGGAATAAACCATATAGTTTTCGAGGTAAAGCTGCTGATTTGCTCCATGTACATAATTCTGGAAAGACGCCTCCATTTTTTCATAAACGGCTGTCATCTCCGGTGTGATGTCAAAAGCTCCCAACATTTTTTCTAAACTTATATTTGTCAGAATACTGCTGTACTGCTCATAAAAATAATACAAAATACGATATTTCACAAAATGTTCCGGTATCGGGAACAAAAATACCCATTCATAATCCAAACAATAGATGCCGTCTTTTGTCAGAATCATATTTTCAAACAAAGCATCAATATTGCCGGCAGCACAGGAGATGTCCTCATTGAAAACTGTAAAATCCGCTTCTTCCAGCCCCGTTCCAAATATTTCCACAAATTCATCAGAAACTGCAAACGGACTACAGAATTCCGGTTTAATATCGAAAATCTGATTCATCGCGCTTTTCAGTGCATCCAATGGAACTGCCCCGTTCCGGATCTCTTCCCCCAGTTTTTCCGCCCAGGTCTGACCTTCCAGGTACGGGAATATAACCGCATTTTTTCCTTCACAAAATTCCGGTGCCGCCACCTTTAATATCCGATGCTGACTGGTCAGTTTTTCATATTTTTCCTTAAAAGACCAGATATGCGCCATACCATCTAAACTCAATGCCGCTTTTTCTACATAACGTTTCCCTGCCCTTGTACCAATCACAGTCATAATCTGGAACTGTTCTTTTCTTGTCTTATTGTATTTGATAAACGCACGCTCTGTAATCTGATTCAGTTTCTTCGTATCCTTGCTCCAGAACACCAGATAAGAATTCGCATACTGGTCAAATACACCGGATTCACATGCCAGATCCAGCTTTTCGCCCATATCAATCGTGTGATAACGCGGATAATCATATGCCGGAATCACACGAGTCAGGTCTCCTTTTTTCGGCAGATATGCATCCGAATAAATACTGATCGGGGTGCGGTAATCCGGCATCGGATAATAAAATTTCATATTCTTTGCATCACCCAGAAGGGACTTGATCTGCTGCTTTGTCAGACTATGCTCTTCACTCTGTGCACCTGCCAGGTATTTCATTCCCAGTGCGTTCGGAACCGCAAGAATCAGCACACCATCCGCTTTCAAAAGCTTTTTTGCTGCGGCAATCTGCTCCGGTTCCACTCGTTCTGTCTTTCCTCCGGTCATTACCACATAATCAAATGTTTTCTGCGGATCAGCAGAGGCAAACCCCATTACATCCTGCTTTACATATTCCACATTTCCTGCAAAAAAGCAGCGCATACGTGCCGTCTCCAGTGCCTTTTCCTCTGTATCCAGCACCGTTACACGCGAAACACTGGTACAGTAAAGACCAGTCATAGCACCATAATCGGCACCGATCTGTAAAAGCTCTGCCTTTTGCTCAAACTCAAACCAATCCAGCAAAAGTCTTCTCTGCTCAGAAAGAGCATACAGGTAATCAAGCTGTGTATTGTCTTTTAATACTGCCTGAATATCGCCATGATGCTCTTTTAAAAGCATTTGTATTTCGTCATCTATTCTTCTCATTTTCATTTCCTCGTTTCAGGACTGTCTCTACCTGCGATTCCATATCATAAACACCAACCGTGTTTTTATTCGAAATGACTGTAATGTTCGCCACATCATACAGACGGTGATACACGGTGTGCTCTCCCTGCTCAAACCCGGTGCAGCTCATGGAAAGCAAATATTCTCCGCCCTGCAGATTCATTTTCTGTCGGAACGCAACTTCATATTCGTCCCCGGCTTTGACCGACTTCACATCTGCACCTTCAAACATAGTATTCGTTCCTGTCAGGTCGGCCCCTTTTTTATCCTTGATCGTATACGTAAAGATTGGTGCCTCAATATCTGCATGAAAACGAATGCATTCTTTAATAGTAAAATATTCACCTTTCAGCAAAAGATTGGTCACATTCCCCCGCTCGTCCAACATGCCAAGATCATAAATCTCCGCCTTGCCATTGCCATACTCGGTACGATTCGGATTGATAGTGATCTTATCCATCATTTTTCCGCTTTGACTGCTGTCCTTTTTAGGCATTCTTTCTGATTTTTGAGATATGCTTTTTGTTGTTTTTTCTGTGTCCATACCACCGGAAAAATCGTTCATCTCGTTGAGCTCCTCTTCCAGTGAATCCATTTGATTTGCCAGAATTTTCTTATATAAATCTACCATTTTTCCCGGTGCTCCCTCAGCAACAAAGTTCCCCTTGTTCAGCAGGACCACCCGATCACAGTATTTGATGACGCTTCCCATATCGTGGGTTACCATCAAAACCGTGGTACCATTCTTGCGGATTTCATCCATTCTGCGGTAACATTTGGATTGAAAAAATACGTCACCGACGGAAAGCGCCTCATCTACAATCAAAATCTCCGGCTCCACATTAATTGCCAGCGCAAACGCCAGACGCACAAACATACCGCTGGAATAAGTCTTCACCGGCTGGTACACAAAATCTCCAATATCCGCAAAATCCAGAATATCCTGAAGTTTTGCATCCATTTCCTTTTTTGAGAATCCCATCATGGTACCGTTCATATAGATGTTTTCCAGACCCGTATAGTCACTGTTGAATCCCGCGCCCAACTCCAGCAGTGCGGAAATCACACCTGACACGCGGACATTTCCGGAAGTTGGTGTCAGTACACCGGTAATGATCTTTAAAATCGTGGATTTACCAGAACCGTTCGTTCCGATGATTCCCACCGACTCCCCTTTTTTTACATGAAAAGAAATATGATTCAGTGCAAAAAAATCGCGATGATAGTTCTTGTGAGTCAAACTCAGCGACTCTTTCAGTCGGTCAATCGGTTTCTCATATAGTCTGTAAACTTTACTGACATCCTCAACCTGGATGGCATATTCATTCGTTGATGACATGTAATTCCTCTTCTAAATCTAATCTAATACGACAGATAGTAACACTTTGTACCTTCATGTCTGCATCCGCACATGAAGCGCACTGCTTTGGAGATTATATCACTATTTGCGTGGGGTTGCAAGGCGTGTGGACGCAAAGGGTCAATATTCCCTGATCCTTGCTTTGATCCGCCAGCTCTGCCTGAATATTCCGATTCTGTTCCTGCTCAACTGGCTGTGCGGAATGACCGGAATCATCTGGACGCAGGCAGCCGCGGACATTTTGAATGTGATTGCTTCCTATTATTATATATTATCGGGTGATGCGGACGGTGCATATGAATTTATAGATAACTTATAACTGTTTTTGAAATGCATTCTGTGGGGCGATAGGAAGGATAAACTCTTTCTCATCGCCCCGTATCATATCAAATTTCTGATCTCTAGTCATGAAACGGGGTAATATTCCAAGAAATTCTCATGAAATCACCCCATTTTTGACAAAAACAAGCATTTACAGCCGCTCATTTACATAAAACAGGGTGATATAAGAAATTTTTCCATATATATCGCCCCCGCCAACTATCATACGCAGGCATATGGGCACAAATTATAACTTCATCAATATCACCTGTTTTTTTGCAAAAATTGCATCTTTTTTCACCCACCAGAAACTGGTATTATATGACCATCGGCGGCGGGCAAACAATATACGCCCCGTTCACATAGATGAAATATAAAAACTGGTAACTTGTAAATTACAGCATTGAATGAAAAGGAGAGATAATTATGAACAAATTCTTAAATGCAGTAAAATTCTTTTTTACCCAGTACCCGCAGAATGAGCATGAGATTCTGATTCATATGGATGGCAACAGCAAATACTTGTACCTGTAAGATACAGATGACCTGCCTTATCGTGCAGGAACCTAAAGCTCATAACAAACGAACATAGAGAAATATAGATTGCATAAATATTATTTGCAAAGGAAAGCCCATGAAACCAGCATATCAATTTCGTTGGTTTCATGGGTTTTTCTGTTTACCACGCATATATAGCTTCAGGAAAA